>NZ_JBHVMF010000027.1:0-111494 GCF_042797055.1 Streptomyces sp. NPDC057854
GCGTCGCCATGGAGGTCCATGGCGACGCCGGCCGCGCTGTCGTCGGGTCGGTGCCGTCGGTCCCGTCAGCTCCCGGCCGTCAGTTCCCTGAGGGCGGTGTTGAGTTTCAGGACGTTGACGCGGGGTTCGCCGATGAAGCCGAGGAGGCGGTCGTCGGTGTGGTCCGCGACCAGCTTCTCGACCGTGGCGACGTCGAGCTTGTTGCGCTCGGCGACGCGGTGGACCTGGAGTTTCGCGTACTGCGGGGAGATGTGCGGGTCCAGGCCGGATCCGGAGGAGGTGACGGCGTCGGCGGGCACGTCGGAGGGCCGCACGGTGTACGAGGCCGTGGAGTTGTCCTCGACCACGGCGGCCTTGGCGTCCTTCACCCACCGGATGAGGTCGGCGTTGTCGCCGGAGCGGTTGGTGGCGCCGGACAGGACGATCGCGTACTGGGTGTTGACGGAGTTGGTGCCGAGGCCGTGGGAGGGACGGGGCTGGAACCAGCGCAGGTCGGGCGCCGGGGTCTCCTCGCCGTCCTTGAGGGGCAGGTCGTAGCGCTGGCCGATGAGCTCAGAGCCGACGACCCTCCCGCTCGCGTCCGTGATCTCGGAGCCGTTCGCCTTGCCGGGGAAGGCGAGTTGGGCGATGCCGGTGACGGCGAGCGGGTAGAGCACGCCGCAGACGACGGTGAGGACGAGGAGGGCCCGGAGTTCCGCCCACAGGACCCGTCCGGTGTTTCCTACGGAGTTGTTCATGAGCGTCAGCCGATTCCGGGGATGAGGGTGAGGAGCATGTCGATGAGCTTGATGCCGATGAACGGGGCGATCAGGCCGCCGAGTCCGTACAGGCCCAGGTTGCGGCGGAGCATCGCGTCCGCGCTGGACGGCCGGTAGCGCACGCCCTTCAGCGCGAGCGGGACGAGGGCCACGATGATCAGCGCGTTGAAGACGACGGCGGACAGGATCGCGGACTCGGGCGACGCCAGGCCCATGATGTTGAGCTTGTCCAGCGACGGGTAGGCCACCGCGAACATCGCGGGGATGATCGCGAAGTACTTCGCGACGTCGTTGGCGATCGAGAAGGTCGTCAGGGCGCCCCGGGTGATGAGGAGTTGCTTGCCGATCTCGACGATCTCGATGAGCTTGGTCGGGTCGGAGTCGAGGTCGACCATGTTGCCGGCCTCCTTCGCGGCCGACGTACCGGTGTTCATCGCCACGCCGACGTCCGCCTGGGCGAGCGCCGGGGCGTCGTTCGTGCCGTCGCCCGTCATCGCCACCAGCTTCCCGCCGGCCTGCTCGCGCTTGATGAGGGCCATCTTGTCCTCGGGCGTGGCCTCGGCGAGGAAGTCGTCGACACCGGCCTCTTCGGCGATGGCCCTGGCGGTCAGCGGGTTGTCGCCCGTGATCATGATTGTCTTGATGCCCATGCGGCGCAGCTCGTCGAACCGCTCCCGCATGCCCTCCTTGACGACGTCCTTCAGGTGGACGACCCCGAGGACACGCGCGCCCTCGTCGTCGTCCACAGCCACCAGCAGCGGCGTGCCGCCGGCCTGGGAGATCCGGTCCGTGAGCGCCTGCGTGTCCTCGGCGACGGTGCCGCCCCGCTCCTTCACCCACGCGACGACCGAACCGGCCGCGCCCTTGCGGACCTTGCGGCCGTCGACGTCGACGCCCGACATGCGGGTCTGGGCGGTGAACTCGATCCACGTGGCGTGGGCCAGTTCGCCCCGGTGGCGTTCGCGCAGCCCGTACTTCTCCTTGGCGAGCACGACGACCGAGCGGCCCTCGGGCGTCTCGTCGGCGAGCGAGGACAGCTGCGCGGCGTCGGCGACATCGGCCTCCGTCGTCCCGCGCACCGGAACGAACGCGGCGGCCTGCCGGTTGCCCAGCGTGATCGTGCCCGTCTTGTCCAGGAGCAGCGTCGACACGTCTCCGGCGGCCTCGACCGCCCGCCCGGACATCGCGAGGACGTTGCGCTGCACGAGCCGGTCCATGCCGGCGATGCCGATCGCGGACAGCAGCGCGCCGATCGTGGTCGGGATGAGGCAGACGAGCAGCGCGGTGAGGACGATCAGGGAGGTCTGCTCGTCGGCCCCGGCGTAGATCGCGAACGGCTTGAGCGTGACGACCGCGAGCAGGAAGACGATCGTCAGCGAGGCCAGCAGGATGTTGAGGGCGATCTCGTTCGGCGTCTTCTGCCGGGCCGCGCCCTCGACCAGGCCGATCATCCGGTCGATGAACGTCTCGCCCGGCTTCGCCGTGATCCTGACGACGATCCGGTCGGAGAGGACCTTCGTGCCGCCGGTCACCGCGCACCGGTCGCCCCCGGACTCCCGGATGACCGGCGCCGACTCGCCCGTGATGGCGGACTCGTCGACGGACGCCACGCCCTCGACGACGTCCCCGTCGCCGGGGATGACGTCCCCGGCCTCGCAGACCACCAGGTCGCCGACGCGCAGTCCGGTCCCGGGGACCCGCTCCTCCCCCGTCGTCGTGAGGCGGCGGGCGACGGTGTCGGTCCTGGCCTTGCGCAGGGTGTCGGCCTGCGCCTTGCCGCGGCCCTCGGCGACGGCCTCCGCCAGGTTGGCGAAGATCGTGGTCAGCCACAGCCAGGCGGTGATCGCCCAGCCGAACCAGTCGCCCGGGTGCGCCACGGCGAGCGCGGTGGTGACCACCGAGCCGACGAGGACCACGAACATGACCGGTGCCTTGACCATGACGCGCGGGTCGAGCTTGCGGAGCGCGTCCGGGAAGGCGGCGATCAGCAGTTTCGGGTCGAAGAGGCCGCCGCCGGCCCCGCCGGACGGCGGGTGCCCGCCGGACAGGTCGCCGTGCGGCGCCCGCGCCGCGGCCGAAGGGGCGGAGGGGGACATCGGGTCCTCGTGCTTCCGTACGTCGATGGTCATGCCGCGAGCCCTTCGGCGAGCGGGCCCAGCGCGAGCGCCGGGAAGTAGGTGAGACCGGTGACGATCGCGATCGTGCCGACGAGCAGCCCGCTGAACAGCGGCTTCTCGGTCCGCAGGGTGCCCGCGGTCTCGGGGACGGGCGTCTGCCCGGCGAGCGAGCCGGCCAGCGCCAGGACGAACACCATCGGCAGGAACCGGCCGAGGAGCATCGCGATCCCGATCGTGGTGTTGAACCACGGGGTGTCGGCGTTCAGGCCGGCGAAGGCGGAGCCGTTGTTGTTGGCGCCGGAGGTGTAGGCGTACAGGATCTCGGAGAAGCCGTGCGCGCCGGAGTTCGTCATCGAGTGCGCCGGGGTGTCCAGGGCGAGCGAGGCGGCCGTGAAGCCGAGCACGAGCGCGGGGGTGACGAGGAGGTAGCAGGCGGCGTACGTGATCTCGCGGGTGCCGATCTTCTTGCCCAGGTACTCCGGGGTCCGGCCGACCATCAGTCCGGCGAGGAACACGGCGATGACCGCCATGACCAGCATGCCGTAGAGGCCGGAGCCGACGCCGCCGGGCGCGATCTCGCCGAGCTGCATGCCCAGCAGGTTGATCCCGCCGCCGAAGCCGGTGTTCGAGGAGTGGAAGGAGTTCACCGCGCCGGTCGAGGTCAGCGTGGTGGCGACCGAGAAGATCGCGGAGCCTCCGATGCCGAACCGGGTCTCCTTGCCCTCCATCGCACCGCCGGCGAGCTCGAAGGCCGGGCCCCGGCCCGCGAACTCGGTCCACATCATCAGCGCGGTGAAGCCGAGCCAGATGACGGCCATGGTGCCGAGGATCGCGTACCCCTGCCGCAGCGAGCCGACCATGCGGCCGAAGGTCCGCGTCAGCGCGAAGGGGATCAGCAGGATCAGATAGACCTCGAAGAGGTTGGAGAGCCCGTTCGGGTTCTCGAAGGGGTGGGCCGAGTTGGCGTTGAAGTAGCCGCCGCCGTTCGTGCCCAGCTCCTTGATGACCTCCTGCGAGGCCACCGCGCCGCCGTTCCACTGCTGCGCGCCGCCGGTGAACCGGCCGACCTCGTGGATGCCCGAGAAGTTCTGGATCGCCCCGCACGCCACGAGCACCAGCGCGCCCACGACGGAGATCGGCAGCAGGATCCGTACGACCCCGCGGACCAGGTCGGCCCAGAAGTTGCCCAGCTCGCCCGTGCGGGAGCGGGCGAAGCCGCGCACCAGGGCCACCGCGACCGCCATGCCGACCGCCGCCGAGACGAAGTTCTGCACCGCGAGGCCGCCGGTCTGCACGACGTGGCCCATGGCCTGCTCGCCGTAGTACGACTGCCAGTTGGTGTTGGCGACGAACGACGCGGCCGTGTTGAACGCCTGGTCCGGGTCGATCGACACGAAGCCGAGCGAACCCGGCAGCGCGCCCTGCACCCGCTGGAGCAGGTACAGGAACAGAACGCTCACCGCGGAGAAGGCGAGCACCCCGCGCAGATACGCCGGCCAGCGCATCCCGACCGACGGGTCCGCGCCGACGGCCCGGTAGATCCACCGCTCGGGTCTCAGGTGCCGCTCCGAGGAATAGACCCTCGCCATGTGGTCGCCCAGCGGCCGGTACGACAGACCGAGCGCGACGGCCAGTGCCAGAAGCTGGAGGACTCCAGCCAGGACGGGACTCATATCCGTGCTCAGAACCTCTCCGGCTTGACGAGGGCGAGGACGAGGTATCCCAGCAGGCCGGCGGCGACGAGCAGACCGACGATGTTCTCGGCGCTCACAGCTTCGCCACCCCCTTGGCGATGAAGGCCACGAGCGCGAAGACCGCGAGCGTGGTGACGACGAAGGCCACGTCGGCCATCGTGAACTCCCGGAAGAAGGAAGAAGGCGGATTCTCTGACGAGATGAGGAAACCGCCCGTCCGGCCGATTTCCGCCCCCGTTGACGCCTCCCTGACGCCCACGACGCCCCTCTTGACGCCCCCGCTACGCACCGGCGCTTCGGCCGCCCCGCACATGCCCTGAGCAGCACGGCCGGGCCCGGCGCGCGGAAGGCGACGCCCGGCCGGCGCGTCTTGACGCTTCCCTGACGCGCTCGCCGGCCGCGCGCAGGGCGCGCACGTACGCGCCGGCGGGCCGGGCGGGCGAGCACCGCGCGCTCAGGAGCCGGACGGGCCGTACGCCCGGGCCCCGGGCCCGCTCAGGCGCGGGAGCGGTGGTAGTGGCGGCGGGCCCGGTCGCGGTTGCCGCAGTCGCCGGAGCTGCACCAGCGGCGCGTACCGCTGCGGCTGCGGTCCAGGAAGAACCATCCGCACCCCGGGCCCTCGCAGCGCCTGATCCGCCGGATGTCGGCGGGGCTCGCGAGGAGTTCGTCGGCCCGCAGGGCGAGGGCGTGGGCGAGGTCCTCGCACCGCGTCACCCGCACCTGCCACCGCAGGGGCAACTCCGGCGCCAGGAAGGCCTCCTGGCGGGCCGTCGCGATCGACAGGCGCAGTTTCTCCCACGGCTCGGCGGGCAGGGGCAGGTCGTCGACGAGCGCGTCGAGGACAGCCCAGAGGGTGCTTCTCCACGTCTCCAGGAGCGTGACGCCGGCCGGGTCCGGCGGGGCGGAGCCGAGGAGCGCCGCGGTCTCCTGCGCGGTCAGCAGCTCCACGCCGACCGCCCACCGGAGCCACGCCTCGGCTCCCGTCACGCGAGCGACGCGGCGATCGGGATCCGTGCGCCACGCGACCGTGTTGGCGAAGTCGAGGACGGGGTGCCCGCCGATGAGGGCCACTCCGGCATGCGTCCCGCGGGGGGAGGGTTCCCTGCCGCTCGCGTCCTGGGCTGTCGTCACCTCACCACCTTAGCCACGCGCACGACTCATGCGATTCTAATGGGCTTACAGGACTTTGCCTGTTAGGTTGAGGGCATGGTCACTCACCTGCCCCCGGGCCGGGGCGCGTTACCCCGTCGCGGTCTTCACGCCGGAGTCCGCGTCGGCCTCGCCCTCGGGGCGGCCTCCTTCCTGCTGGCGGTGAGCTTCGGGGCGATGACGCAGTCGCAGGGGTGGGCCCTCGCGGGGGCCGTCCTCTGCTCGATGGCCGTCTTCTCCGCCTCGGCGCAGTTCGCTCTGGTGGCGACGCTCGGTGCGGGGGGCGGGGTGGCGTCGGCGGTCGCCGCGGCCGCCCTCGTCAACGCGCGTTTCCTGCCCATGGGGGTGTCCGTCTCCGGGGCGCTCCGCGGCGGACGGCTGCGCCGCGCCGTGGAGGCCCAGGCGGTGGTGGACGGCTCCTGGGCCGCCGCACATCTCGGCGGCGGTCGCTTCGACCGCGAGGTGCTCTTCGCCGCCACCGCGATCCAGTGGGTGCTGTGGGCCGCGGGCACGGCACTCGGCGCGTACCTGGCGCCCAGCCCGGACCTGCTGGCCTCGCTCGGCCTGGACGTGGTGGCGCCCGCCATGTTCCTGTTCCTGCTGCTCGACCTGGTGGGCGCCGACCGCCTGTCCCGGACGACGGCGCTGCTGGGCGCGGCCGTCGCCGCCGTCCTGTCCTTCGTCCTCCCCGCCGGGCCGGCGCTGATCGGCGCCGCTTGCGCGTCCCTGGTCGCCCTGACCCGTCCGGTGCCGCCGGCGAGCGCGCGACGCGGCGACCCATCGCGCGGACGTACGGACGATCAGCCCGGAGCGGAGGCCACCCGATGACCCCCTGGTCGGCCGTCGCCGCCGTCGCCGTCCTCGGCTTCGCCCTCAAGGCCGCGGGCCCGGTCGCGCTCGGTGAGCGCGAGCTGCCGCCGCGTTCCCGGGCGGTGATCGCGCTCATGGCCCCGGCCCTGCTGGCCGGCCTCGTCACGGTCGACGTCGCCGGTGACGGATGGCGGACGGTGGACCCGGCCCTCGCGGGAGCCCTGGCGGCGGTCCCGGTGCTCCGCCGGGCCCGGCTCCCCCTGCCGGCCGTCCTGGTCGGCGCGGCCCTCACCGCCGCCGTCATCAGGAGACTGACCTGACGGTCCCGGCCCGCGGGACGGGCGGCCGAGCCGCCCCCACCACACCCCGGACGCGCGAAAGGCCGTCCTCTCATGATGAGAGAACGGCCTTCCGACCTGCGTTTCCGCACAGTCGGGACGACAGGATTTGAACCTGCGACCCCTTGACCCCCAGTCAAGTGCGCTACCAAGCTGCGCCACGTCCCGATGCCCGTCTGACCTGGGGTTTCCCCCGGCCGTGCGTGCAAGAGAACAATACCGCACTTCGCCGGGTGGTCACGAACCGTTTGACGGGGGTCACGCCCGGCGGTGGCCGGAAGGGGGTCCTTGCCGGTGGCATGTGGCAGAAAGACACCCCTTGACGCATCCGCCCCGGCGGACTCCGTGGCTCCAGATCGCACCAAACATATTCCGAAGTGATCGTCAACAGCACCTGTTTCGGACAAAGACGGGCGCGATATTGATCCCCTTCGTAAAGATCAACACCATGAAGTGTCGGCCTGTTCGGGACGGGACCACTGCCGATGCTCCACCTGCTCGGACCGTGCCGGGCAGGCGTTTCGCAGGGAGGGACTCGTAATGGACAGCTACTTCAGCAGCCGGCTCCATCATCGGCTGAGGGCGACGGTGCGCGACTTCGCCGAACGGGAGGTGCGCCCCCGCATAGCCGAGATGGAGGCGTCGCGGACGGTGCACCACGAGCTGTCGCGGCTCATCGCGGAGCAGGGGTGGCTCGGCGCCACGATCAGTCCGGAGTACGGCGGCATGGGCGCCGGACACCTGGCGAAGACGATCATCATCGAGGAGCTGTCCCGGGTCAGCGGCGCGATGGGCGCCATGGTGCAGGCGTCGCAGCTCGGCACCGCGAAGATCGTCCACTTCGGTTCGGACGCCCAGCGCAAGACCTGGCTGCCGAAGGTCGCCTCGGGTGAGTGCCTGCCGACCATCGCGGTGACCGAGCCGGAGTCCGGCGGGCACGTGCTCGGCATGGAGGCGAGCGCGGTCCGGGACGGCGACGACTACGTCCTCAACGGCAGCAAGGTCTACGTCGGCAACAGCCACGTCGGCGACCTGCACGGCGTCGTGGTCCGGACCGGGCCGGGCTCCAAGGGGCTGACCGCCTTCCTCGTCGAGGCCGACCGGCCGGGGTTCCGCCTCGGGCCGCAGCAGCCGGCCATGGGCCTGCACGGCTTCAGCTTCGGCGAGCTGATCTTCGAGGACTGCCGGGTGCCCGCCGCCAACCGGCTCGGCGACGAGGGCGACGGCCTCGCCGTCGCGTACTCCTCCAGCGTGCTCTACGGGCGGGCCAACCTGACCGCCGTCTCGCTCGGCATCCACCGGGCGATCCTGGAGGAGACCACCCGCTTCGCCACCGAGCGGATCCGCTACGGCAAGCCGCTCTCCGAGCTGCCCACGGTGAAGCTCAAGCTGGGCCAGATGCAGTCCCGGCTGATGACCGCCCGGCTCGCCGCGTACCACGCGGTGCACCTGCTCGACCAGGGCCTCTCCTGCGACACCGAGCTGATGAACGCCAAGCTGGTCAACGTCGAGTCGGCCCTCGACTCCGGGCGCAACGCCATGGAGATCCACGCCGCCGCGGGCCTCTTCACCGACCGGCCCATCGAGCGCTACCTCCGCGACGCCCACCACATCTTCGCGCCGGCCGGCACCTCCGACATCCAGCTGCTGCGGCTCGGCGAGATCGCCCTCGGCCAGGGCAAGGGCAGCTGGTCCGAGCGGCTCTCCGACCTGGTCCGCACCCCGGAGCCGGAGCCGGCCACCGCGTGACGGAACGCGCGAGGGCCCGTACGACCTGTGCCGTACGGGCCCTCACCGCTGCCCCGGAAACGGGCGGAAGGGGTCAGAACACCCCGTCCTCGCGGCGGTGGATCTGCTCGACGAGCTCCGCCGCCATCGCCTTGATGGTCTCCAGACCGGACCGGCCCCACGGCCGGACGTCGGTGTCCACGACGCAGATCGTGCCGAGGGCGACGCCGGTGCGGTCGATCAGCGGCGCCCCCATGTAGGAGCGGATGCCGATCTCGTCGACGACCGGGTTGCCCGCGAAGCGCGGGTAGTCGCAGACGTCCTCCAGGACGAGCGCCTTGCGGCGGACCACCACGTGCGGGCAGTAGCCGTGGTCGCGCGCCATGAACCGGCCGACGCCGCCCGCCCCGGCGGCGCCGAGGTCACTGCCCGAGTGGGAGCCGCCCGGGGTGTGCAGGCCGGCGAAGAACTGCCGGTTCTCGTCGATGAAGTTGACCATCGAGAACGGGGCGCCGGTCATCTCCGCGAGCCGGTGGGCGAACTCGTCGAAGGCCGGGTCGGGGCGCTCGCCGAGGCCGAGTTCGCGCAGCCGCCGGACGCGGTCGGGGGCGTCCTTGTCGATGGGGGTCAGCAGGAGGTGACCCGTCGGGTCGTAGGTCATGGGGTGACTCCGAAGCTCGGCTCGCTGGCCGGGGTCGAGTTGAGGAGGTGCTGGACGAGGGTGAGGAGGGTGGTGATGGCGGAGCTGGAGATCCGGGCGTCGCAGAGCACGATCGGCACCTCGGGGTGGAGGTCGAGCGCCTGCCGGATCTCGTCGGGCTCGTAGCGGAAGGCCCCGTCGAACTCGTTGACCGCGACCACGAAGGCGATGCCCCGCCGTTCGAAGAAGTCGATGGCGGAGAAGCAGTCCTGGAGGCGGCGGGTGTCGGCGAGCACGACCGCGCCGAGCGCCCCCGCGGACAGCTCGTCCCACATGAACCAGAACCGCTCCTGGCCGGGCGTGCCGAACAGGTAGAGCACGTTCCGGTCGTCGAGGGTGATCCGGCCGAAGTCCATGGCCACGGTGGTCGTGGTCTTGTTCTCCACGCCCTCCAGGCTGTCGGTGGCGGCGCTGACCGAGGTCAGCAGCTCCTCCGTGCTGAGCGGTTCGATCTCGCTGACCGCGCCGACGAAGGTGGTCTTGCCCACCCCGAATCCGCCCGCCACCAGGATCTTCAGTGCGGTGGGAAAGGGGTCGGCAGCGAAACCGTCATGGCGTTCAGAGCCGCTGTCGTAGGCCATCGAGCACTGCCTCCAGCAAGGAACGGTCGGATGGGTTGGCGTGGAAGCGCGGGGCCCGCGCGGTGAGGGCGCCGCAGTCCACGAGGTCGGAGAGGAGGACCTTGGTGACGGCGGCCGGGAGCCTTAAGTGCGCCGCGATCTCGGCCACCGAGGTGGGCCCCTCGCACAGCCGGAGGGCCAGGCCGTGCTCGGGGCCCATGTGGGGCTGGAGGCCGGATCCGGTCGCCATCACCAGGGAGAGCAGGTCGAGCGAGGCGGTGGGCCGGGTCCGTCCGCCGCTGACGGTGTACGGGCGGATCAGCCGGCCGGCCGCGTCGTCGAGCCAGGGCCCTTCCTGCGGAGGAGACACGTTCACTGACCGGCGCCACCCGCCGCTGCGGCCGCCTGCCGGGCGGGCGTCACCAGGTACGGGCGGACGCTCTTGACCAGCATCGCCATCTCGTAGCCGAGGACGGCGGCGTCGGCCTCCCGGCCCGCCAGGACGGCCAGGCAGGTGCCGGAACCGGCGGTGGAGACGAAGAGCAGGGTGGAGTCGAGCTCCACGACGACCTGCCGGACCTCGCCGCCGTCGCCGAACCGGACGCCGGCGCTGCGGCCGAGCGAGTAGAGACCGGAGGCGAGGGCCGCCATGTGGTCGGCCGCGTCGGGGTCGAGCCCGTGGACGGATTTCACGAGACCGTCGGAGGAGAGCAGCACCGCGCTGCGGGTGTACGGGACCCGCTGGACCAGGCCGCTCAGCAGCCAGTCGAGATCCGAGGAATGGCCGCTCGGCACATTGCCCGTCATCGTGTATCTACTCCTTGTGCGCGTCGCCGTGACGCAGCGACTCCTGGGGGGTGGGCTGGGATTCGGCCAGGCCGATCCCACGCTGGAAGGCGGCCATCAGGCCGGGGTCGTGCAGGGCGTGGTCCTCGGTGGGCCGGGCCTGCGGCTCGTCGCGCAGTTGCGGGACGAGGTGCTCCTGGGCGCGCCGCTTGGGCAGGTCGGGCCGGCCGGGTGCCTCCGCGCGGGGCGCGGGCGGCGCGGACGGTACGGCGGTGCCGTAGCCGGCCGGGGGGCCGGGGCGCTCGGGGGCGGCGGGCGCGGGGGAGGCGTCCGGCGCCGCGGGCGCGGGGTGCGGGTAGGGGTACGCGGCCGGGGCCTGGGCCTCCGCGGGTGCGGGGGCGGCGGCGGGCGGCGCGGTCTGCGGGAACGGCGCCGAGGGGGCCTCGGGCCGGACCTGCGGCGGCACGCCCTGGTGGGCGGCCGGCTGGGGCTGGGGCTGGGACTGCGGCAGCGGCTGCGGCTGCGGCTGCGGGGTCTGGTGGTGCTGGTGGTTCTGGTGGGCCTGCTGGGGCCGGTCGTGCTGCGGCTGCGGCTGCTGGAGCGGCGGCGGGGTGCCGCCGCCGGCGACCGCGGCGGTCTGCAGCTCGTGCTGGGCGAGGCCCTCCGGGTCGGCGCCGAGGAGGCCCTGCGGGAGCACGAGGACGGCCTGGATGCCGCCGTAGATGTTCGACTGAAGGCGGACGGCGATGCCGTGGCGCCGGGCGAGCGCGGACACCACGAAGAGGCCGATGCGGCCGTCCTGGAGCAGATGGGCGACGTTGACCTGGTCGGGGTCGGCGAGCAGGGCGTTCATCTTGTTCTGCTCGGCGACGGGCATGCCGAGGCCGCGGTCCTCGACCTCGATGGCGAGGCCGGCGGTGACGTACTGGGCCCGCAGCAGCACCGTGGTGTTCGGCGCGGAGAACACGGTCGCGTTCTCGACGAGTTCGGCGAGCAGGTGGATGACGTCGGCGACGGCGTGGCCGCGCAGGGTGCCGTCGATCGGCGGGACGAGCTTGACCCGGGGGTACTGCTCGACCTCGGCGATGGAGGAGCGGAGCACCTCGGTCATGGTGACCGGGTTGGACCACTGGCGGCGGGAGATCGCGCCGCCGAGGACGGCGAGGTTCTCGGCGTGGCGGCGGATGCGGGTGGCCAGGTGGTCGACCTGGAAGAGGCCCTTGAGCAGGTCGGGGTCCTCGACCTCGTTCTCCAGCTCGTCGAGGAGCTGGATCTCGCGGTGGACGAGGGACTGGAGCCGGCGGGCGAGGTTCACGAAGACCTCGACCTTCTGCTCGTTGCCGACGCTGCTGGAGAGCCGGGACGCCTGGACGACGGCGGCGACGGCCGCCTCGTGGGAGCGGGCCAGTTCGGCGCCGAGCCGGTCGAACTCGTCGCCCTGCAGGGCGTCGGGGAGCGCCGGCCGGGGGGCCGGGTCCTCGCCGCGGCGCAGCTGCTCGATGAGCGCGCGCAGTTCGTTCTGGTCCTGGGCGGCGTCGCGGCGCAGGCCGGAGACCCGGGCGAGGACGGCCCGGGCGGCGCGGTCGGCGCCGATCGCGGCGGCCGTCACGGAGGCGAGGGTGATCGCGGCGGCACCGGTGAGCGCGGCCCACAGGGCGGGCGTCGGGCTGGTGCCGGTGGAGCGGAGGGTGAAGAGGACGGCGGCGGCACCACCGAGGGCGACGGCGACGGCGGGGAGGACCGAGGTGCGCAGCAACTGGGGCCGTATGCGCATTTCGGCGGGGGCGGCCGTCGCGGGCCGGGCCGCGGTGCCGGTGGTCGTGGAGCGGGCGCCCGATCGGCCGTGCCGCCCGCCCTCGCGGCGGTCGGACCGCGGGGCGGGTGCGCGAAGTTGTGACATGGGTTTCCTTGGTACGTGCCCGGAGTTCGGCGTACTGAGGGGAACGGGGGGACGGGTACGGGGTGCGGGATACGGGGTACGGGGCTGCGGTGCTACGGGGGGTGAGGAGGTGCTGGGTGGGGCCGGGGGTCTGTCGGTACGGGGGGTCGCCGGTGAGGTCGGCGGGTGCGATGAGCCTACCGATGATCACCGACCACACAGGGTAGTCGTCAACCGTTCATGTGCGGTGTTCAGTTGGCAAACCTGCCCGTAGACCTGCGGAGTCTGGTATCGGCGCCACTCCGGGCGGCTGATATCGATTGGCCGAAAGTCGCCTTCGTGGCAGGAGAGTTGTCGGGAGCGGAATCGTACGAATGAGGATGGAGAGGCCAATTGACCTCGCTCGGCTGCGCAAACGCGCCCGTCGCGCCCCCGAGCGGAATCCCCGGAAGGGCACGGATCCGGCCGTCGAACCCGCTTTTCGTCACAGAGCGTGAAGGATTCCGCAAAGGTCGCCCCCGGTGCCGTCCGGACCCGGGGCGCCGCCCGCACGGCCCGCGGACGTCACCGTCGGTCAGAGCGGAACCGGCCGCACCGCGACCGCCTGCGGCGCCGGCCGCGCCGCGCTGTCATCCTGGGGGCATGAACAGCGAAGAGCCCGCGTCCCGTCCGCTGCTCGTCGTGGACGGGGCCAACGTCGTGGGTTCCGTGCCGGACGGGTGGTGGCGCGACCGGCGCGGGGCCGCCGAGCGGCTGCGGGACCGGCTCGCGGCGGACGGCGGCCCGGTCGACGGACCGTGGCCGGGGCCGTACGAGATCGTGCTGGTGGTCGAGGGGCGGGCCCGCGGCGTGGCCTCCGTGCCCGGCGTGCGGGTGGCGGAGGCCGCCGGCAGCGGCGACGACCTGATCGCCGAGCTCGCCCGGGAGGCGCACGGCCGGCCGTGCCTGGTGATCACGGCCGACCGCGAGCTGCGCCGCCG
Source organism: Streptomyces sp. NPDC057854 (assembly GCF_042797055.1). Lineage (NCBI taxonomy): Bacteria > Bacillati > Actinomycetota > Actinomycetes > Kitasatosporales > Streptomycetaceae > Streptomyces > Streptomyces sp. NPDC057854. The sequence continues at coordinate 13,500 of NZ_JBHVMF010000027.1, forward strand.
GGTCGAGGAGGCGGGCGCCCGGTGCGCCGGGCCCCGCGCCCTCCCCCGTACCGCCCCCTGACCGGGGGCGGCCCACTGGATCAGTGGCGCTCGGGCAGGTCCCGCTCCGCCGGCCGCGGCGCGCCGTCGGCGTCGGTCACCGCGGACGCGGCGGCACCGGACCGGGCGGACGTCGCGGCCTCGGGAGCGGTGCGCGCGGACGGGGCCGCGGACGGGGCCGCGGACGGGGCCGGCTTCGGGCCGCAGAAGGCGGCCTCCAGGGTGCCGCCGAGGGCCGTGTTCGCGGCGCCGTGGTTGGAGGTGTTCGCCACCGCTGCGAGGCTGCGCTCGCCGTCGCGGGTCGAGAAGGCGTACGTGTAGTACCCCTGCACGGTGCCGGTGTGGCCGAAGACCTGGGTGCCGCAGGACAGGTCGTACCGGCGCAGACCGAGCCCGTAGAAGCGGGTGTTGGTCGCGTCGGTCGGGGAGACCGTGGTCATCTCCGCCAGCATCGCCGGGGAGAGCAGCCGTCCGCGCATCAGCGCGCTGGTGAAGGTGTTCAGATCGGCGGGGCTGGAGAGGACGGCGCCGGCCGACTGGGCCCAGGAGACGGTCTGCTCGGTGGAGTCGACCAGCGGCTCACCCGCCGCGTCCGGGTGCAGGTAGCCGCGCACCCGCAGCCCCTTGATGCGGGTGTCGGGGTGGACGTACGACGTGGCGCGCAGCTTCAGCGGCTTGATGATCCGCTGCTCGTAGGCGCGGTCCACTGGCTTGCCGGTGAGCTTCTCGATGAGCATGCCGACGACGACGAAGTTGGCGTTGGAGTAGCGGTACGCGGCGCCGGGTTCGGTGGTGCGCGGCTCGGCGAGCGACAGGTCCACGAGCTCCTGGTAGGTGAACACCCGGTTCCGTACGGCCTCGAAGCCCGGCACGGTGTCGGCGAACATGGCGTTCGTGTAGTCCGCCAGGCCGCTGCGGTGGGTGAGGAGGTGGCGGACCGTGATCCGGTCGTCGGGGAGGAGCCCGGGCAGGTAGCGGTTGACCGGCTCGTCGAGCACGATCCTTCCCTCGTCGACCAGTTGGAGCAGCACGACGGACGAGAACGTCTTGCTGACGCTGCCGATCCGGAAGCGGGCCCGGACGTCCATCGCCGCGCCCGTCGCCCGGTCCCGTACGCCGGCGGTCACGCTCTCGACGCCACCGGGACCGGAGAAGCGGGCCATCGCGCCCGGAGCGCCGTTCGCCATCGCGGACTTCAGCGCGGCGGCGATGCCGGCGACGTCGGGCGCGGGGGCGGAGGCGGGGGCGGTGGCGAGGTCCGTGGCCGGGGCGGGGGCCGGGGCCGGGGCCGGCACGCCAGCGTGGTCCGTGGCCGGAGGGGCGACCGGGTTCGCGGCCGGGGCGGGGGCCGGGGTCGCGAGGGGTGCGGCGTTCGCGGCGCCGGCCGGGGCGAGTCCGGCCGCGAGGGCGGCGACCAGGGTGGCGCCGGCGGTCAGCCGGCGACGGCGCGTCAGGCCGCGGTGGGAGGTCAGGAGCACGGAAATCCTCTGCTGTCACGGGGAGTTCGCGGCGCACGCCTGCCGTGGCCGCCGGGCGGACCGGGCACACGCGCCGACGACTCCGGCCCGTGCCCCCGCGCCTACCGATCATGAGGGTCCCCGGCGGCAAAGGGTTCCCGGCGCGGCGCGCGCGCCGGGAAATCCTCCGTTCCGGTGGCGGACGACCCGGTGCCGGACGGCCCCGCGGACGGTCCGCGACGTACCGGGTGCCCCCGGCGCCCCGCGGGTCCCGGGATTGTTTGACGGGAGCGGCGGTGGTCAGGCGGGGGACATGGAGAATTCGCTACGGCTGATGATCGCCCTGTGCGGCTCCGCGCTCGTCGCGTACGCCGTCGTGCGGGCCGCCGACCTCGCGGCCCGGCGCGCGGACGCCCGACGCCCCGGCACTCCGCTGTGGGGGCTGCTGCGCCGGTGCCGCACCCCGCTGTTCGTCGTCCTGTTCACGGTGCTGCTCGGATGGGCGGCGCCGCTCACCGAGTGGGCGCCCGCGCTCGACCCCGACGGCCCGGTCGCCCGGCTCCGGGTGCTGTGCCTGATCGGCGCCGGCGCCTGGCTGACCGTCCGGTTCGCCACCGCGCTGGTGGAGTCCTCGTTCGCGCGCTACGCCGCGCACACCCAGGACCGGGCGCGGGTGCGCCGGGTGCGGACGCAGGTCACGCTGATCACCCGGGTCGTGTCGGTGGCCGTCGGGGTGATCGCCTGCGCGGTGGCGCTGGTGACCTTCCCGTCCTTCCGGACGCTGGGGACGTCGCTGCTCGCCTCGGCCGGCATCATCGGCATCGTGGCCGGCGTGGCGGCGCAGTCGACGCTCGGGAACCTCTTCGCCGGCTTCCAGATCGCCTTCGGCGACATGGTCCGGATAGGCGACACGGTCGTCGTCGACGGCGAGTGGGGCCTCGTCGAGGAGGTCACCCTGACCTTCCTCACGGTGCGCACCTGGGACGAGCGGCGGGTGACGCTGCCGGTGTCGTACTTCACGTCCCGCCCGTTCGAGAACTGGTCCCGGGGCGGCGCCGAGATGACGGGCACCGTCTTCCTCCACTGCGACCACGCCACCCCGGTGCCGCGGCTCCGGGCGCACCTGCGGGACTTCCTCGACGAGTGCCCGGGCTGGGACGGGCGCGCGTGGGACCTGGCCGTCACGGACACCTCCCCCACCGGCATCACGGTCCGCGCGATCGTCACGGCGAAGGACGCCGACGACCTGTGGACGGTACGGTGCGCGGTCCGCGAGGAACTGGTGCGCTGGCTCGCGCAGGAACAGCCGGCGGCACTGCCGAGGATCGCGACGGCCCCGGCCCCGGCGGCCCCCGCTCCGGCTCCGGCCCCGCGCCGGGCGGCCGACTGACGCGGGCGGCCTCCCGGCCGCGCCGGGAGGCCGCCGTCACCGCCGGGCCCGGGCCCGCAGCCGGGCCCGGCGGTTCGGCGCGGCGGTCAGGCCCTCCCGTCGCCGCCGTCCCGCCGCTCGTCGGGGGTGGACCAGGAGTCGTCGCGGGGCGCCCGGGGCTGCTGCCGCGTGGGGTCGCCGACGGGCCGCCGCCGGCGGGCCGTGCGCCGGGAGCCCCACCAGAAGGCTCCGAGCAGCAGGGCGACCACGACGACGCCGATCGCGAGGGCGAAGCCGAGCGCGCTGGATCCGGCGGACGCGAGGCCGCCGGTGGCTGAGGACAGGAGGAATCAAGTCATACGCCGCGTATCTCCCGTCCCGTCCGCGCCAAACCCCTCGTCCCGTCGGCCCCGCGTCGGGCAGGCTGGGGCGCATGAGCGATCTGCACGGCACCTCCGTCGTCCTGCGTCCCTCGGTCCCCGGCGACGTCCCCGCGCTGGCCGCCGTCCGCGCCACCCCGGAGGTGCGGGCCCGCTGGCGCGGCGGCGACGACCTGGCGGCGGAGGTCGCCGAGGACCTGGCGGACGAGGACACCCACTGCCTGACGATCCGGTACGAGGACCGGATCGTCGGCATGATCCAGTGGTACGCGGAGGAGGAGCCGGACTACCGGCACGCCGGGATCGACCTGTTCCTCGACCCGTCGGTGCACGGTCGGGGCCTCGGCACGGACGCCGTGCGCACGCTGGCCCGCCACCTCGTCGACGACCACGGCCACCACCGCCTCGTCATCGACCCGGCCGCCGACAACGCGGCGGCGATCCGCTGCTACGAGAAGGCCGGCTTCCGCCCGGTCGGCGTGATGCGCCAGTACGAACGGGGGCCCGACGGCACCTGGCACGACGGCCTCCTGATGGACCTGCTGGCCTCGGAGCTGCCGCGCTGACTCAGCGCGCGGGGACGGCGGGCTCCGGCTCCCACACGGACGTGGCGTCGACCATGCGGCTCAGCTTCTGGCGGGCGCGGGTCGCGTGGGCCCTCGGCAGCCGGATCTCGGCGAGCGCCCGCTCCGCGCCGGTGACGCGGTACGCCAGCGCCAGGACGGGCGTGCTGGAGAGGGTGGCGGCGATCCGCGCGAGCGCCCCGGGGGTGTCCCGGATCGAGACGACGACCGTGCACAGTTCGGCTGCGCGGGCGCGGGCGCGGGCGTCGGCGTCGGCGTCGGCGTCGGCGTCGGCGTCGGCGGAGACGGAAACGGGGGCCGAGGCGGGGGCTGAACCGTTGTCGTATGCCATGGGGTGTTCCTGCTCCAAGGGTTCCGGGTTCCGGTGTCCAGGGGGTGTGTCCGGTCCTGCCGGATCGGCCGGCCGGGGAAACAAAAGAGACCCCTCGTGGACACGAGAGGTCTGCGCGCGGGCGGTGGGTCCGGCCGGGAGGGGTCGCCTCCGGCTCAGCTCGGTGCCGGCACGCGGGCGCTGGTAATGAGCCGCCGCTGCATGCCGGAATCCTGCCACGACCGCCCACCCTCCGGGAAACCCGTCTCACACCCCGGACACCCACCCCCGAGGCCGACGGCTTCGCCGGACCGGGCCGCACTCCACCACCGCCACCCTCCGCCAGGCACCGTTGCCTTCACCTCCAGCCCATTGCATCAATTCCCCTTTCCTGAACTGCGTTGATGCGACAAGGCGATTGACCGCCCTCCTGAACGCAACGTAGCGTTCAGCGGAAAGGAAACGCATCGCATCACGAGATGGGGAACGCTCATGAGCGAGTCCGTGCACACCCTCACGACCATGCCGACGGAGCGGCAGCCCGGCTGCCCCTTCGACCCGCCGGCCGAACTGCTCGAAGCCCGCCGGCACGGCCCGCTCAGCCGCTACACCCACCCCGGCGGCCAGTCCGCCTGGCTGATCACCGGGTACGACCAGGTGCGGTCCGTCCTCGCCGACCCGCGCTTCAGCGCGCGCAAGGACCTCATGAACGTGGTCGACTTCACGCTTCCGCCGGCGCCGCCCGGCGAGTTCCTGCTCATGGACGAGCCGGAGCACAGCCGCTACCGGAAGCCCCTGATCGGCAGGTTCACCGTCCGGCGGATGCGGATGCTCACCGAGCGGATCGAGCAGATCACCGCCTCCTGCCTGGACGCCATGGAGAAGACCGGGCCGCCGGCCGACCTGGTGACGGCGTTCGCCAAGCCGATCCCCACCATCGTGATCTGCGAGATCCTGGGCGTGCCCTACGAGGACCGGGCGTCCTTCCAGGAGCAGATCGACGCGTTCATGGGCGGCGAGGTCAGCGACGAGGAGCTGATCGCGGCGTACACCGCGACGCAGGAGTACCTGGAGCGGCTGGTGGCCGCCAAGCGCGCGCACCCCACCGACGACGTGCTCAGCGAGCTCACCGACAGCGACCTGACCGACGAGGAGCTGAAGGGCATCAGCCTCATCCTGCTGGCCGCCGGCTTCGACACCACCGCGAACATGCTGTCCCTCGGCACCTTCGCGCTGCTGCGGAACCCGGAGCAGCTCGCCGCGCTGCGCGCCGATCCGTCGCTCACCGACGGCGCCGTGGAGGAACTGCTGCGGTACCTGAGCGTCGCCAAGACGTTCCACCGGACGGCGCTGGAGGACATCGAACTGGGCGGCCAGACCATCAAGGCCGGGACGACGGTCGTCCTCTCGTACCACACCGCCAACCGCGATCCCGACCGCTTCCCCGACCCCCACACCCTCGACCTGAGCCGGCCGGCAGGCGGGCACCTGGCCTTCAGCCACGGCATCCACCAGTGCCTGGGGCAGCAGCTGGCCCGCGTCGAGATGCGGGTCGCGTTCCGCGCCCTGCTCGACCGCTTCCCGACGCTGCGCCTGGCCGTGCCGGCCGAGGAGGTCGCCCTGCGGCCGGAGACGGCGGACATCTTCGGCGTGAAGAGCCTCCCGGTCACCTGGGACGCGTCGTGACGAGCGGGACGCCGAGCCTGGGCGTCGACCGCGACCGCTGCATCGGCGCCGGCATGTGCGCCATGACCGCCCCCGAGGTGTTCGACCAGGACCCCGACGACGGCCTCGTGCTCCTGCTGGCCCCCGAGCCGCCGGCCGCCCACCGCGCCGCCGCGCGGATGGCCGCCGGCCTCTGCCCCGCCGGGGCGATCACCGTCCACCGGCCGGACGCGGCGGAGGACTGAGGGCCCGGGCCCCTCAGGGGAGTCAGCGGTCGCCCGCCAGGTCGAAATCGTACTCGGGCGCCCGGACCGGAGCCGGTGCCGGCTCCGGCCGGCGCCACGGGCGGGCGATCGGCCGGGAGACCGTCCACCACCACACCTCCGCGGGCACGCGTGCGGGGCCAGGTTGAAGGTCGCCCAGTGGATCGGCAGGAGGGCACCGGACGGGGCGCCGCCCTGGAGGTCGAGGCGCTTCATGCGCGCGAAGACTTCGGACTTACTCGTCCAGGCGGCTGGTTGGCCCAGCCGGTCCCGAGGGGGATGGTGGGGCGGCTTTGCCGGGTGGGCAACGCATATTTCGCCGGATGGCTCGAAGTGACATACTCCTGGCATGACTGACGGCGCCTCAGGCGCGCCGGCCGTGCGGCTCCGCCTCCGGAGGGGGGAGGCTGGGTGCCGCGGAACGCGGTCGCTGGTCCGGAGGGCCGCGAAGTACCGTGTGCAGGAGGTTCCGACAGGTCGAGACGGGGGTGCACGATGACCGGGGTCCGGGCACAGCAGCGCGAACAGACCCGGAAGGCACTGGTGCGCGAGAGCCGACGGCTCTTCTCGACCCAGGGCTACGCATCCGTCAACCTGTCGGAGGTCGTCCAGGCGGCCGGCGTCACCAAGGGGGCGCTCTACCACCACTTCGAGGGCGGCAAGGCCGCGCTCTTCCAGGCCGTGCTGGAGCAGGTCCAGCAAGAGATCGCCACCCGTGTCGCGGCGACGGCCGACGCGCAGCAGGACTCCTGGAGCCAGCTCACGGCCGGCTGCCACGCCTTCCTGGAAGCCACCACGGACCCCTCCGTCCAGCGGATCATGCTGGTGGACGGACCCGCGGTGCTCGGCTGGCGGAGCTGGCGAGCGCTGACCGAAGCCACCTCCGGCCGCCACCTGGCCCACGCCCTCACCGCGCTCGTCCTGGAGGGCACCATCCCGGCCCAGCCGGTGGCACCGCTGACACATCTGCTGTCCGGCGCGATGAACGAGGCCGCCTTGTGGCTGGCCGTGTCGGAGGACGCCGCCGATCTGGACGCCACGCGCCAGGCGCTGACCCGGATACTGGAAGCGCTGCGCACCAGGTGACCCTGCGCGGCGCCCCCCGTCGGGGCGCCCCGCGGTGCTCCCCCCACCCGGCGCCGCGCGCCGGTCAGGCCGCCACGACGTCGACGCGGACCCCGTTGGGGTCGACGATGACGACGCGCCGCCCTTCCCCCTGCTCCGCGCCCTCCACGGCCCCATGGGCGGCCAGCCTCTCCCACGCCGCGTCCCCGTCCGCCACGGCCACGGTGAGCCGCACCGCGCGCACGGGCGTGCGGAGGGCCTCGGGCAGCGCGGGGTGGGTGTGGTCGAGGAGCGTGAGCTCGTGCTGCCGCTGCCCGTCGCGGACCAGCGCGGCGTACCACGGGGTCGCATGGGCGGCGGTGAAGCCGAAGAGTCTCGCGTAGAAACTGCGGGTCTCGTCCATGCGCGAGGTGCAGATCACCGGACTGAAGCTGGTCAGCATGGACACGACTCCGCTCACGTACCTACGGTATGTCAGATGACGCTAGAGACATACCGACGGTATGTCAATCTCACTTCCACAGGTTCAACGAGCGACTGGCGGAGACGTCACGCGGCGGCGTGACGCGGGGGGCGCTGGGCTCGTTGGGACGGAACGACCGATGTCCCACGCAGAACGGTGTCACCATGACGTCCTCCGCCCTGACCAGCTTCTATCCGGTCCTCTGCACCGAGCAGATCGACGAGTCCGTGGCCTTCTACCGCACACACTTCGGGTTCGAGACGACCTACACGAGTGACTGGTACGTCAGCCTGCGCCGGCTCGAGCCGCCACACCACGAACTGGCCCTGGTCTCCGCAGGCCACCCCACCGTGCCCGAGGGGTACCGGCGGCCCGCCACGGGCCTCCTCCTCAACTTCGAGGTGGCCGACGTCGACGCCGAGTACGCCCGGCTGGTACGGGAGGCCGGCCTCCCGGTCGAACTCGACCTGCGCAGCGAGGCGTTCGGCCAGCGCCACTTCATCGTGGCCGCCCCGGGCGGTGTCCTGGTGGACGTGATTACGCCCATCCCCCCGTCGGGTGAGTACGTCGACGCCTATCAGGACGGGGTCGAGTAGCGGGGTGGGAGGTCGGGGGTGGGGGTGTGCCACGGTACAAGGCAGCGGTGCAGGTGCCGCTGGGGCGGGGCCCGGGGTGGTACCCGGGTGGCTTGCCGGGGCGCGGCCGGACTTGCTGCCGCGCCCCGTACGGCGCCGGGCTGGTGCCACCGCATGACGGTTCCGGCCCGCGTCGTCGTGACGCGGGCCGGACTCGGGGTCGCCCTTCCGGGCGGGACGGACGGCTTGTGTCAGCCCTCCACACCGACGGGGGCGGCCCCGTCGGCCGCGCCCTCGGAGTCGCCGGCGCCCTCGCCCGCGCCCGTCGGGGGCAGCTTCACGACGAGCGCCACCAGCACGGCCGAGCCGACCGCCACGACCGCCCCGATGCCGCCGATGATGTTCAGGCCGTCGGTGAAGGCGTCCCGGGCCGAGGCCAGCAAGCCGGAGGCCGCCTCCGCGGACAGGCCCCGCGCCGCGTCGACCGCGCCGGCCAGCGTGTCCCCGGCGTACTCCGGTGCCCCCTGAGGGACCTTCACCCCGGCGTGGTACACGGCCGCGCTGAGGCTGCCGAGCAGCGCCACGCCCAGCGCCATGCCCAGCTCGGTGCTGGTCTCCGACAGGGCGGCCGCGCCGCCGGCCCGCTCCGGCGGGGCCGATCCGACCACGATGTCGGTGCCCAGCGCGATCAGCGGACCGCCGCCCGCGTACACGAAGGCGAAGCCGATGACCACCTGGGTGATGCCCGAGGAGCTGTCGGCCAGGAACAGCGTCAGGTGGCCCACCGCCGAGACGGCCAGGCCGACCGCGACGACGTACGCGGGCCGGAAGCGGCTCGCCGCCATCGGGGACACCACCGCGGTGACGATCAGCGCGAACGCCGCCGGCAGCAGCCACAGGCCCGCCTTCATCGGCGTCAGGCCTCCGACGAGCTGGAGGTACTGCGTCACCATCAGATACGTGCCGCCCGCCACGAGCATGCTGAGCAGAAGCGTCACCAGCGCGGTGCGGAACGTGGGGGTACGGAAGAGCGCCAGGTCCATCAGCGGGCTTTCCAGGGAGCGCTGCCGGCGGATGAAGAGCGCCCCGACGGCCAGGCCCACGACGACCGCGGCGACCGGGACGGCCCCGAAGCCGTCGTTGGCGATCTCCTTCAGGCCGTAGATCACCGGCAGGATCGCGGCCAGCGACAGCGCGGCGCTCGTCAGGTCGAGGCCGCCGGCCTGCTCGTCACGGTACTCGGGGAGCAGCAGGGGACCGGCCACCAGCAGCAGCGCCATGATCGGCACGCCGAGCAGGAAGACCGAGCCCCACCAGAAGTACTCCAGCATGGCACCGCCGACCACCGGACCGAGCGCGATGCCCACGGAGAACATCGTGACCCAGACGGCGATGGCCACACCGCGCTGACGGGCGTCGTGGAACATGTTCATGATCAGGGCGAGCGTGGAGGGCATCAGCGTGGCCCCGGCCAGACCCATCGCCGCCCGCGCCGCGATCAGCGTGACCGGGTCGTTGGCGAAGACGGCGGCCAGCGAGGCGACGCCGAACGCCGCCGCGCCGATCAGCAGCAGCTTCCGGCGGCCGATCCGGTCGCCCAGGGTGCCCATGGTCACCAGGAAGCCCGCGATCAGGAAGCCGTAGATGTCGATGATCCACAGCATCTGGGAGGCGGACGGGTCCAGAGCCGCGCTGATGTGCGGCACGGCGAGGTGCAGCACGCTCACGTCGATGGAGAGCAGCAGGGTCGGCAGCGCCAGGACTGCCAGGCCCAGCCACTCGCGTGGCCCTGCCTGCGCGGGGGTGTCGGTGTTGGTGGTCAAGGGGGGTCCTTTCGGGGTCGTGCTCATCGGTGCCCGGCTCGGATGCCGGGCAGGGGGTCGGGAGGCGCCGCCGGTAGCGGCGCGGCGGGGCCGGGCAGCAGGAGCGCCGCCACGGCCGCCGCGTTGGCAGGGGCGTACAGGTAGAAGTGACCTCCGTGGAACGTCCGGTGTGCGAAGCCGCCGGAGGTCTCCAGCGACCACAGGTGCATCCGGTCACCGATCACCACCGGGTCGTCCACCGCGCTCAGGGCGAAGATCGGGACGCGGACGCCGGAGCGGGGCCGCCGATACGTCTCCATCGCCTCCAGGTCGGCGCGGATGGCCCGGAGCGACGGGCCGACCAGGTCGGCGCGGTCCATCAGCCCCGGCGACATCCCACCGATGTCCGTCAGGTGCTCCAGCAGCTCCGCATCGGTCCGCAGGTGCGCGAAGGGCGGTTCGCTGGGGAAGCACGGTGGTTGCCGCGCCGACACCGCGAGCAGCTCCGGGGGCAGCCCTTTCGTCTCCATGGCGCGGGTCAGTTCGTAGCCGAGGACGCTGCCGAAGCTGTGCCCGATCACCGCATACGGCAGCGGCTCCAGTTCGGCCAGCTCGCGGGCGAGGGCGTCGACCATCGGCTCGACCCGGTTCACCAGCGGCTCGTTGATGCGCGCGCCCCGGCCGGGCAGCTGGGCCACGACGCACTCGACGTCGTCAGGCAGCACCTGCCACCAGGAGCGGAACGCGGACGGCCACCCGCCGGCGTGCGGGAGCGCCACGAGCCGGAACCGCGGGCGGGCCCGGGGCACGGGCCCCGGGCCGCCTGCGGCCGTACGGCGGGCACCGCTGCCCGCCCTCATCCACCAGCCGCTCATCCGGGCCCCGCGTCCCCGGACACCGCGTGTCCGGCCGTCGCGGGCCGCCCGTCCGCCGGGCGGCCGGTCAGCAGCGGGTGGTGCTCCTCCAGGTGCCGGATCACCCGCTCCTGGTGGCGCTGGAGGCGCTGTCCCGGAAGGTGCTCCAGGGAGTGCAGGAACGGGTCCTCGGGCGCCGGCAGCCCGGCGATCGCGGTGGCCGTACCGAGCACCAGCATCGGCTGGTACCACGCCGAGTAGCCGCCCTCGTGGGCGAACACCACCCGGCCGCCGGTCAGTTCGTCGGCGAGCCGGCACATCGCCGAGGCCATGGTGTGGAAGGTCCGGCTGGTGCACATCATCCGGCCCATCGGGTCGTGGCCGCCCGCGTCCACGCCCGCCGCCACCAGGATCAGGTCGGGGGCGAAGGCGCGGGCCGCGGGCTCCACGATCCGCTCCATGACGGCCAGGTAGGCACCGTGGCCGGAGCCGGCGGGCAGCGGCACGTTGAGCGTGCTGCCCGCCCCCGCGCCGGCGCCGGTCTCCATGACGAGACCGGACGCCGCCGGGAACAGCCCGTCCTGGTGGACGGAGATGTACAGGACGTCGGGGTCCTCGTAGAAGGTGCGCTGGATGCCGTTGCCGTGGTGGACGTCCCAGTCGAGGATCAGCACCCGCCGCGCCCCGTGGCGCTGGGCCGCGCGGGCGGCCACCGCCACGTTGTTGTAGAGGCACAGCGCCATCGCCCGGTCGGGTTCCGCGTGGTGGCCGGGCGGGCGCACCAGGCAGTAGGCGCGGTCGAACCGTCCGTCCAGGACGCCCGTCGCGGCCTGGACGCAGGCCCCGGCGGCGAGCCTGGCCGCCCGCGCGCTGTGGTAGTTGACGTGCGCGTACACGCCGGCGTCGCCCGCGCCGGCCGCAGAGGCGGCCTCGACCCGCTCGATGTGGCCGGGCACGTGCACGAGGAGCAACTCCTCGTCGGTGGCGGGCGCCGGGGTGTGGGCGGTGTAGTGGTCCATCACCCCGGTCGCCTTGACCAGCCCCTCGGCACGCCGCAGGTCGGGGTCGACCGCGAACTGCCGCAGCGGTTCGACGCCCGGCCCGACCGGCACGTACCCCGAACCGGCGCCTGGGTCGTGCCAGAAGCAGATCTCGTGGCTGAACCACGCGAGACGGGAGCCGCTCACCAGCCGGCCACTCCCAGCGAGGCGCGGCTGACGCCGGACGCCTTCTCGATGTACTGCAGGTAGTACTCGCGCTCCTCGTCGGGCGTGCGCTTGGTGCGCAGCGTCGTCTCCAGCAGGCGGAGGATCTCCTCGGCCTCGGCAGGGGACAGGCCCCTCTCGCCGATCTCCTTCTCCAGCGCGCGGATGCGCGCCGTCGGCTCGGCCACGCCGGACGCGAACGCCGCCGGGTCGCTGCCGTTGTTGCGGGTGGAGGCGATGGTCTTCAGAACCGCTCCGAAGAACGCCGTTGTGTCGGTCATGGTCGAATCCCCCTTGGTCGCGGTACATCGGTCGGCACGTCAGTCGGTCGGTGCGCCGGCCGGTGCGGTGACGGTGAGCGGTGCGGTGACCGTGCGTCGGTCGGCGCACGGGCCGGTGCGGGTGTGCGGTGGCCTCCGGTCCCCGGGAGGGGGCGGAGCCGCGCGGCACCGGCGGGTCAGCGGATGAGGCCGCAGGCGCGGCCGGCCTTCTCGAGCGTGACGACCGCCGCGTCCAGGTCGGCGTCCGTGTGGCTGAGGTTGACGATCGTCCGGAGCCGGGGAAGGGTCCGCGGCACGGCCGGGTACACGATCGGCTGGACGAAGAGCCCGTCGAGCTGGCACAGCCGCGCCATCTCCACGGCCTGGTCGGCACTGGAGCAGATGAGGGGCACGACGGGTGTCTCGCTGGCGAGCGTGTCGAAGCCCAGGGCGTGCAGCTGGTCGCGGTACCGGGTGGTCCTGGCCCGCAGCTCGCGGGTCAGGGACGGCGCGGCGGCCATCACCTCGACGGCGGCCTTGGCCGCGGCCACCTGGGCGGGCGTGGCCGCCGCGGAGAACATCCAGCCGCGCGCGTTGTTCTTCAGGGCGAAGATCAGGTCACGGGAGCCGGCGACGTAGCCGCCCGCGCTCGGCACGGTCTTGGAGAGCGTGCCCATCTTGACGTGGACGCGGTCCGGGTCGATGCCGAAGTGCTCGGTGATACCGCGCCCGGTGTCACCCAGCACGCCGAGGCTGTGCGCCTCGTCGACCATCAGCGGGGCGTCGTAGCGCTCGCACAGCTCCAGGATGCCGGGCAGGTCGGCCACGTCGCCGTCCATGCTGAACACCGCGTCGGTCACCACCAGGCGGCCGCCGTCGCCCGCCTTGCGCAGGGCACGCTCGAGGTCGGCGAGGTCGTTGTGGGCGTAGGTGACGACCTTGGCCCCGGAAAGCCGGTAGCCGTCGAGGATGCTGGCGTGGTTGTAGACGTCGCCGATGACGGTGTCGCCGGGGCCGACGAGGGCGCCGACCGTGGCCACGTTCGCCATGTAGCCGCTGGAGAACACGATGGCGTCCTCCGCGCCGAGGAAGCGGGCGAGCGCCAGCTCCAGCTCGCGGTGCAGGTGCAGGGTGCCGGCCAGCAGGCGCACGCCGTGCGCGCCGGTCCCGTGCTGCTCGACGGCGCGCAGCGCCTGGTCGTCGATGTAGGGGTGCCCGATGAGCCCGAGGTAGCTGTACGACGCGAAGTTCAGGAACCAGCGGCCGTCGAACTTGATGCGGGAGCCCGACGCCTCCTCGATCACCGGCTCGTAGAAGTACTCGCCGCGCGCGACGATCCCGCGGTCGTCGCCCGACAGCGCGTCGATGCGGCGGTCGAGGAAGGTGCCGTGCGGGGCGTCGGCCAGTCGTCCGGGCAGCGTACGGCGGGGGACGCGGGTCGACGCGGCCGGCTCCGCGCCGGGGGCGGGCAGGGCGGCGGACGCCGGCGCGGGCGTCGGGCCCGTGGAGGGGGACGCCGTCCGGGCGGGCGCGGGGGCCGGGGCCTGGGCCTGGGTCGGCCGGGCCGCCGGGGCGGGGTCCGTGTCGCGGAAGCGGTCCCAGTCGGGCACGAAGCCGTCGGCGGCCCGGGCGGGGGCCGGCTCCTGCACGGGCGGCTGCGCCGGGGCCCGTACGGCGGTCGCCGGGGCGGCCGGGGCGGGGGCCGCCGCGGGGGCCTCGTAGGGCGACTCGCGGGGCGCCGGTATGGACAGGGCGGGCGCCTGCGCGGCGGGGGCCGCGGGCGCCTGCGCGGCGGCGTCGCGCGGCAGGCTCTCCAGGTGGGTGAGGAGGGAGCCGACCCGGGTCTGCTCGAAGAACACCATCGGGTCCACGTCGAGCCCGTCGGAGGCCAGCGAGGCGGCCAACTCGACGGCCATCATCGAGTCGAGGCCCAGCTCCAGCAGGTCGTCCTCGGCGGAGACCGAGTCGACGTGCAGGACCTTCCGGAGGGCGAGGGTGAGCGACGGCCAGAGGCCGGCGTCGGGCGTGACAGCAGTCATGGGTGCGTCCTTCGCGTTCGCGGCGGAGAGTACGTAGTGCGCGGGCGGGCGGCCCAGGGCCGTGCGGAGCAGTGCGATGCCGTCGTCCTCGGTGAGCGCGGCGACGCCGTGCGCGGCGGCCTTGGGGGCGATGGCCTCGCCCATGCCGACCGTCCACAGGCCCCAGCCGAGGCTGTACCAGGGCAGGCCCTCGGCCCGCCGGCGGGCGGCGTAGCCGTCCAGGTAGCCGTTGGCCGCGGCGTAGGCGCTCTGGCCGAGGTTGGCCCGGACGGCCGCGATCGAGGAGAACAGGACGACGAAACCGGGGTGTTCGCCGCCCGCGACGAGGTCGGCGAGGACGTGCGTGCCGCCGACCTTGGGGCCGAGGACGGCGGCGACCCGGTCCGGCGTCAGGTTGCGGGCGAGTCCGTCGCGCAGTACGCCCGCCGCGTGGAACACCCCGTCGAAGGGACCGGAGAGCACCTCGTCGAGGGAGCGGACGTCGGCGGCCACGATGTCGAGGTCGCAGCGCCCGGCGAGCCGGTCGAGGCGCTCGCGGGCCTCGCCCCGCTCCGGGACGGTCCGCCCGACCAGGGTCAGCCGGGCGCAGCCCTCGTCCGCGAGGAACTCGGCGACGCGCAGGCCGATGCCGCCCATGCCGCCGGTGATCAGGAACCGACCGCCCCGGTACCGCACCTCGCGGGCGGGCGCCGGGGGCGCCGGCAGCAGGGAGGGCTCGTACCAGACGCCGTCCCGGAGGGCGAGCTCCGTGCCGTCCCGGCGCAGCGCCTCCCAGAGGGCGGCGCCGTCGTCGCCCTCCGCTCCGGCGGCCGTGCCCCGGCCGGAGCCGAGGTCGGCCAGGCGGACCCTGGTGCGGGGGTGCTCGACGCGCAGGGTGCGGCCGAGGCCCCACAGGGCCGTCATGAGGGGGTCGACGAGGTCCCCCTCCGCCACCGCGTGCGCGGTGCCGGTGACGATGAGCAGGTCGGGCATGGGCGGGCGGGCGGCGAGCCGGCGGACCAGGGCGAAGACGTCCTGGAAGGCCCTGGTCGCCGCCGCCGCGTCGTCCGCCGCGGCCGGACCGTCGGGGGCCACGTAGACGACGTCCCGCGGGACGGTGCCCTCCGGCAGGGCGTCGAGGCCCTCGTCGGCGAACCGCTGCGGCGTCAGGTGGAGGACCCGGCGGCCCTCGGGCGCGCGGGGCGCGTGCGCCGCCACCACCAGGACGGTGCCCTCGGCGGCGGCCGCCGGGCCGGCGTCGGCCGCTTCCCCGGGGCCGGTCGCCGGGCCGGGGGCGGTGGGTCCGGTGGACCCGCCGGCCCCGGCAGGGCGGGCGGTCGCGGGGGCAACCTCCCGCCAGACCAGGGTCTCGGTCATCGGGACCACCGCCGGTGCCCGGCCGGTGCCGGCCGGGTCGCCCCCGGCGGGTGCCACCGGAGCGACGGGGCGCGCGGGCGCCACGGCGCCGGCCGGCCGGAGCGCCGGGACGGTCACCGGGGCGGTGCCGGTCGCGTCGGGCGCCGCGGGGGCGCCGGCCTGCCGGGGCGCGGCGATGGGCCCCGCGGCCTTGAGGGTGATCCGGTCCAGTTCCAGAAGCACCTCCCCTTGCTGGTTGCAGACCACGGCCCGGCCGCGCACGGCGCCCGCGGACGTGGCGCCGGAGCCGGAGTCGGCGGGCTCGTCCCGCTCGACCAGGGCGATGACCGTGCCGGAGATCCGGCGGCGGGCCACCAGCCGGCCGACGTACCAGGGCAGGCACGCCCCGGCCGAACCGTCGTCGAGCATGCCGAGCGCCTGGAAGACGCTGTCGAGCAGCGGCGGCGGGACGAACGGGGGCACCGCCCCGCCGTCCGCGCCGTCCTCGGCGCGGAGCATCAGCAGCATGCGGCCGGGGCCGCGGTGCGCCGACCGGATGACCCGGTAGGCGGGCCCGTAGGCGATGCCGCTCGCGTCCCGCCAGGCCGCCAGGTCCGCCAGCGGGACCTGCTGGGTGCAGCCCGCCCTGAGCCCGGCCACGTCGACGTACCGGGGCGGCGGGAGCGGGGTGCCGGTCACGCGGGCGGCGCTGTGCTCGACCGGCTCCTCGCCGGGCGCCGACGGCACGGAGCGGATCGCGTACCGGCCGTCCCCGGCCGCCGCCACCTCGATGCCTGCCTCGGCACCGGGGACGGTCAGCGGCGCCCTGAACGCGATCTGCTCCAGCTTCCACACCCGGTCGGGCCGCTCGGCGTCGCGGGCGGCGAGCAGGGCGTCGATCTGCGCGGCGGCGGGCACGACCGGGACGCCGCCGATCCGGTGGTCGGCGACCAGCGGGTCGGCGGCCCTGAGGGTGATCCGGCGGGCGCTCATGTGCGCAGCCCGAAGCGGCCGGTGGCCCGCACGAGGCCGTTCACCTGGATGTCGACGGCGTGCTCGCCGGGGTAGTACGTGCGGGTCTGGACCTCCCTGATGGGGTGGGACTTCTCCAGCGTCCGCTTCTCGCCGGGGCCGAGTTCGAGCGTGGTCAGCTTGAAGACCTTGGGGATGCTGCGCCCGTTCTTGCGGACGTGGTGCACCACGTAGTCGATGGCGAGGCTGTGCCGGCGGTCGTCGGTGTTCTCGATGTCGAAGTCGATGACGAGGGTGTCGCCGACGGTGACCGCGTCCGGGGAGATCCGCAGCCGGGGTACGAGCACGTGCTCGCCGCCGGTCGCCCCGAGGAGGGCCAGGGCCTGCTGGTCGCCCTTCTTCACGAGGGTGCGCAGGCCGTGCTTGACGATCCAGCGGGTCTCGGGGGTGGGGCTCTCCTCCAGCCAGCGCAGCGCGGTGTCGAGGGCGACCTGGGGGTGGTCCTTGGAGATGTCGTTGAGGTTGTTGGCGACGGACTTGCGCACGTACTCGGAGGAGTCGCTGCGCAGCGGTTCGAGAATCTCCAGGACCGGGTGCGGGTCCTTGATGAAGACGGCGAGCGCGCGGTGCCAGGGCAGCCGGGAGCGGACGCCCTCGGTGGCCAGCCGGCGCACGTTGTGGCTGGGGCTGACGGCCCAGCGGGCGACCCGCTCCATCGTCAGCTCGTAGTGCTGCTCGAGGTAGGGCCGGATGGCGTACTCGCCAGTGTGCCGCTTGGTGATCTCCTCGATGGCGTCGAGGGACAGCTCGGGGTGGTCGAGGCCGTACTCCTCGACGAAGCGGGCCACCGGCATGAGGAACCAGCTGCTGTTGAACATGCCCTCGCCCTCGGCGAGTTCGTCCTCGAGGATCGCGAGGAGGATCGGCACGGCCGCCGTGTAGTCCTCGGGGAGCCGCGTCCGCAGCCCTTCCGCGAGGACCATCACGCGGTCCTTCAGCTCCAGTCCGGGGATCCGCTTCTCGACCTCGGCCGCATAGTCCTCCACGTCGAAGCCGGGGTGAACGGCCCGGATCTTGCCGCCGATGAGGCGAGCCGCGTCACCGTTGAAGTGACGCTTCAGTCCGTACTCGCTAGCCATGGTGCTGGTGCCTCTCGTTCCTGTCGTACGGGTGTTGCCTGTCTTGCGGGTCCTGCGAGTGGTTCGGGGTGGTGGTGCCGGGGGTGGGCGTGGGCGGGGAGACCCAGTACCGCTGCCGGTTGAAGGGGTAGGTCGGCAGGGTCGTCGTCCGATGGCCCTTGCCGGCATGCACACCGGCCCAGTCCACGGCTCCCGACCCGGTGTTCGCGTAAGCGGCGAGAGCGCCATGCACCTCGGCCTGGTCGACACGATCACGCCGCAGCGTGGTCAACCACACCGGCTCACCCCCCTGCCACGACGCCCGCGCCAACGACGTCAACTGCGGCTGGGAACCGATCTCCCACACCACACCCGCACCCACCGAACCCACCAACGCGACAGCCTCCGAGAACCGCACAGGCTCACGAATCCCCCGCGCCCAATGCCCCGGATCCACCGCCGACTCCGCCGTATGCCACCCACCCGACACCGACGAAGCGAACGCCACCGAAGGAGCCGACAACACCACCCCCGACACCGCCTCGGCGAACGGCGCAACCGCACCCTCCATCAAAGCCGAATGAAAAGCGTGGCTCACCACCAACGGCTGCGACCGCAGACCCGACTCCTCACGGAACCGCGCCACCACACCCGCCGGACCCGAAACCGTCACCACCCCGGGCGAGTTGAACGCCGCCACCTCCACACCGGGAAACCCCCGCAGCACCTCCAGGACCGCGTCCACATCCCCGTGCACCGCCGCCATCGCACCCTCACCCGGCTGCGACTCCATCAACCGACCCCGCACCACCGCCAGACGCAGCAGATCCCCCAGACCCACCACACCCGCAGCCCACGCAGCCGTCAACTCACCCAGACTGTGACCCACCACCACATCCGCACGCACCCCCACCGACTCCAACCACCGCACCAACCCCACCTGCACCGCCACAATCCCCACCTGAGCCAACCGGGTGCGGCCGAGGGTGCCGGAGGCGTCGGTGAACAGCAGGTCCAGCAGCGGGACTTCCAGCTCTCCGGCGAGCAGGTCGGCGCACTCGTCGAGCGCCGCCCGGAACGCCGGCTCCGTGCGGTAGAGCCCCTGGCCCATGCCCGCGTACTGCGAGCCCTGCCCGGTGAACATGAAGGCGACCGGCGCGGAGCTCCGGCCGCCCTTGCGGGCGACGGCGGAGGTGCCGGAGGCGACGTCCCGCAGCGCGACCGCGAGCTCACCCGCGTCACCCCCCGACACGACCGCACCGAACCTGCCCTCCGCCCGGCCCGTGTTGGCCGTGAAGGCGAAGTCACCCAGCCGGTCGGCGTCCACCTCGGCCAGGGCGTCCGCGTAGGACCCGGCCAGCGCCCGGACGGAGGACTCGTCGGCCGCGTCCACGCGCACCACGTACGACTCCTGCGCCACGACCTCCCGGGCCGGGGCCGCGGGCGGCTCCTCGACGATCACGTGGGCGTTGACCCCGCCCATCCCGAACGCGCTCACCGCGCCACGCCGCGGACCGTCCTCGGGACGCGGCCACTCCTTCACGCCGTCGGCCAGGTAGAACGGGGTGTCCTCGAAGCGGATGTGGTCGTTGGGCCGCACCACGTGCAGCGACGGCGGGATCAGGCCCCGCTCCATCGACAGCAGCAGCTTGACGAGTCCGGCGAGACCCGCGGCGGGCTCCAGATGACCGACGTTGCTCTTGAGCGAGCCGAGCGCGCAGAACTGCGAACGGTCCGTCGTCGCACGCCACGCACGCGTCAGCCCCTCGACCTCGATCGGATCACCCAGACTCGTCCCCGTACCATGCGCCTCCACCATGCCGATCGACTCCACCGACACCCCCGCGTCCGCGAGCGCGGCCGTGATGACCTCCGCCTGGGCGCGCGGGCTGGGCGCCGAGTAGCGCGTGGTACGGCCGCCGTGGTTCACGGCCGCGCCCTTGACGACGCCCCGGATCCGGTCGCCGTCGCGCAGCGCGTCGTCGCAGCGCCGCAGCACCACGGCCACGGCGCCCTCACCGGGGACGAAGCCGTCGGCGGTGCTGTCGAAGGCGCGGCTGCGGTGGCGCGGGGAGAGCGCCATCATGTCGCCCATCGACCGGAAGTACTCCGGGCTGATGCCGGCGTGCACGGCGCCGATGACCGCCGTGTCGATGTCGCCGGAGCGCAGGTGCTGGAGCGCGGAGTGCAGGGCGACCAGCGACGACGAGCAGAGCGTGTTGACGACCGTGCTGGGGCCGCGCCAGTCCATCAGGTACGAGAGCCGGTTGGCGATCATCGCCTCCAGGCCCAGGCCGCGGCCCTCGGGCACGCCGTGGCGGAAGCGTTCCTCGTGGTAGTGGTCGTGGCTGTAGGCGATCCACAGGCCGGTGCGGGCCTCGTCGGCGCGGGCGCCGGCGCGTCCGCCGTCCTCCAGTGCCTCCCAGATCGTCTCGTAGACGATGCGGGCCTGCGGGTCGATCAGCGGCGCCTCGCGGGCGGATATCCGGAAGGGGGCCGGGTCGAACTCGTCGACCCGGTCGAGGAAGGAGGCGTGCGGGAGGGGTCCGGCGGTGTCACCCCGACGGCTCTCGGGCAGTGGGCCGACGGTGTCGCGGCCCTCGACGAGCAGGTCGGCGAAGGCGGTCAGCGAACCGGCGGTGGGCAGCCTGACCGCGGCGCCCACGACCGCGACGTCGCGCGGCCGGGTCGCGGGGGCGGCCCCGCCGGGCGCGGACGCGGCCTCGTCGGATGAGCGGGGCCTGTGGACGGCCGTGACGCCCGCCGCCGTGGCGGGTGCCCGCTGCGGCTCCGGGGGCCGGGGCGGCGCCTGCGGGACCACCGGAGGCGCCGGGGCCACGGGGGCCGGCTCCATCACGGGGGCCGCCTCGGCGACCGGGGGCGTCGGGGTCCGCGGGGCCGCCGGGGCCTCGGCGGCCTGCGGGGCCTCGGGGGCCTGCGGGGCGGACGGGCTCGGGAGCCGGTCGACGAGCTCCGGGGCCTCCTCCGTCAGGAAGTCGGCGAACTGGCGGGGCGTCGGGTACTCGAAGAAGACCGTCGGGTAGAGGGACAGGTCGTGTTCCCGGGAGATCCGCTCGCTCAGCCCCACCAGGCCGACGGAGTCGAAGCCGGCGGAGAGGAACTCGGTGTCGGCGTGCTCCTCGGACGTGCCGGTCAGCGCCAGGAACCAGGCCAGCGCCCGCGCGGACGGCGTACCGACCGCGGCGGCGGGGGCGGCCTGAACCGCCGGAGCGGCGGGCGCGGCGGCAGGGGCGGGCTCGGCCGGGAGCGGTGCGACGGCGGCGGGGACGGGCCCGGCGGCCGGGGTGACCGGGGCCGGAGCGGCCGGAGCCGGGGCGGCCGGGGCCTCGGCAGGCCCGGTGGCGGTGGCGTCGGTGGCGGGGTCCTCGCGGAACGCCATCGCCGGGACGCGCTTGGAGGACATGTCGCCGAAGACCAGCAGCGGCGTGCCCGACTCGTCGGTGACGGTCTGGGTGACCCGGCACGCCTCGTCGTTCCAGAAGGCGATCTCGGTACGGACGTACGCGGCGTCGTCCAGCGGGCCCAGGACATCGAGCCGGCCGACCGACAGCGGGATGAACGCGGAGGCGTCGGCGGTGCCGAAGACCGGGTTGGCCGGGTCGATGGCCGCCACGGTCACGCTGTCCAGGAGGCCCGGGAAGAGCTGGACGCCGGGCGGGTTCAGCTCCCGCTGGCGAGGGCCCTCGATCCGGGCGAGGGTCCCGCCGTCCGGCAGGCTCGCCACCCAGGAGATGTTCCGGTAGTAGCGCCCGTGGTGGTAGCCGATGCGCCGCAGCCACCGGTACATGCCGGAACCAGCGTGGAGGGCGGAGCCGGCGCAGTCGGCCAGCAGGGCGGCGACCGGGAGGCGGGGCGCCGGCTCGGCACGGGTGGCGAGGCGGCCGGTGACGAAGACGTCGCCGGTCTCGCCGTCCTCCACCCGGAACCGCCCGTCCCCGTCGACCCGGCCGACCACGCGGCGCGCCCCGGCGGGGATGAGGGGGCGGTGGAAGAGGACGTCCGTCGCGCCGTGGAACGGCTCGCCGCGCAGGGCGGCGCCCTCGCGCAGGAAGTCGAACCAGGCGACGCCCGGGAGCATCAGCGTGCGGTACACGGAGTGCTGGGCGATGGGCACCTCGCCGGGCCCGAAGACCCGGGCGTAGGTGTATCCGGCGGGGCCGTCGTCGGCCACCAGCTCGGCGGGCGAGCCCGGTTCGGCGGACCGCAGCGGCTCGGCGAGGTCCAGGGCGCGTCCGCGCGGCTGGGCGACGGGCAGCAGGCGCTTGCTCCACGCGGCGGCGCCGGTGCTCTTCTGGAACGCGGCCCAGTCGATGTCCCGTCCGGCCTCGAAAAGTTCGGCGGCGATCGCGGCCAGTACGGTCGCGGCGGTCCGCTCGTCGTGCGCCCCGGCCAGGCGCGCGCCGACGTCGGGGCCGCCGGTGCCGAAGGCGGCGGTGTCCGGGTGTCCGGCGTCGCGGGCCGGGTCGCCGTCGCGCCGCAGGACCTCGCCGAGCGCCTGCTCCAGCGGCAGGCCGCCCCGTACGAAGTCGGCGACCGCCTCCCAGCCGGGCGGGAGGTCGACGGCGCTGCCGGGCAGCCCCAGGTCGCGCAGCGCGATGGCGAGGGCGACCCCGGAGAGGATGCGGAGCAGTTCGCCGGAGAACGCGGCGAACGGGGTGCCGGTGGCCGTCTCGAAGAGGCGCACGACCTCGTGCACGGCGGGGGTGGAGCGGTCGAGGGCGGTGAGCCACGCGGGTGGCGCGGCGGCGGCCTCGGGACGTACGGAGACGGTGGCGCGGGACGTGCCGGCGCCGGTGCCGGGGGCTCCGGGCGTCAGGAGCCTGGCGCGCAGGGCGGCCGTCAGCTCCCGCGCGTCCTCGCCGACGACGGCCAGCCGGACGGCGCGGTGCGGGCGGGCGAGCCGGGCGGTGGTGCACACGTCGGCCAGCTCCTCCGGCCGGTCCTGGAGGGACGGCAGGAACTGGACCCACTGGGCGCACAGTTCGCGCAGCCCGTAGGCGGTGTCGGCGGAGAGCGTCAGGACGTGGACGGGCCGACGGGCCCCGGCGGGAGCCGTCCCGGTCCGGCGGGCCGGGGCGGGGACCGCCTCGGCCACGACGTGCGCGTTGGTGCCGCCGAAGCCGAAGCCGCTCACGGCGGCCCGGCGGACCGGCGCGTCGGGCCAGGGCCGGGCGGTCTCGGGCAGGTGGAAGGGGCTGTCGGCCAGGTTGAGGCGGGGGTTCGGGGACTCGACGGCCACGGCCGGTACGGTGCCCTCGCGCAGCGACACGATGATCTTCGCGAGTCCGGCAAGCCCGGAGGCCGAGTGGAGGTGGCCGATCCGGCGCTTGACCGAGCCGAGCGCGACCGAGTTGCGCGGCACGCCGTGGCGCCCGAAGACCTCGGTGAGGGCCCGCACCTCGATGGGGTCGCCGATGGCGGTGCCGGTGCCGTGCGCCTCGACGTACTGCACGGTCGCCGGGTCGACGGTCCGGTACACCTTGTCGAGCAGGTCGATCTGGGCTTCCAGGTTGGGCGTGGTGACGCCCATGGTGCGGCCGTCGTTGTTGACCGCGACCCCGCTGATCGCGCCGAGGACCAGGTCCCCGTCGCGCAGCGCCGCCGCCATCGGCTTCAGCACCAGGGCGGCGGCCCCCTCGCCGGGGACGTAGCCGTTGGCCCGGCTGTCGAAGGTGTGGCAGAGCCCGTCCGGTGAGAGCGCCCCGGTGCGGGAGAGGAGGACGAAGGTCAGCGGGTCGATCAGCAGGTCGACCGCGCCGACGAGGGCCACCTCGCAGCTTCCGGACGCGAGGCTCTGGCAGGCGAGCCAGACCGCCGAGAGCGACGAGGAGCAGGCCGTGTCGACGACGAGGCTGGGGCCCGCGAGGTCGAAGCGGTCGGACAGCCAGGCCGCCATGAAGTTCTGCGAGCGGCCCCACAGGGCGGCCGGGCCGGGCCCGGCGGCGCCGGCCGGGCCGGGCGCCGGCGGGTCCGGGAGGCCGCCGGGCGCGACCGTGCCGCGGCCCCGGTCGAAGCCGTAGGCGTTCATCCGGGCGCCGATGAACACGCCCGCGTCGAGCCTGCGGCGCGCGCCCAGGTAGCCCGAGTCCTCCAGGGCCCGGGCGCCGACCTCCAGCATGACCCGCTGCTGCGGGTCGAGGAGGACGGCGTCCTCGGCGGTCATGCCGAAGGCCTCGTGGTCGAAGGAGAACGGGTCGACCAGGAAGGCGCCCCGGTGGTGGGTGCCGCGGTGCGGCGCCTCGCCGAGGTACAGGTGGCGGGCCCACCGGCTCGGCGGGACCTCGCCGACCTCGACGCCGTCGCCGCCCAGCATGGCCGTCAGGTCGGTCACGTCCTCGGCGCCGGGGAGCCTTACCGCGAGGCCGATGACGGCGATGCGGGTGTCGAGCTCGCTCACAGTTGTCCTTTCGTGTCGCTCGCCGGTCATGCGCGGACCACCCCGCGTCCGCCGTCGCGGTCGAGCAGGGGGCGCAGCAGGGCGCTGAGGGCGGAGCCGGCGGTCCCGTCGTGGTCGGGCGCGGAGGTGTGCGCCGTGGGTGCGGGCGCGGGCGGGGCCGTGGGCGCCGGAGGACCGGCGGGTACGGCCGGATCGGCGGGTCCGGCGAGGGCGGCGAGTTCGGCCGCGATGCCGTCGGCCGTACGGGCCCGCATGAGGAGGGACGGGTCGACGGTGAGGCCGCCGCCCCGTTCGAGGGCGGTGGTCAGTTCGGCGATCATCAGGGAGTCCAGGCCGAGCCCCTGGAGGGGCCGGTCACCGGGGTCCTCCCCCAGCACGTGGAGGAAGGCGTCCCGGACGCGGGCGCGCATGGCGGTGGTGTCCCGGCGGGCTCCCGCCGCCTCCGTCCCGGCCCCGGCGGGGGCGATGGCCGGGGCGGCGGCGGGCGCGGCCGGTACCGCGGCCGGGACGACCGGCGCGGCGGTGGCCGCGGGCCGCTCCCCCGCCGTGGCGGGCGCGGTGCCGGGGAAGACGACGGCGCCGCCCGACCGCAGGTGGTCGATGAACGCGTCGAGCGCTTCCTCGGCGCCGACCGAGTACGCGGCGGAGAAGGTTTCGTCGGCCTTCATCCCGATGCCCGTCCAGTCCGGCCAGGCGTGCGCGGTGACCGCGGTGACCTCGTCGTCCTCCCGCTCGGCGAGCGCCAGCTGGAAGGCGTTGGCGAGGCTGTAGTCGACCAGTCCGCGGCCCGCCAGGGCCTGGGTGCCGGCGATGGAGGAGACGAGGACGGCGAAGTCGGCGCGCCGCTCCTTGGCCAGGCGGACGACGTGCAGCGAGCCGGCCACCTTGGGCGCGAGCACCTTCTCGGCGTCGCTCCAGGGGCGGCGGTGCATCGCCCCGAAGGGGTTGACCCGGCCGGAGGCGTGCACCACGCCGACGAGCCGGCCCCAGCGCCGGCCGAGCCGGTCCGCGACGGCGGCGAGGGCCGCCGGGTCGGAGACGTCGCACGGCAGGTACTCGACCTCGGCGCCGCCGTCCGCCAGCTCCCGCAGCGCCTGCGCGCGGGTGGCGTCGAGGGCCGACCGGCCGACGACGGCGACGCGCCGGGCGCCTCGCGCGACGAGACGCTCGGTCAGCCGCAGCCCGACGGCTCCGAGTCCCCCGGTGACCAGGCAGTAGCCCTCGTCCGGGAGGGAGTACGGGCGGCCGGGCCGGGCGGGCGCGGTCTCCGGGACGTAGCGGACGCCCTTCCGGTAGGCGGCGACGGTGGTCCCCGCGTCGGCCGGGTCGGCACCGGAGGGGCCTTCCGGGGCGCCGGACGCCAGTGCGGCGAGCTCGGCGGCCAGGTGGGCGGCCTGGGCGGCGGCCGGGTCGGCGGGGTCCAGGTGGACGACGGCGGTGGGCCGGCGGCCCTCGGCGCCCGCGGCCCGTACGGCCATGGCGGTCGCGGCCCGGACCGGGTCCAGACCGGCGCCGCCGCCGTGCGCGGCGGGCGAGTCCTGCGCGGCGTGACCGGTCCGGGCGGCGGAGTGGAGATCCACCCCGCCGAACGAGGCCCAGAGCACACCGGCACGCTGCGGCAGCGTCCTCATCAGGTCGCCCAGCTCCGCCCAGAACGCGCCGATCTCGGCGGGGTCCGCGAGGCGGGTGTCCCGGGCGCCGACCACGAGGGCGGCGTCGGCGGGCGCGCCGGGCGCGACGACGGTCACGCCCCGGTCCCGCAGCAGCCCGGTCAGGGCCTGCCCGAGGGCGGGGTCGGCGGCGGCCAGGCTCACCGTCGCCGGTCCGGCGGAGGTCGCCGGGGTCAGGGCGCGGGCGTGCCACCGGACCCGTACGGCCGGTGTGCCCGGCCGCCCGTCGCGCGCCGGGGTCGCGGCGTGGTCGGGGTGCTCGGCCTCCTCGGGGCCGCGCCAGAACGGGGTCCCGGCGAACGGGTAGGTGGGCAGGTCCGTGACGCGGGCTCCCGCGGGGGACAGCCCGGCCCAGTCGACGTGCGCGTACCCGGCCCTGGCCAGCTCCGCCGCGCCGGCCGGGCGGCCGGGGGCGGCGGTGGTCCCGCTGAGGGCCGCCGCCGCGTCGGCGGTGAGGTCGATGTCGACGCGGGCGACGGGCAGGGACCCGTCCGCGACGGAGCGGAGCGCCGCCGCGAGGTCCGCCGCCGAGCGTCCGTGCACGGCGGTCTGGAACTCGAGTGCGGACCGGCCGGTGTTGGCGGTGTGGCACAGGTCGGCGGTCTCGGCGGCGTCGCGCGCCGTCTCGAAGCGGGCGGCGTACGCGGCGGCCAGTGTCCGTACGGCCGTCTCGTCCGCGCCGGTGACGCGCACCACGAACGACTCCGGGACGGGTACGTCCCGGGCGGGGGCGGTGGGTGCTTCCTCCAGGATGACGTGGGCGTTGACCCCGCCCATCCCGAACGCGCTCACCGCACCACGCCGCGGACCGCCCTCGGGACGCGGCCACTCCATGACCCGGTCCGCCAGGAAGAACGGCGTCTCCTCGAAACGGATGTGGTCATTGGGCCGCACCACATGCAGCGACGGCGGAACCACGCCCCGCTCCATCGACAGCAGCACCTTCACCAGACCCGCCAGACCAGCCGCCGGCTCCAGATGACCCACGTTCCCCTTCAGCGAACCGATCGCACAGAACTGCGAACGATCCGTCAGCGCACGCCACGCACGCGTCAGCCCCTCGACCTCGATCGGATCACCCAGACTCGTCCCCGTACCATGCGCCTCCACCATGCCGATCGACTCCACCGACACCCCCGCGTCCGCAAGCGCGGCGGAGATCACCGACTGCTGCGCCGCACTGCTCGGCACCGTCAACCCACTCGTACGACCACCATGGTTCACCGCCGTGCCCTTGATCACACCGCGCACCCGGTCACCGTCACGCAGAGCCGCCCGCAACGGCTTCAGCACCACCGTCACCACACCCTCACCCGGCACGAACCCGTCCGCACCCGAGTCGAACGGCCGCGAGCGGCCGGAGGGCGACAGGGCGCGCAGGTTCCGCATGGCGACGTAGTGCAGCGGGGACATGGCGACCCGGACACCGGCGACGAGGGCCTGCTCGCACTCCCCCGCGCGGATGCTGCGCACCGCCGTGTGCAGCGCCACCAGCGACGACGAGCACAGCGTGTCGATCGTCATGCTCGGCCCGTGCAGATCCAGGAAGAAACTCACCCGGTTCGCCAGGAAGGCGTTGTGGTTGCCCAGACCCGCCGGGGCGTCCAGCTCCGGGGAGAGGTTGTAGTCCTTGTAGTGCTGGTAGCTGGCCCCGACGAACACGCCGGTGGCAGGGATCAGTCCGCGCGGCGGCAGGCCGGCCGACTCCACCGCCTCCCAGGTGGTGCGGAGCAGCCAGCGGGCCTGCGGGTCGAGCGCCTCGGCCTGCTTGGGGAAGAAGTCGAAGAACCGGGCGTCGAACTCCTCGACGCCGTCGAGGAACCCGCCCATGTCCGGCTCCCGCCCGTCGGCGTACCGGCCCCAGCGGCGTGCCGGCGCGGGGCCGACCAGGTCGCCCGACCCGGCCAGCACGTCCCACAGGCCCTGCGGGTCCGTGGCGCCGGGCAGGGCCACGGCCATCCCGATCACGGCCACGTCGTCGGCGGAGGCGGCCTCGCCGGGGTCCGCGCCGTAGAGCGCGGCCGGGTCGGCGGCCTGGACGGTGGCACGCGGCGCGGCTCCGGCGGCGGGCGCGGCCTCGGCCCCGGGCCGGCCGAAGGCGTCCTCCGGGGCCAGTTCGGCGACGTGGGCGGCGAGGGTGCGGCAGTCGGCGGCGTCCAGGACGTCCGTCGGGCTGAGCGGCACCCCGTACCGCTCGTCCAGGTCGGCGGCGACGGCCGTCGCGAGCATGGAGTCGATGCCGACGGCGGACAGCGAGGTGGTCGCGGTGATCCGGGGGTCGTGCAGGGCCGCCCGCACCACCTCGACGACGGCCGCCTCGGCCGCCGCGAGCCGCGCCGAGCGGGGCGCGGGCGCGTCGGCGGGGGCGCCGGTGCCGGTGGCGGTGGCGCCGGCGGCGCTGCCGGTTGCCGTGGAGGACGTGCTCCCGCCCGTGGTGTTGCCGGTCACCGTCCGGTACTCGACGCCGTCGAGGCGGACCAGGACCCGGCCGTCGGCCGCCAGCAGGCTGGCGTCACCGCGCCGTACGCCGTCGGCGCCCGGTTCGGCACCGTCCAGCAGCACGAACGCGGTACGCGCGGGGTCGCCCCAGCGCGCCGCCCGGTCGATGGAGACCGGCAGGAAGGTGCCGGTCGGTGCCTCGGGGTCGGCGAGCGTGAGCACCGCCATGGCCTGGAGGGCGGCGTCGAGCGCCGCCACCTCGGCCTCCAGGGGGCCGCCGGCCGGGATGCCGACGCGGGCCAGGACCCGGCGGGGGCCGTAGTGGACCTCGGCGATCGACTGCAGCGGGGCCGTCAGCTCCATGCCCTTGGCGGCGAACCAGGCGTAGAGGCCCGCGGGTGCCAGGTCGCGGCCCAGTTCCGCGCGCAGGGCGTCCAGGTCCGCCGGGGCGGGCGCGGGCCCGGCCTGGGCGGCGCCGGTGGTGAGCCGCGCGATGGTGCGGCCGGCGTGCCGGAAGGCGGCCGGACCGGTGCGGCCCGGCTCGTCCAGGTCGCTGGTCAGCGCGTGCGGGCCGCTCCCCCGGCCGGTGAAGGCGACAGCGCGCAGTTCGCCGGCCGCCCGCAGTCCGAGGGCGAGGGGCACGGCGCCGGGCACGGTGTCCTCGCCGAGCACGCGGTGTGCGCGCGAGAGCCTGCGCACCGCCTCGGCCACGTCCTCGCCACGGGCCGCGGCCGACGTGCCCGAGGGCGTGGTGGCGGCGGTGACGGTGGCGGCCGTGGTGCTGGCGGCCGCGCCGAACGGGTAAGGCGGCAGCGGCCGGCGGCGTACCGCCGGGTCCGGGTACACGGACGCCCAGTCGACGGCCTTGCCCCCGGCGTGGCGCAGGGCGTGGACGCCGAGCCCGGCCGTCGCGCTCTCCACCACGGCGGAGCCGCGCACGACGGTGCCGGGAGCCCGGTCCGCGAGCCGCAGGGCGTGGTCCAGTCCGGCGCCGATCTCCTCGGCGTCGCCGCCGAGCACGGCGATCCGGTACGCCCGGTGGTCGCGTCCGACGGCGCTGGAACGGCACAGTTCCCGCAGGACGGAGGCGGTCTCCCCGCGTAGCAGGGCCCGCGTGTCCGCGATGCGCCGCAGCAGGGCCTCCGGGGTGTGGCCGGAGAGGACGAGCAGGTGCTCGCCCGGGGCGCCGTCCGCGTGGGCGGCCTCGGCGGCCGGTCCGCCGCCGGTCCCGCCGGAGCGGTCGCCTCCGACGTACTCCTCGACGACGACGTGGGCGTTGGTGCCGCCCATGCCGAAGGAGCTGACGCCGAAGCGTCGCGGCCCTGCCGAGGTCCACGGGCGGGGCTCGGTCGGGATCTCGAACGGCCCGGTGGACAGGTCGAGGTGGCTGCTGGGCTTCTCGAACCCGGCGACCGGGGGGATCTCCCCGTGCCGCAGGCACAGCAGGGCCTTGACGAGTCCGGCGAGCCCGGCGGCGGGCTCCAGGTGCCCGATGTTGCCCTTGACGGCGCCGAGGTGGCACGGACCCTCGCGGTCGGGGTCGCCGCCGAACACCTCGGTGAGGGCGGCGATCTCGATGGGGTCGCCGAGCCGGGTCGCGGTGCCGTGGGTCTCGATGAGGGAGATGTCGGCCGGGGCGAGCCCGGCGTCGTCCAGCGCCGCGCGGACGACGGCCGCCTGGGCCTCGCTGCGGGGCACGGGCAGGGCGCTGCCGCGTCCGCCGTGGTTGACGGCCGTGCCCCGGACGACGCCCCAGATCAGGTCGCCGTCGCGCTCCGCGTCCGCGAGCGGCTTCAGCAGGACGGCGAGGGCTCCCTCGCCGGGCAGGAAGCCGTCCGCGTGCTCGTCGAAGGGCTTCGGCAGGCCCTCCGACAGGGCGCCGAGCTGGCTGAGGCTGCGGTAGTACCACGGGGTCAGGCCGACCTGGCAGGCCGCCACGATCGCGGCGCCGCAGTGGCCGGCGCGGAGCGCGGCGACCGCCTGCTGGAGCGCGACGAGCGAGGACGAGCAGAGGGTGTCCACGGTCTGTGAGGGGCCGGTGAGGTCGAGGACGTAGGAGATCCGGTTGGCGAGCACCGCGTTCATGGAGCCGAGCGCGGTGTGCGGGCCCACGGTCTCCAGTCCCCGCGTGTCGCGGTGGTGGGTGTAGGTCGCGCCGACGAAGACGCCGATGTCGCGGCGGCCGGCGAGGCCGGCGTCGTCCCGCACCGCCCAGGCGTGCTCCAGCAGCAGCTTCTGCTGGACGTCCATCTCCTCGGCCTCGCGCACGGAGATGCCGAAGAAGGCCGGGTCGAACCGGTCGGCGCCGGAGAGGAAGGCGCCCTTGCGGCAGTACGTGCCCGTCATGCGGGGCCCGCGCTGCTCGTAGTGGGCGTCGACGTCCCAGCGTTCGGCGGGTACGTCGGTGAAGGCGTGGCCGCCCGCGCGCAGCAGCGGCCACAGCTCCGCCACGCCGCCGGGCGCGCCGGGGAGGTCGCCGGACACGGCGACGACGGCGATGTCCAGGTCGCGTCCGCCGGGCGCCGGGCGCCGGGGGCGGCGCGGGGCGGCGGGGGCGGGGACGGCCTCGGGAGTGGTCGCGGGACCGGCTTCGGACCGGGCCGCGCCCTCGGAGAGGGCGGACTCGGCGGACCGGGCGGACCCGGTGTCCTCGGCAAACCCGGCGGGCCGGGTCGCCTCAGCGGCGGTCTCGGCCGCCGCCCCGGGGGTCTCGCCCCCGGCCGGCTCCGGCAGGGCCGCCGCCGCGCCGTAGCGCTCGGTCAGCGCCTCCGCCAGTTCGTCGAAGGCGCCGTACTCCAGGAAGAGCGTGGCCGGGAGGCTGACGCCCCATCGGCGGGACAGCGCCTCGGACAGCTCGACGCTCATGATCGAGCTCATGCCGTACTCCGACAGGGGCGCCTCGCGGTCGAGGGACGCGACCCCCAGCCGTTCCACGAGGAACGCCGCCAGTGCGTCGGCGACGCGCTCCACGGCGTCCTCGGCGCCCGCACCGGCGCCGTCGGCACCCCCCGCCTGCCCGGAGACGGCGGCGCCGCCCCCCGCGGGTGCGGCGGCGGAGGCCGGGGCGGAACCGGCACGGACCTCCGGGTCGTCCAGCTCGACGATCTCGGTGCCGGCGTCCGGGTGGGCGATGACGAGCTGCCGAGCGGGCCGCTCCGTCCCCAGGACGGCCATGAGGGCGTCCAGGCCCTCGGCGGTGGTCAGCGGCCGGACGCCGCGCGCCCGGAGCTGGTCCGCGACGGCGGTGCCCATGCCGACCTCGCCCCACAGGCCCCAGTCGACGCTGAGCCACGGCGCGCCGTGCGCGTGGGCGTAGCCGTCGAGGTAGGTGTTGGCGGCGGCGTAGCCGCCCTGCCCGAGGTTGCCGAAGGTGCCGGAGACGGAGGCGAACAGCACCGCGAAGTCCAGGTCCAGCCCGGCGACGGCGGCGGCCAGCTCGCGTACCCCGTCGGCCTTGGGCCGCATCACGGCCGCGACGTCCTCGGCGGTGGCGCTGCGGATCAGCCCGTCCTTGAGGGTGCCCGCGGCGTGGATGACGCCGTGCACCTCGCCGTGCTCCCGGCGCATCCGCTCCACCAGGGCCGTCAGGGCGCCGGGGGCGGTGATGTCGGCGCTGTAGGAGACGGCCAGGCAGCCATGGGCGGCGAGGGCGGCGGCCCGCTCGTCGGAGCCGGGGTTCCCGCCGGAGCGGGAGACCAGCGCGATGACGCCGGCGCCCTCGCGGGCGAAGCGCTCGGCCACCTCCAGGCCCAGGCCGCCGTGGCCGCCCAGGACGAGGTAGCGTCCGCCGGGCCGGATGGGGCCCTGCCCGGCGGGGCGCGGCGGGGTGTACGCCGAGCGGTCGCGCACCCGGACGGGCACGTGCCGGACGCCGTCGCGGTAGCCGGTCTCGACGGGCCCGCGGGCGTCGCCGAGTTCCGCCACGAGGGCGGGCAGCAGGGTGCCGGGGGCGCCGCCGAGGTCGACGACGCGCGGGCGCAGGCCGGGGTACTCGATGGCGGCGGTGCGCATCAGGCCCCACAGGGCGGCGCGGGCGGGGACCGGCCGGTCGCCGTCGGCGACGGGCTGGCCGTCGCGGGTCACGACGAGGAAGCGGGACTTGCGCTGCCGCTCGCCGAGGGTCCGCAGGGCGGCGAGGCAGGCGTACAGGCCGAGGCCCAGCTCCTCCTCCTCGCCCCGGCCGCCGTCGGCCGGGCCGTCGGCGTTCCACAGGTGGACCACGCCCGCGACGGGGTCGCCGACCTGCTCCCACAGCGCCCGGAAGGCGTCCGGGTCGAGCCGCTCCAGCGTCAGCCGGTCGGGGCCGTAGGCGCCGTCCGTCGACGCGGCCGGGCCCGCGGCGACCTCCACGACGCGGGCGCCGTCGGCGCGCAGCGCCTCGGCGGCGCCGGTGCCGAGGCGGTCGGCCGGGCCGTGGTGGAGGACCACCCAGGTGCCGGTCGCCGCCTCGCGGCGGGCGGCGTCGCCCTCCTCGGGGCGCCAGTCGATGCGGGAGACGGGCAGCGGCTCCCGCCGGACGGCGGCCGGGTCGGGGGTCCGCGCCCCGCCGGCCTCCGTGGCGGAGGCCGGCGAGGCGGCGGCCGTCGAGGCCGCCGCGCCGGGCGTGCGCGTCACGGTGGTCGTACGCCGCATCCGCACGCCCTGGAACTGGGCGAGGACGTCACCGGCGGGGCCCAGCAGCAGCGCGTCGGCGGTGGCGTAGGCACCGTCGTCGCTCGTGCGGCGGACGTAGACGGTGACCTCTCCCGTCAGCGCCGACAGGTCGGTGAAGAGGGCGAGCCGCTCCACGCCGATCGGCAGCATGGGATACGGGCCGTCCTCGCCCGTCAGGTCCTGCAGGGCGCAGCTGACGACCTGGAAGACGCCGTCCACCAGCAGCGGGTGGGCGTACCAGGGCATCGGTTCGGCGTCGGACCGCAGGGTGGCGCGGGCCGTTCCGCCGTCGCCGACGGACAGCGTGCGGACGGTGCGGAAGTCGGGACCGTACTGGAGTCCCTCGCGCTCCCAGCCGGTGTAGAGCCGGTCCGGAGCGATGTCCCGGGCGGCGGGCCCGTGCTCCGCGTCGGCGCGCGGGGGCCGCGCGTCCGCCGGGAGGAACCGTCCGGCGCCGGTCGACAGCTGCTTGCGGCTGCCGGCCGCGACGGTGGTCAGCTCGAAGCGGGTCCGGTCGGTGCCGGGGGTCACGTCGAGGCGGACCGGCGCGGTGGCCCGGTCGGCGATCATCAGCGGGCGGAGGAACGACACGCCGGTCAGCTCCAGGGGAGCGAACGGCCGGCGCCTCGCAACGCCGACGAGCGCCATCTCCAGCTGCACGGCGGCGGGCAGCAGCCCGGTCCCCGCGGAGCGGTGCTGGGCGATGAAGGGCTCGTGGCCCGTGAAGGTCTTCTCGTACGTCTCGGCGGGATGCGTCACTGTCCCTCGCTCCGGTGCTCGTAATGACGGTCGAAGAGCGGGTGGCCCAGGGTGCTCGCCGCTCGTTCGCGGCGGGCCGGGGGCGCCACCAGGTCCTGCCGGTTGAAGGGGTAGGTCGGCAGGGTCGTCGTCCGATGGCCCTTGCCGGCATGCACACCGGCCCAGTCCACAGCTCCCGACCCGGTGTTCGCGTAAGCGGCGAGCGCGCCATGCACCTCGGCCTGGTCGACACGATCACGCCGCAGCGTGGTCAACCACACCGGCTCACCCCCCCGCCACGACGCCCGCGCCAACGACGTCAACTGCGGCTGGGAACCGATCTCCCACACCACACCCGCACCCACCGAACCCACCAACGCGACAGCCTCCGAGAACCGCACAGGCTCACGAATCCCCCGCGCCCAATGCCCCGGATCCACCGCCGACTCCGCCGTATGCCACCCACCCGACACCGACGAAGCGAACGCCACCGAAGGAGCCGACAACACCACCCCCGACACCGCCTCGGCGAACGGCGCAACCGCACCCTCCATCAAAGCCGAATGAAAAGCGTGGCTCACCACCAACGGCTGCGACCGCAGACCCGACTCCTCACGGAACCGCGCCACCACACCCGCCGGACCCGAAACCGTCACCACCCTCGGCGAGTTGAACGCCGCCACCTCCACACCGGGAAACGCCCGCAGCACCTCCAGGACCGCGTCCACATCCCCGTGCACCGCCGCCATCGCACCCTCACCCGGCTGCGACTCCATCAACCGACCCCGCACCACCGCCAGACGCAGCAGATCCCCCAGACCCACCACACCCGCAGCCCACGCAGCCGTCAACTCACCCAGACTGTGACCCACCACCACATCCGCACGCACCCCCACCGACTCCAACCACCGCACCAACCCCACCTGCACCGCCACAATCCCCACCTGAGCCAACCGGGTCGAGTCGAGCAGGTGAGCCGACGAGCCGAACAGCAGCTCCGTCAGCGGTACGTCGAGGTGGCCGGCGAGCAGGGACGCGCACTCGTCGAGCGCGTCCCGGAACACGGGCTCGGTGGCGTACAGGCCCTGGCCCATGCCCGCGTACTGCGAGCCCTGCCCGGTGAACATGAAGGCCACGGGCGCCGCGTTCCCGCCGCGCTTGCGGGCGACGGCGGAGGTGCCGGAGGCGACGTCCCGCAGCGCGACCGCGAGCTCACCCGCGTCACCCCCCGACACGACCGCACCGAACCTGCCCTCCGCCCGGCCCGTGTTGGCCGTGAAGGCGAAGTCACCCAGCCGGTCGGCGTCCACCTCGGCCAGGGCGTCTGCGTAGGACCCCGCCAGCGCCCGGACGGAGGTCTCGTCGGCCGCGTCCACGCGGACGAGGTACGACTCCTGTGCCACGACCTCCCGGGCGGGGGCGGTGGGTGCTTCCTCCAGGATGACGTGGGCGTTGACCCCGCCCATCCCGAACGCGCTCACCGCACCACGCCGCGGACCGCCCTCGGGACGCGGCCACTCCATGACCCGGTCCGCCAGGTAGAACGGCGTCTCCTCGAAACGGATGTGGTCGTTGGGCCGCACCACATGCAGCGACGGCGGAACCACGCCCCGCTCCATCGACAGCAGCACCTTCACCAGACCCGCCAGACCAGCCGCCGGCTCCAGATGACCCACGTTCCCCTTCAGCGAACCGATCGCACAGAACTGCGAACGATCCGTCAGCGCACGCCACGCACGCGTCAGCCCCTCGACCTCGATCGGATCACCCAGACTCGTCCCCGTGCCATGCGCCTCCACCATGCCGATCGACTCCACCGACACCCCCGCGTCCGCGAGCGCGGCGGAGATCACCGACTGCTGCGCCGCACTGCTCGGCACCGTCAACCCACTCGTACGACCACCATGGTTCACCGCCGTGCCCTTGATCACACCGCGCACCCGGTCACCGTCACGCAGAGCCGCCCGCAACGGCTTCAGCACCACCGTCACCACACCCTCACCCGGCACGAACCCGTCCGCACCCGAGTCGAACGGCCGCAGGGCGTTGGACGGGGAGAACGAGCGCAGGCGGGAGCCGAGCTGGAAGTACTGGGGGGACATGCCCAGGTGCACGCCGGCGACGACGGCCTGCTCGCACTCCCCGGCGCGCATGCTGCGCACCGCCGTGTGCAGCGCCACCAGCGACGACGAGCACAACGTGTCGATCGTCATGCTCGGCCCGTGCAGATCCAGGAAGAAACTCACCCGGTTCGCCAGGATCGCGTTGTGGTTGCCCAGGCCGGCGGGCGTCTGGACGACGTCCCCGACGACGGTGTCGCGGTAGTGCTGGTAGCTGGCGCCGACGAAGACGCCGGTGGCCGGCTGGGTCCTGCCCGCGAGGCCCGCGTCCTCCAGGGCCCGCCAGGCGGACTGGACGAGGTGGCGCTGCTGCGGGTCGATCCACTCGGCCTCGGCGGGCGAGAGCCGGAAGAAGCCGGGGTCGAAGTCGGTCAGACCCTCGACGAAGCCCGCCCGCCGCAGGTAGACGGTGCCGGGGGCGCCGTCCGTCCCGTAGTAGGCGTCGATGTCCCAGCGGGAGGCCGGGACCTCGGTCAGGCAGTCCTCGCCCTCCACCAGGACCCGCCACAGCTCGTCGGTGCTCCCGGCGTTGGGGAACACCCCGTCGACGCCGATGACGGCGATGTCGTGCGTGTCGGCGTCCGCCGCCTCGGGGGCGGCGGGGACGGCCGCGAGCGCGGCGGGGGCCGCGGCCGGGCCGGGGGCCGGGGCCGGAGCCCCGGTGGGCACGGCGGCCAGGGCCGGGGCGGGCGCGGCGGCCGGCGCCGGGTCCGGGGCCGGTACGTGCGCCGGCCCGCCGCCCGGCCCGCCCGCGTCGGCGCCGGCCGGGAGGCCGGTCGCGTCGGCGGGCGGGGCGGTGACGCCGTACTCGTCGCGCAGCTCCTCCGCGAGGCGGTCGACCGTGCCGACCTCCAGGACGAGGGTCACCGGGATGTCGACGCCGAGGCGGGCCCGGATGTCCTGGGCCAGCGAGACGGCGAGCATGGAGTCGAGGCCCTGCTCCTGCAGCGGGCGGTCGGTCTCCAGTTCGGCGGCGTCCAGCTCCAGGGCGGCGGCCACCCACTCGGCCAGCGCCGCCTCCAGCGCGCGGCCCGGCCGGCTACCGGGCAGGTGCCCGTTGGCGGCGGGCACGGGGGCCGGGGCCGAGGCCCGCACCGGCGCCGGGGCCGGAGCGGTGGGCGCGGCCGGGGCCGGGCGGTGGCCGTGGCCGGTGTCACCGGCCGCGCCCGGCCCGGACGGGGCTGCGGAGAGCCGCTTCCAGGTGATGCCCCGCGCCTCCAGCACGGGCTCGTCGCCGTCGAGGACGACCAGACTGGCGGTCAGCAGGCCCGAGCCCGGCCCGGAGTCCCGGTCGCGCCGGGCGTACACGCGGGCGGTGGCGGGCAGCCGGCCGAGGACGGTGAGCCGCTCGACGGTGAAGGGGACGTACAGCCCCTGCGCGCCGCACGCGGCGAGCGCGACCTGGAAGGCGCCGTCCAGGAGCCGGGCGTCCACGATCCCGGCGGCGTCGCCGCGCAGGACGCCCACGGCCTCCCCGGAGCCGGGGGCGACCGACAGGGACGCCACCGTGCGGAACCCGCTGCCGTAGTCCAGCCCGGAGCGGGCGAACGCGGCGTACATCGCGTCGAGCCCGACCTCGGTGAAGCCGTGCGCGGCGGGCGGGGCGGCGAGCGCGGGCCGCTCGGGCGCGGTCAGGGTGGCGGTGCACACCAGGGCGCCGGAGCCGTCGCGGAAGGCGAGGGCGTCGCCGTCCCGCGCGGCCGTGAGCGTGGCGGGGGCCTCGACGGCCGCCCGGAAGGTGAGGTCGCGCAGCCCGAAGCGGTCCTGGCCGAGGAAGTCGGCGACCTTGGCCGGGTAGCCGGCGCCCGGCAGGGTGGGCCGGCCGAGCACGAGGTGCTCCGCGGCCTCCGGGTGGTCCGTCCACGTGCTGCGCGTACGGGCGGGAGCGGGCGCGGGCTGCTGCTGCGCGGGCTCGAGCCACAGGTACTTCTCGGCGTGCGGCGCGGTCGGGAAGCGCACCCCCGCCCGGCGGCGCGGCTCGGAGGCGAGGTCGGCGCCCGCGACGAACGCCCGCGCCGCGGCGGCGAGTTCGCCGCGGTCCGCGGGCGCTGCGGTGGGCAGCCCGTACGGGCGTGCCGCCGTGGAGGCGACCCCCACGTGGAGGGAGCGCACGTCCTCGACGCCGGCCAGGAACAGCTGGAGCTTGTCCTGGAGCTGCTCGGCGCTGTCCGCGACGCACGCCAGCCGGTGCACCCCGGCCGGACGCAGCCGGCTCGCCTCTGCCAGGGCCTCCAGGGAGGGGCAGTAGGCGGAGCGCAGCATGAGCACGAGCCGGCGGGCGAGGGTGCGCAGCGCGTCTTCGGAGCCGGCCGAGAGGACCAGGAGCTGCGGACCGGAGTCCGTGCCGCCCTGCTCCGTGCCCGGTGCTGCCTCGACCACGACGTGGGCGTTCGCACCGCCGAAGCCGAAGCTGCTGACGCCCGCGACGCGCGGGCCGGGGCCCCACGGGAGGAGCCGGTCGGCCACGAACAGCGGGGAGCCGTCGAAGTCGAACGACCGGTTCGGGGTCTCGTAGTTCAGGGACGGCGGGATGTGGGCCGCCTGGAGCGCCAGCACCGTCTTGATGAGGCCGGCGATGCCCGCGGCGGGCTCCAGGTGGCCGATGTTGGTCTTCACGGAGCCCACCGCGACCGGCGCGCGGCCGACGGGCTCGCCGAGGACCGCGTGGAGGGCCTCCAGCTCGATGAGGTCGCCGAGCTGGGTGCCGGTGCCGTGCGCCTCGACGTAGCCGATGTCGGCGGCGGAGCGCCCGGAGCGGGCCAGCGCCCGGCGCAGCACGGCTTCCTGGGCCGGCCTGCTCGGCGCGGTGAGGAAGCCGGCGCTGCCGCCGGTGTGATTGACGGCGGTGCCTCGGATGACGGCGAGGACCGGGTCCCCGTCGCGCTCGGCGTCGGAGAGCCGCTTGAGGATGAGGGCGCCGGCGCCCTCGCCCCGCACATAGCCGTCGGCGGCGTCGTCGAAGGCCCGGCAGGCGCCCTGCGGGGAGAGCATGCCGTTGCGGGTGAAGGAGCGGGTCTTGGCCGGGGTGAGCACCAGGTTGGCGGCGGCCACCACGGCGGCGTCGACCTCGCCGGCCCGCAGGTGCATGGCGGCCTCGTGCAGGGCGACGAGGGACGACGAGCAGGCCGTGTCGACGGCGAAGCTCGGGCCGGACCAGTCGAAGACGTGGGACAGGCGGTTGGCGACCATGGAGGGGGCCGTGCCGGTGGCCACGTGCGGGTCGGAGTGGCCGATGCTGCGGGCCACGATCTCCGGGAAGTCGCTGGCGATGGCGCCGACGAAGACGCCGGTGGCGGCGCCGAGCGAGGTGTGGTCCCGGCCGCAGCTGTCCATGGCCTCGGCGGTGACGCTGAGCAGGATCCGCTGGAGCGGGTCCATGCGGCGCGCCTCGCGGTCGGTGAGCCCGAAGCGGGCGGCGTCGAAGTACTCGACGCCGTCGACCCAGCCCATGCGCACGTCGTCGGCGCCCGCCTCGGACCACAGGTGGGCCCAGCCGCGCTTGCCCTCGGGGGCGTCGCCGATGCTGGACACGCCGGCGACGAGGTTCTGCCAGAGCTCGTCCGGGGTGCTCGCGCCGGGGAACCGGCACGCCATGCCGATGACGGCGAGGGCGCCGTCGTCGGCCGGCCGCGCGGCCGCGGGGGCCGGGACGGGGGCGGCGGACGGCGTGGCGGGTGCGGTCGACCGGGCGGCCGGGGTGACGGGCGTGGCCGGCGCGGACGCGGCGGGCGCGGCGGCGGCCTCGGCGGCGACGGGCGCCGTCTCGACGGCCGTCTCCGTCTCCTGGTCGCGCAGCGGCACGACGCCCTCGGCGCCCAGGAGGCGGGCCAGCTTCACCGGGGTTCCCGAGGCGAAGATGGCGGGGGCGGTGACGGAGGCGCCCAGCTCGTCGCCGAGGCGCGCGGCGGCGACGGTGACGTTCACCGAGTCGCCGCCCAGGTCGAAGAAGTTGGCGTGGACGTCGAAGCCGGGGTGGTCCAGCGTGGCCGCGAAGACCCGCGCGATGGTCCGCGCCAGCGCCTCCTCCGTCATACCGGTTTCGGCGGACTCGACGGTTCCGGCGGACTCGACGGTCTCGGTGGCTCCGGCGGACTCGGTGGTGGCTTCGGCCACCGGTGCGGCGGCCGGCTCCGCGGCCGTCGCGGGCTCCGGTGCCGCCGCCTTCTCCGGCGCGGACTCGGGGCCCGCCTCGGGCGCGGCACCGGACTCCGGCTCCTCGCCCGAGCGCAGGATGGTGTCGCGCGTGGGCAGCGGGAGCTTGGCGCGGGCCACCTTGCCGTTGTCGGTGAGCGGCAGGACGTCGAGGTCCACATAGGCGTCCGGCACCATGTAGGCGGGCAGGGCGGCGCCGACCAGGGCGTCGAGCCGCGACTTGCCCGGCACGGCGTCGCCCACCAGGTAGGCGGTGAGCCTCGGTTCGCCGCGGCCCTCGAAGCGCGCCGCGACGACGACGGCGGCCGTGACCCCGTCGATCCGCTCCAGCACCCGCTCGATCTCGGCGGGCTCGATGCGGTGGCCCCGCACCTTGACCTGGGCGTCGGTGCGGCCGAGCCACTCGACCGCGCCGTCCGCGTGCAGGCGGACCTCGTCCCCGGTGCGGTAGAGCCGCGTCCCGGTGGCGGGGTGGTCGACGAAGACCTCCCGCGTCAGGTCGGGCCGTCCGGCGTAGCCGCGGGCCAGCCCGGTACCGGAGAGGTACAGCTCGCCGGTGCTCCCGGCCGCGCACGGGTTCAGCTCCTCGTCGAGGACATGGAGTTCCATGTGCGGGAGGGGCTCGCCGAGCGGGAGGAAGGTGCCGACCGACTCGACCCGGTGGGCCGCGGCCCAGATCGTCGCCTCGGTGGGGCCGTACAGGTTCCACAGGGCGCGCGCGGGCTCGTGCAGCCGCTCGGCGGTGGCGGGCGACAGGGCCTCGCCGCCGGAGAGGACGGTCAGCGAGGCGTGCGGGGTCCAGCCGGTGCCCAGCAGCAGGCGCCACAGGCTCGGCGTGGCCTGGGCCACGGAGACCCGGCTCGCCAGCTCGGCCAGCCGGTACGGGTCGGCCGCGGTCTCGCGGGAGGCGAGGACGACCGTCGCGCCGACGGTGAGCGGCAGGAGCAGTTCCAGCAGGGAGATGTCGAAGGCGACCGTGGTGTGGGCGAGGACGGTGTCGTCCGCCGTGACGCCCAGGCGTCCGCCGATGCCGGTGAGGAAGTCGGCGAGCGCCCCGTGTCCGATCTCGACACCCTTCGGGTCGCCGGTCGAGCCGCTGGTGAAGAGGGTGTACGCCAGGTCGGCGGCGGTCACACGCGGGGGTACGGCCTGGGCCGCCCCGTCGGGCTCGGGCACCCGCCGCGCGGGGCCCAGGGACGCGCCCAGGTCGTGGGTGCGGGCGTCGGTGAGGATGAGCTCGCAGTCCGAGACGTCCACGTACCGCCGCAGCCGGTCCACGGGGTAGCCCGGGTCCAGCGGCAGGAAGGACGCGCCGGCGCGCAGGATGCCGAGCATGGCGGGGAGCAGCGGGGTGTCGCGCTCCAGCAGGACGCCGACCACCGAGCCGCGCTCGATGCCCTCGTCGTGCAAGCGGGCCGCGACGGCGTCCGCCCAGCCGTCGAGTCCGGCGTAGTCGAGCGTGCGGTTCCCGGCGCGGACGGCGACGGCTCCGGGCCGCTCCGCGGCCGCGGCGGCGAAGAGGTCCAGTACGGTCGGGCGGCCGGTCTCCTCGACAAGCTCCCCGACGGTCTCCGCGCCCGAGTCGGCGGCCTCGGCGGAGGCGGTGGACCCCGTCGGCGGCTCGTCGCCCTGGAGCAGCGCCGCCATGGCCAGGTCCTCGACGCGCTCGACGAAGTCCAGCGCCTCCTCCTCGGCCATGGCGGTCTCCCGCACGAAGATCGTGGGCGGGCCGTCGGTGAGGCACAGCAGGGCGATCTCGGTGTGGGGGTCGGCGGACGCCTCCTCGCCCGGGGCGCGCTCCAGCACCATGACGCGGGTGAAGCTCGGCTCGTCGGCGCCGAGCGGCCGTCCGGCCAGGCCGAGGCGGACCTCGAGGTCGCCGGTGTAGCCGTGGCGGGCGGCGGCCTCGTCGAGCCGCTCCCGCAGGGTGCGGGCGGTCCCGCCGTCGTAGCGGACGGGGAAGCGGGCGGCCGTCAGGCCGTGGGTGCGCTCCGCGAGGACGCGGGCGCCGGACGGCGACCAGGCGAAGTCGAAGACCTCCTCGCCGACGCGCTCGGCGACGGCCGCGAGGAAGGCGCGGAAGACGGCGACGCTCTCCTCGCGCGAGGCGGGGACGTACGCCAGCTCGTAGTGCCCGTAGTGGGCGGTGGCCGCGGAGAAGTCGTCGGCGGCCAGCGGGGCGGGCCGCACGTCCTCCAGGCGGGCGCGCCACCACGGCTCGTGGGGGCGCAGGAGCTTCTGGGCGTCGGCGATGCCGGCCAGCCGCTCCTCCGAGACGGCCGGGAGCGGGGCGCCGGGGGCGATGCCGAGCCGCTGGGCGGCGGCCTGGCCGCTGAGCGTGCTGCCGTCGACGGCCCGCCAGTCGCTGAGGACGAGGTCGGCGTCGGGGGCGGCCAGGGTGATGGCCGTGGTGGTGACGGACAGCACCGTGGTCTCGGTGCGGGTCTCGTCACGCGGAATCAGCCGGGCCTGGCGGGTGTAGACGGCGCCCTGCTCGGTGACGAGGGCGGCCACGCCGAGCGGGTTGGGGAAGGAGCCGTAGTCGAGGGCCTTGACCAGCCGTGCGGCCTCGGCGGCGGTGGTGCCGGAGTGGATGACGCCGCCGCCCGCCATGCGCGCGGACCGGCGGTAGAAGCGGCGCTCGCGGCCGCTGGTGTCGAGGACCTCGGGGAGGGTGCGCCGGGCGACGTGCGGGACGAGGTCGGCGAACAGCTCGATGCCCGTCTCGGCCGCCTCGTAGGTGAGGGAGAGGGCGGTGGCGTGGTCGCGGACGGGGAACCAGCGCTCCAGGAGCACGCCGCCGGCGTCGACGGCCTCGGTCATCAGGTGCCAGGTGGCCGCGTGGCGCGGCGCGCCCTCGTACAGGGCCCAGGCGGGGACGTGGCTTCCGGAGTAGCGGGGCAGCGGGCCGTCGTGGAAGTTGATCGCGGCGATCTTCGGCAGGTCGAGGACGGCTCCCGGCAGGATGCGGAAGTTGACCATGCTGAACAGGTAGTCGAACGGCCGCTCCGACAGGAGCGCCGTCAGGTCCCCGGCCGGGTCGTGCACGGGCACGTCGTGGGCGCCGGCCCAGGCGACGACGGCGGGGTCGTCGCTGAGGACGCCCTCGATCGTCACACCGGCGTCCAGGAGCCGCGCGCCGCACTGGGTGAGGACGCGGGTGCCGCCGATCAGGTAGCAGTTGGCGTTCATGCTCACCGCTCCGCCTTTCCGGGTCCGGCGGCCTGGCCGCCGTCCTCGGCGGCGGAGGCCTCGGAGTCGGCGGAGGCGCCGGCGGGCTCGGCGGCCGGGGCTGCCGGGGTACCGGCCCCGGCCTCGGCGCCCTCGGCGGTCTCGCGCGCGACCCAGGCGTCGATCTGGGCCATGACCTCCTCGTCGTAGGAGAGCTGGCCGGGGACCCACAGCGGGTTGGAGAGGCCGCGGTGGGTCCGCTCGCACATCTCCCAGTCCTCGTAGTTGGCCTTGTCCCACAGCGCGAAGACGTCCTCGTGCGAGAAGTCGCTCTTGGCGGTCTCGGTGGGGTGGAACAGCCAGAAGTGGCGGACGAAGCAGGTACCGGGGCTCTCCGGCCAGACCCACTGCATCATCACGTAGTCGGCCGTGAACCCGAAGAGCAGGTTGGGCAGGATGGTGATCCAGTTGATCTTCTGGAGGTCGCCCTCGGGGACGTTCGGCATCGGCGTGCGGGGACTGCGGCCCGACATGGAGACGGAGTTGTAGCCGGTGCGGATCGACTGCCAGGCGCCGACGATGTCGCCCTCGAGGTCGTAGGTGCCCGCGTCGTCGAAGTCGGTGATGCGATGCAGGTCCTTGTGGGCGGTGGGGAAGTGCAGGCTCTCGTTGACGTTGTGCGCGACGAGCTTCCAGTTGGAGGCGACCGGGTAGTCCTTGGCCTCGACGCACTCCAGGTCGGCGAGGTCGTAGACCTTCGCGAACTCGCCGAACTCGCCCAGCGACTCGTCGAGGTCGGGGGCGTCGTCGGAGAGCGCCACGAAGACCACGCCGAAGCGGACCTCGGTCCGCACGGGCAGCAGGCCGTTCTTCTCCTTGTCGAAGAAGTGGTCCATGTAGGTGCCGTTGAAGCTCTTGAGCTTGCCGTTTCGGTCGTAGACCCAGCAGTGGTAGAGGCAGACGAGGCTCTGGCGCTTGCCGGTGGCCTCCTCGACCAGCTTGTAGCCGCGGTGCCGGCAGTAGTTGTGGTAGCCCTGGATGCCGTTGTCGCCGTGGATCAGCAGGATGGACCCGGAGCCGATGTTGAGGGTGCTGTAGGCGCCCTTCTCCTTCAGGCGGGAGACGTGGTCGACCGGAAGCCAGCGCCGGCCGTAGATGCGGGACATCTCCCGGCGGAACTGCTCCTCGCCCGTGTAGAACTCGTGCGACCT
The DNA here is from genome assembly GCF_042797055.1 of Streptomyces sp. NPDC057854. Classification (NCBI taxonomy): domain Bacteria; kingdom Bacillati; phylum Actinomycetota; class Actinomycetes; order Kitasatosporales; family Streptomycetaceae; genus Streptomyces; species Streptomyces sp. NPDC057854. The sequence goes on from NZ_JBHVMF010000027.1 coordinate 57,827, forward strand.
GCCGATGCCGCCGGTCTCGAAGTAGGGCCTGTCCTCATCCTGGTCACTGATGAGATCGAACATGCTGGACGCACGCGTCATCTGTGGGTCTCCCTCGAACGAAGCGCATGGAATGCCGTGCCGGCGTCGGGGCGGTCCGGGGCCTGCGGGCAGGCCGCACCGGGCCCCGGCGCGTCGGGGACGGCGGGGTGACTGGGGTGCTCTGGGGGGAGGGGTGTGCGGATCCGGGCGGGCCTGGCGCGCCGGTGTACGGGAGCGGACCGGACGCCGGTGTCCCCCGGCGGGCGGAGGGCCGGTGTCCGGGATCATCGTCCCGTCACAGGGGCGCGCGGAGGGCGGCGTGGGAGGGGGCCGCGGCGCACAGGGGTGGCACGAGGCACCGGCGCGAGCGCCCGGCAGGGCGGGGCTCGGCGCACGGTGCTCGGCGGAGGGGTTCGGGTCCGGGGCCCGGGGGGGCTCCGGAGGGGGCGGCGGGGGCCGCGGGCGGGGGCGTCAGGCGGCGGGGTCGTAGATCCGCTCGTCCTGCGGCACGCCGGCGTCGTCGTAGAGCCGCTCCAGGGCGTCCGGCGCGTAGATCTCGTAGTCGGGGACGACGCCGCCGATCAGGCCGAGCATCTTGTTCGTCCACTCCTGGGACTTGCTCATCGCGCTCATCGTCGCCTTGAAGAACGGCGGCAGTTCGGTGAGTTCGCCCAGCGTGGTGGTGAAGTCGTAGACGCCGGCGCTCTCCTCGTCGCGCAGCTTGTTGTACTCGGCCAGCGCCTCCTCCATGGGGCGCTCGCCCGCGAGGCCCTGGTGGATGCGCTCGGCGAGCAGCTCACCGTGCAGGAAGGAGTCCGTGATGCCCCAGCCGGTGTAGGGGTCCTTGTGGTAGCCGGCGTCACCGACCAGCGCCCAGCCGGGGCCGTACGCGCGGCGGTAGTAGTTGTCCGGGTAGCGCATGGGGCGGAAGTCCTCCGCGCGCCGGCCCATGTCGCGGAACTGCTCGCCCATCTCCGGGGACACGTCGTCGATGACGGCCTGGAAGTTGGTCTCGACGTCCTGGCGGAACTCCTTGAGGTACCGCTTGGTGCAGATGGTGGCCACCATGGTGAGGCCGTCGTTGGTCGGCCAGGTGCCGAACCACTTCTCGTTCATGCCGTTCTTGTGGTGCAGGCCCCACGACTCGAGACCGGTGTAGTACGAGTAGTAGATGAAGCCGGCGGCGGGGCGCACGTTGTACAGCTCCGCGCCCACCTTCTTGGCGACGGTGGAGTGGAAGCCGTCGGCGCCGACGACGATCGTGGCGCGGAACTCGCGCTCGGGGCCGTCCCCCTCGCGCCCGCGGATGCCCGTGACACGGCCGTCGGAGACCACCACGTCGGTGACGGTGAAGTTCTCCACGACCTCGGCGCCGGCCCGGCGGGCGGCGTTGACGAGTATCTCGTCCAGCACGGTGCGGCGCGGGCAGTAGACGGCGTCGACGCCGTCGACGGGGTCCGCGAAGCCGTTGAGTTCGATGCCCCGGTACCCGTAGTGCATCTTGCGGAGCGGCGGCGTCTTGGCCGCGATGACCTCGTCGAGCAGGCCCCACTCCTTCAGGCGCAGCAGACCTGCCTGGTGGATGTAGTGCGTCGACACCGAGTCGCTCGGGAAGGAGGACCTGTCCACAACGAGAACGCGGTGCCCCTGACGGGCCAGATGCATGGCCAGCGGCGCTCCAGCGCAACGGCCGCCAACAACAACGACATCGTACATACGGAGTCCCCCCAAGCTGGGTCAATTCTAGAACCTGGTGGTCAATCAGGCCTGCGGTACGCAGCGTGATACGGAGGCTATGAAGGGGGTCGATCTAGGTCAAGCATCGGTCATGGAAGAGTAATGTGCAGTAGCGCAGATTCCGCCACCCGAACGACTCATTCCGCCTTATCGGCGGGCATTATGCCCGATATGCCATGCGGATTCGGTCGAGATTGTGATGCACACCACACTTCAAGCGAAGGTCAAGAACAAGCCATTCACGGCATCGACTAGTTCAAGTCTAAAGAATTGCTTTCCCTTTCGAGCGACAAGGATTGCGCCAACCAAAAGGAGCGGTCCACCGATTGGTAACCCATGGAGGGGACACCCATGGCGGCCGACGCGGCGAGAAGGCACGCTTCCCGGCTCACGGGAAAGCGGAACCGAATCTGCCGGGGAGTGCGCCGAAGCGACGAGACGGAGGGGCTCTCCAGCAGGTCCACGGTGTCGGGCCCGACGGGGGCCCCGGCTGCGCGGTGCCACCGTCGGCCTGCATGAGCAAGAGACGTGGGCGTACGGGACCGGCTTGCCCAGAGGCATACATGCGGATGGGCGGTGGCCGACCTGTCGGGCTCCCGACCTCGGGCAGGCTTCGGCCCCCGCTGTACGCAGCCGTCAGCCAGCCCTCAGCCGCCCTGGTACAACCCTTTACGCGACCGGAGTGGGCTGCGGAGGCAGGGGGTGGGCGAGGCAGGGTCCCGCGGCTGGCCTTTGAAGGAGGCCCCTGCTCGGTGGGCCAGGTCCTGAGCGGAAGTGGGGTGCGGCTTTCAGGTGGCGAGGGCGCGAACGGTCAGTCCGAGCCCCACGAGGACGACCAGGGCGGAGGTGGCCACCGGTCCGACGCGTGAGGCGTTGCCGACGAGTCGGCGCAGCCGGGGGTGGTCGCCGGCTTCCTTGATGCGGTGTTTGACGTGGAGGAGGAGCAGTCCGGCGAGGGTGAGGGTGGCAGCCATGCCGAGGCCGTAGGCGAAGACGAGGAGGACGCCGAAGGTGGTGCGGCCGAGTGCCACGGCTCCGAGGAGGACGACCGAGACAACCTGGTCCACGACTCCACTGTCTGCCCCCCGAGCTCGGCCCGGACGGTCCAGCGGCCGTCGGCCCGGGTGAGCGCGAGCGGCATGCCGAAGCAGGCTCCGACCAGCTCGCCGGTCAGCACGTCGGCCACCGGCCCCTGGGCGAGGGGGCGGCCCCCGCGGAGGAGCAGCGCATGGCTCGTGGCCGTGGGCAGCTCCTCCAGGTGGTGGGCGACCAGGACGGTCGCGAGCCGGGGGTGGGCGGCGGCGAGCGTGTCCAGGGCGGTGAGCAGCTGCTCCCGGCCTGGCAGGTCGAGTCCGGTGGCCGGCTCGTCGAGCAGGAGGAGGCGCGGAGCGGGCATCAGTGCCCGGGCGATCAGGGCCCGGCCCCGCTCGCCCTGGGACAGAGTGGACCAGCGCGCCCCGGCGCGGTAGGTCAGGCCCAGGGTGGCGATCAGCTCCTCCGCCCGGTCCCTCTGTTCCCGCGTCGGCTCCCAACGCGGGGGGCGCTCGACGGTGTTGGTGACGCCGGTGAGGACCACGTCGCGCAGCCGGGGTGAGGAGCTCAGCGGGTGGCGTGGGTCGACGTGGCCGATGTGGGAGCGCAGGGCGCGCAGATCGGCGTGGCCGAGCCGGTGGCCGATGACCTCCACCCGGCCGCGGATCGGGTGGAGTCGCGCGCCGAGCAGGCTCAACAGGGTGGTCTTTCCTGCGCCGTTGGGGCCGAGGAGCGCCCAGTGCTCACCGGGACGGACGGTGAGCGACACGTTCACGAGGAGGGTGTTCCCGTCGCGGACGACATGGACGGCGTCCGCGGTGAGGACGGGCTCGTTCATCGGACCGGGCGTCCTTCGCGGTGGGCGCGGTTGACCGCCGACAGGACGGCATGGACGGACGCGGCGAGGACGGAGGAGTCCCGGCCCGCGCCCCACTCGGTACGACCGTCGACGCGGCACTCGGCGTAGGCGACGGCGTCGCCGGAGGTGCCCGGTCCCGTGGAGTGCTCGGCGAAGTCGAGGACGTCGACGGCGATGCCGGCCCGGGCGAGGGCGTCGGTGAAGGCGGAGAGCGGCCCGTTGCCGTGCCCCTGCCGGGCGGTGGTGCGGCCGTCGACGGTCAGGACGCAGTCGAAGCGGTGGTCCCCGTCGGTTCCGGGAGCCGTGTCCCACTCCCCCAGTCGTACGGGCCCGGCGTCCCGCCCCGGTGCGAGGTAGGTTGCGTCGAACAGCGCGTACAGCTCGTCGGGCGTGGCCTCGCGGCCGTGGGTGTCGGTGGCCTCCTGGACGACGGACGAGAACCCGGGGCGCAGGCCGTCGGGCAGGTCGAGGCCGTGGTGGGTGCGCAGGAGATAGGCCACACCGCCCTTGCCGGACTGGGAGTTGACCCGGATCACCGCCTCGTAGCTGCGCCCGATGTCGGCGGGGTCGATCGGCAGGTACGGAACGCTCCACGGCGCCTGCGAGGGATCGATGCCCGCGTCGGCGGCGGCCTTGGCGTGCCGGGCGAGGCCCTTGCTGATGGCGTCCTGGTGGGTACCGGAGAACGCGGTGTGGACGAGGTCCCCGGCGTACGGGTGGCGGGGGTGCACGGGCAGCCGGTTGCATTCCTCGACGACCGCCCGGACGGCGTCGATGTCCGTCAGGTCGAGCATCGGGTCGACGCCCTGGGCGTGCAGGTTGAGGGCGAGGGTCACCAGGTCGACGTTGCCGGTGCGCTCGCCGTTGCCGAAGAGGCAGCCCTCGACCCGCTGGGCGCCGGCGAGCACGGCGAGTTCGGCGCAGGCGACGCCGGTGCCGCGGTCGTTGTGCGGGTGGACCGAGAGGATGACGCTGTCGCGGCGGGCCAGGTGCCGGTGGGCGTACTCGATCTGGTCGGCGTACACGTTCGGGGTGGCGATCTCCACGGTCGCGGGCAGGTTGTGGGTCACGGGCCGGTCGGGGCTCGCATCCCACAGCTCGGTCAGTGTGTCGCACAGCTCCAGGACGAAGTCGGGTTCGGTGAGGTTGAAGGTCTCCGGCGAGAACTGGAAGCGGATACGGCTGCCGGGCCGGGCGTCGGCGAGCCGGGCCATCAGCGTCGCGGCCTCCTCGGCCGTGGCCCGCACCTGGGCGCGGTCCCGGCCGAGGACGGTGTCGCGCCAGACGGGCGAGGTCGCGATGTAGAGGTGGACGACGGCCTGCGGCAGGCCGTCGATCGAGGCGAAGGTGCGCTCGATGAGCTCGGCGCGGGCCGGGGTGAAGACGACGGGCGTGATGTCGTCGGGGACGGCGCCCGAGGCGGTCAGCTCGGCGAGGTGGCGTACGAAGTCGAAGTCGGTCCGGCTGGCGGAGGGGTAGCCGACCTCGATCTCCTTGAAGCCGGTGCGGACGAGCAGGTCGAGGAAGCGGCGCTTGCGGGCGGTGTCCATGGGCTCGGCGAGTGCCTGGTTGCCGTCGCGCAGGTCGACGGGCACCCAGAGCGGGGCCCGCTCGATACGGGCGGAGGGCCAGTGACGCTCGGACGGTTCGGGGACGTGCACGCGGTCCTGGTACGGGCGGTAGCGGTGGTACGGCATGGGGCCGGGGCGCTGCGGGTTCCAGGCGTACGGGGTGGCGGTCACGGGTCGTGGCTCCTTCTGCTGGTCGGGATGCGACCGGCGGCAGCGCGTCGTCCCGCGGCGGGGTGCCGGTCGCGTCAGGCCCCGCCGCGGCAGCCGAGAAGGAGCCGTCCGCGGAAGATCATGACCGGCACCCTAGCCACTCCTCAGCTCCTCAGACAAGTACTCCTCAGACAAGTTCTCGGGATACTTTCTCTCCGAGAACACATCCGGCCCGCACGCCCAGCCGCACCCCGGACCACCGCACCCGCCCCTCACCGGGCACGACCGAGAATCAGGTGACCCCATGCAGCTCGGTGCCCTGCGCCCCAGCCCCCTCGTCGAGCAGGCGGCCGACCGGCTGCGCGAGCAGATCACCTCGGGCCACTGGCCCGTCGGCACCCGACTGCCCGGTGAGACCACTCTGGCCAAGGAACTGGGCGTCGGCCGCTCCACCGTCCGCGAGGCGCTGCGCGCGCTCGCCGGCGCCGGGCTCGTCCAGCCGCGCCAGGGCGCCGGGGTCTTCGTGACGGCGACCCGCCCGGTCGAGGACTGGCCGACCCGGCTGCGGAAGGCCGCCGTCAGTGACGTCTACGAGGTCCGGATGCTGGTCGAGGTCCAGGCGGCCCGGCTGGCCGCACTGCGCCGCACCGACGCCGACATCGCGGCCATGCGGGAGGCGCTGGACGGGCGGCGCGCGGCGGCGGAGGGCGACGACGCCGGCTTCGTGGACGCCGACATCCGGGTCCACGCCGCCCTGATCGCGGCCGCCCACAATCCCGTACTGACCGATCTCTTCGCGGAGTTCGCACCCGCGCTGCGTCAGGGCCTGATCGACCTGCTCGACCTGCTCGCCCTGCGCGCCGGCGAGCCGCGCCACGGCGAGGACTCCCACGTCGCCCTCGTGGCCGCGGTGGAGGCCGGCGACGCCGACGAGGCGGCCCGCCTCGCCCAGACCGAACTGGAGTCAACCCTCGCCCTCCTGCTCGGCCCCGGCGCCCCGGGCGGTCCGGGCGGCGACGCACGACGCTAGCGGCCGACGAGGACGGCAGCGCAAACGGGGCCGAGGCCGGTCGCTCAAAGCGAGAAGGCCCAGAGGTCGTCGTACGGTTCGGGCTTCTCGGCGTGGAGCATGCAGCGGATACAGCGCGAGAGTCCCGGTTCACCGGATCCGGCGGTACGTGCGCTCGGGCGGTCTCGGCGACGGCGAGGAGCAGGGCGGCGCGGACCATGGCGTCATGCTCGGCGGCGAACCTGGCGGCAAGGGCGGTTCGGACCGTGTGGTCGGGGTCGGCGGCCGTGGCCAGGGCGTAGGCGGCGTCGGTACGGATGGTGGGGTCGGAGTCGTGGAGAAGCGGCAGGAGCACGGGCGTTCCGGCCGTGATCGCGGCGCGGGCGGCGGCCACCGACCAGCCTGCCGGGTAGCCGGTCACCTCGACGCCGTAGTCGTCGTGATCGCCGGGGGCGTGGCGCCGGGGATCGTTGCGGTGGAGCAGGAGTTCATCGCGGGAAGCGACGCCGAAGCGCCGAGCTCGGGCCGGGCCGGAGAGCAGGGCGAGGGCGGCGGCACGGTGTGGGTGGTGGGCATCGGTGGCGAGGGGAATCAGGAACGGTACGGCCAGGGCGGCGGCGGCCCGGCTGTCGTTAGCACACAGGCCCCCCAGCACGCCCGTCGCCCGGTCGGCGGGTCCTCGCCGGCGCGCAGCAGGCGAACGGCCTCCCGGGCATCGTCGCCATGCGGGAAGTTCCCCCACGGGACGGCGTCGAGGAGCAACGTGCTGGGCGCCAGCCTGGATGCCGGCCACCACCGCCCGCACATCGATCCGTACGAAACTGCAGCTCAGTGACCGACGATGCGCGTTCGGACCACAACCAGCGACGGGCCCCGCGAGGCCGGCAAGGGCTTGAACCGCTGGACGACGGCCGCTCGCTCCCTGCGGGGTGCCCCGTCCCATGCCCGCAGCACACGGTCGCGCCCTTCGGACGGGAGACCCTCCAGCATCGGCGCGACCTCGGCAAGATCGTCCCCGACCGACGTCACCGCTCGCCCGCGAGATCGAGATCGTCGCTACGCGGCTCGGCAACGACCTCAGCGGGCCGGGGCCGACGCCACGGCTGCGCGATCGAATGGGACACAGCCCGCCACCACGGCTCCGCGGGCAGCTTCCCCGCCGGCTCGAAGGGCTCACCGGGCCGGGGAAGCGCCACCGCCTGGCCGACTTCCTCGCACTCGTACTTCGTCCACTCCCCCGGCTCCGCCCACGCGTGCGGCGCCAGGTTGAAGGTCGCCCAGTGGATCGGCAGGAGGACACCGGACGGGGCGCCGCCCTGGAGGTCGAGGTGGGCCTTCAGGCCCTCGGCGGGGGTCATGTGGATGTCGGGACACAACGCGTTACATCGAAATCGTTGAACCGGCCGGCATCACACAGGCCCCGAGGGACCAAGCGCCCAAGGAGACGACGGATCGGTCCCAGGACCGACCTCTCCAGAGCGGCGCGGGATCCGGCTGCGGTCGACGTAGGGGATCGCGTTCACGATCTCTCTCAGATCATGCGCTCAGGCTGCCGTTTCAGGCTCTGAGCTGGCCGCCGTATAGCGACAGGCGCTGCGCCGCTCCCCGCCACATGAGGTGCAGTCGGTGACAGGTGCGGGCGTCGCCGCCGGGGCGTGCGGGCCTTCTCTGCAGTGCGTGGAGCGTGGTGGAACAGGGACGGTCTCAGGGGGCCAAAGCTCGTACGGCCAGCCCGAGCCCCACGACGACGACCAGGGCGGAGGTGGCCACCGGTCCGATACGTGAGGCGGTACCTACGAGCCAGCGCAGCCGGGGGCGGTCGCCAGCCTTCTTGATGCGATGTTTGACGTGGAGGAGAAGCATTCCGGCGAGGGCGAGGGTGGCCGCCATGCCGAGGCCGTAGGCGAGGACGAGGAGAATGCCGAAGGCGGTGCGGCCGAGCGCGACTGCTCCGAGGAGGACGACGAGGGCGGAGGGGCTGGGCACGAGTCCGCCGGCGATGCCCATCCCGATCAGGCCTGCTTTCCCGGCAGGACGAGAAGCGTGTGTGTGCTCGGACGGCGCATGCTCGTGCGTTCTGTGCGAGGCAGGGGCCTGGGCTGGAGCGGTGAGGGTGCGCGTGGCGGCAGCAGCGGATTCAGGCGCGCCGGTATGGGGCGCCGTGGAAGGAGCCGGATGGTGGCTTCCCCCGTGCTCGTGTCCGTGCTCGTGAGGGTGGCTGTGCTGGTGATGATGGTGGTGGCTGTGTCCGTGGGAGTGATGGTGGTGGCCGTGGGTGGGCTTGTGGCGGAGGGCTCGGGTCAGAAGCCATAGGCCGATGGCGGTGACGATGAGTCCGCTGGTCAGGCCGAGCCAGGCCAGGATGGTTTCGCCCGCGAGGTGGGTGGCGGTGGGGAGGGCGAGGCCGAGGATCAGGACACCCGCGGTGTGGGTGAGGGTGACTGTCGCGCCGACGGTGACGGCGTCGCGCCGGGTTCCGCGGCGTCCGGCGAGGTATGCCGCCATGATCGTCTTGCCGTGGCCGGGCAGGAGGGCGTGGGAGGCCCCCAGGACGATGGCGAGGAGGAGGGCGAGGAGGCCGACGGGGAGGGTGAGTTCGTGCCGGGAGACGAGGATGTCGAACCAGTTCGCGATCCGGTTGGCGCTTGTCCCCGCGGGACCGGCTGCAGGTGTGGGGGTGTTGGTGGTGCCGTCGGCGGGGGTGGTGTGCAGTTCGGCGGTGCGCTGGTCCAGTGCTGTGGCGAGGGGATCCGGCGGGTAGCGGCGGAGCTCCTGTGTGGGTGAGGTGGCGGGGAGATCGGTTCCGGTGATGCGCAGTCCGATGCCCTTGGCGGTGATCTCCCGCCACCCGATGCGGGTGGTGTCGTAGCGCGTGTCGACGCTGATGGCGCCGCCGCGCTCCAGTGGGGCGGCGGTGGTGTAGGCGCAGGTGAGTCGGCTGGTCTTGAGTCCTGCTTCGCCGGGCTCCCAGGTGAGCTGCGCGACCCTGGGGCTCCAGCGGGCGGGTCCGGCGGGGGTGCGCAGGGTGAGTCGGTCGACCAGTGCTGTGCAGGTGGTGCGGGCGTACCGGGCGTTTTCAGCTTCGGTGAGGGTGTTGTTGCGGTCGGCGTCGATGAGAGGGCGCTCTTGGAGGGCGGCGATCTCGGCGCGGTCGACGATGACGGTGGCGTCGATGCGGTCTGGATGCAGGACGAGGCCGGTGTGGTAGTTGACGGTGAAGTTGCCCAGTGGATGGGCCGGTGCGGCCGCTGCGGCGGGGGTGGTCAGGCTGCAGGCAGCGGTGAGCAAGACGGCGGCTGTGACGGCGGTGCGGTGTGCTGGGGTCATGGTTGGGTGCCGATTCGCTGGGACAGGGCACGCGCCTGGGCGGCGTGCAGCGGATTGAGTGCGGGAGCCTGACCGAGTGCCGACCGCAGGTCGGCGGTGGCGGCCTGGTCGTTGCCCAGGGCGTGGTGGATCGCGGCCCGGTGGTAGTGCCACAGGGCGTTCCGGGTACCGAGCGCGAGGGCCTGGTCGGCGTGTGCGAGGGCCTCCTCGTTGCGTCCGGCGCGGTGCAGGGCCCACGCGTAGGCGTCATGGACGGCGACGAACGACCTTGTCCGCAGGGCCTGCTCGGCCATCGCCACGGCGCGCACGGGGCTGCCGTGGTCGGCTTCGAAGAGGATGGCGTCGGTGTCCGGCGAGCCGCCGGCGGAGGTACGCAGGGTGTCCTGTGCCCTGAGCAGGGTGTAGGAGGCTTCGGCCTGTTCGTCGTGTCCGAGAGCCTGATGCGTCTCGCCGAGGGCGAGCAGGAGGTGCGGCAGGGGTGCGATGTCCGTCGCGTGCTGCCAGTCGGCGCGTGCCTGTTTCGTCTGGCCGAGTGCGGCGAGGGCGCGTGCTCGGGCATCGAGGAGCGCGGGGTCGGCCGGTGCTTTTCGCAGCCCTTGTTCGGCTTCGCTGAGCGCCTGGCGCGCGTCGCCGTCCTCGAGTGCGAGGCCGGACAGGCAGGCGTGGGCGAAGGCGCGCTCGCTGTCGGTGGTGGCCGCGGTCAGGGAACGCCGCATCAGTTCCGCCGCCCGCCCGGTGCTGCCGCGCAGCTCGAACACATAGGAGGCGCGAGCCAGGGAGGCTGCGTCGGGGCGCAGGTCGTTCATCTTCTGCACGGCCCGCTCGGCGTCGCGGTAGTGGCCGAGCTGGGTGTGGGCGTCGGCCAGGACCCCGTACGCGGCCGGGTTGTAGGGGTCGCTGGTGATGGCCTTCTCGGCCCAGGTGCGGGCGGCGGTGAACTCGTGGCGGGCGGCGGCGAGTGCGGCCATGCCGGTCTCGGCGCCACTGTTGCCGCCAGGCTGCACGGAAAGAGAGCGGCGCAGGGCCTTCTCGGCCGCGACATAAAGGGCGGGGTCAGCGGTAGTGCGGGCCTGCTCGATGCGGGCCATCCCGAGGGCCGTCCAGGTGTTCCAGTCGCCGGGCAGGCGCTCCAGGCGAGCGGTGAGCGCCGCGGCCGGGGCCTCGGGCCGGGCGGCTGTGCCGGTAGGTGCGGAGGCGGGGAAAGGGGGTGTGTTAGGGATGGCGGGTTGGATGAGTACGGCTCCGGCGGCGAACATCGCGGTTCCCAGGGCGAGGGTGACGGCGACTTTCGTCAGTCGGTGTCGGCCGCGGGCGGGCGTGGGCGGGTCAGGGGTCATCGGAGGGTGTCTTCCTGCGTGAGTGACGCGCTCCCGGGGCCGGACCGGGCGTGGTCCGGCCCCGGGAGCCTTGATGGTGCGGTGGCGTCACATCAGGCGCGGTTGCGGCGGCGCATCCGCCATCCGGCCGCCGCGAGCAGGGCTGCTCCCACACCGCCGAGGGAGGCCGCAGACTTCTCCTTGCTCATGGCCATGCCGGAGGGTCCGCTGTTGACGGACTTGGTGTGGGGCAGGGCCAGGTACGGGAACGAGGTGCCGAACGGGACCTCGTTGGCGTTCACCTTGTCGCCGTCGGCAAGGGCGGGGATGAGCTGTCCGGTCTGGGCGGCGCCTTCGACGGCCTGCAGGGAGATGTCGATGACGTCGTCGGTCAGACGGCGTCCGTTGGGGAACCCGGCCAGGTCGCCGGCGAGGACGCCGTACCGGTTCGGGTTCGAGGCCGGGGGTACGGCCATGTTCAGACGCAGTTCCTCCGCGGGCACGATGCGGCGGAGGTTGGCGTCACGGTTGAGACGGTGGGCGTTGAGGTCGGCCTGGATCGGCCCGCACGCCTTGCAGATCCCGGTGAGGTAGATCTCGACGAGGTCGTTACGCGGGGCGGGCGGTGCGGGGACGCCGTAGACCTGCTGGATCAGCTTGGGCAGGATCGGGTCGAGGACCTTGTCGACGACCGGCTGGACGGTGCGGTCCTGGTCGGGGTTGAGGGTGTTGAAGGCGTCCTTGTACTTCAGCGGGACGACGACCTCGTTCACGAGGGGGTTGCCCAGGCGGGAGACCTGCTTCCACTTGTCGCCGTGCCCGGTGCGCGAGTCGGAGACCTGCACGCCCTTGCGGTCGGTGGTCGACCAGATGCCCACGACCGGATTGCGCGACGGGGTGTAGTTCAGCGCCAGGTACTTCTTGGGGATCTGCAGGGCGACGGAGTTGACGTTGTAGCCGGCCAGGGTGTCCTGGCCGCGCTCGGACAGGTTCCCGCCGTAGAGGAGGTCGAAGACCCGCAGGTCGGCGAAGAACGGGTCCTCAGCCTGCCCGGCGAACGCCTTCCCGCCACCCGGGAGACCGCGTACGGCCTGGGCGCGCAGGGAGGCGTAGTTCGGCATCGAGGCGGGGCCGACGCGCGACGGGGCGGCGGGCACGTTGGACAGCAGGGTCCTGCTCGTCTTGCCGCGGGTCTCGATGAGGTCGTAGACCTGCCGGAAGTTCAGGTCCGGGTCGTCCAGGGTGGTCACCTGGCCGGTGTTGTACAGGAACTGGTCGGCCGCGTCGCGGATCTGGTTCTTGAACCGCCAGGTGTAGGTGACGTCGGCGTTGCCGTCACCCGTGTTGTCGATCTTGATGTTGTAGCGGAGGTCCTCGCCGAAGGCGTAGAAGTTCGGGCCGCCGTTGGGCTCCTCGAACGGGATCCAGTTCGCCACCAGGGTCACGGTGTCGGACTTGTCGGGGCTGGTGAACGCGTACACGTCGGTGTTGTCGGCGCGCGGATCACCGGCGATCAGCGGGGCCTCACGGTGGCTGGAGGCGGAACTGACACCGGGGCCGAGGGCGAGGACGGCCATGGCGGTCGCCAGGGCGCCTGAGCCGAGGACGAGCAGGGAGTGGTCCAGCATCCGGCGCCGGCCGGACGCCGTGGAGGTTGCCTTCACGAAGAGGTGCTTCCTTCCCAGCAAGGTGCGTACCAAGCCCGGCCTGATAGGGCGGGCGTCGGTGTCGCTAGGGGCTTATCGGGTGGCGGTCGGCACCGCGGCGAACGGGGGAGTTCGCACTGCCCGGGCATGGTCAGGAAAGGCAACGGGACTGACCACGTCCAGACACACCATCGCGCAGGGCTGCGCAGGGCGAAGGAAACCACGCCCGGACATCGCCGCCCGCCTGCCCGCCGCCCGCCGCCGACGTGCCCGGGCCCGCGAGGAGCGACAATTGTGCAGGCCAGAGGATTTCTTGTCCCGGCTTCAAGGTGGGCGCGACACGCAGTGCCGCTCTTAGCCCGAACGAGCCAAAAACCGCTTGTTGCAACTCAGTTGCAACCGTGCAGCGTTGGTGGTGAGTGTGTCTGTTCAGTTGCCGTTGCCGCATGGATGACCTCTGGGTCCATAGGGCGAGGGGGTGAGGGTGCTCACACGGCGTGGCAGCCGCCGTGTACGCGGGTCGATCGCTGTCACCGGCTCGCCGGCGGCGTGGCGCCGAGGAACCGCTTCTCGCACATCCAGGACCGGACAGAGTCTGTGGCGAAGGGAATCTTCGTTCCCTCGGGCCGGCGCGTGGTCTGTGCGGGCCAGGTGTCCAGGACGGCTGCAAGAGAGCGGGGCAGGGCCTCCTGCCAGCCCAGCAGCCGCAGCCCGCGCACCTCGCTCCCATGACAGCAGATCTCAAGTCCCGCACAGTCAGTGGGCCGCCATGTCTCGTCTCTAGCCACGACCACACCGTCACCACCGGCAGCGTCGCATCCTCCCGTCGGTGGACCGGCGCGCGGCCGGTCCCACCTGGATGGCGCAGCCCGAGGCAGTGCCCTTGGGCCGTGCGGGTGGCCTCCGTCCCTGGCGCCCATCCCCTGCTACGCCGGCGGCGAATTCACCACGAGACCTGGGCCACCTGGGCCCAAGCTCCGATGAAGGAGTGATCATGCGCAACCGGACCGTGACCGCGGCTTCCGCAGTCGTCCTGGCCGCCCTGTGCGCGGCACCCGCGCTGGCGGTGTCCGACACGGCCTCGAAGATGCCGCCCGCCCACGACCACAAGGCCCTGCACGCCATCGGCCTGACCGGCGACCAGCGCCTGGTCGAGTTCGACGTCCACAGGCCCTCCAAGACCTGGTCGCTGGGCAAGGTCTCGGGGCTGTCCGGGGACACCAAGCTCGTCGGGATCGACTTCCGCGTCCAGAACGAGAAGCTGTACGGCGTCGGCGACAATGGCGGCATCTACACCCTGAACACCACCAACGCCAAGGCCATGAAGGTTTCCCAGCTGACCGTGGCCCTGGCCGGCGTGGCGTTCGGCGTGGACTTCAACCCCGCCGCCAACCGGCTGCGGGTCATCTCCAACACCGGGCAGAACCTGCGGCACAACATCGACGACGCGGCCGCCCCGCTGACGACCACCGTCGACGGCACCCTGACGAACCCGACCATGCCGCCGTCGACCGCCATGGGAGTGACCGGAGCCGCCTACACCAACAACGATCTGAACGCGGCGACCGCGACGACGCTGTTCGACCTGGACACGATGGCCGACCGCATCTCCCTGCAGTCCCCGGCCAACGCCGGCACCCTGGCCTCCACCGGCAACCTCGGCGTGGACGCCGCCCTGGACGCCGGATTCGACATCTACTACAACCCGGCCGCCGGCACGAACCACGGCTTCGCCGCCATCGGCAACGGTGGCTCCTACCGCCTCTACGCCGTCGACGTCCTGACCGGCAAGGCCACCGGTGAGGGCGCCTTCCCGGCCAAGTACCAGGTCACCGACCTGGCCCTGCCCATCAACCAGAAGTAGCCCCCGCCCGCAGCCGGCCTGGGCGCGGCACCCTGCCGAGCCCAGGCTCCTGGTACGGCTATCGGCCCAGGGATCATGCCGGTGACCCTGCACCCTTCCGAGGAGGGCTAGTGCAGGGCCACCGTGACGTGCGGACCGTGCGCGAAGCCCTACTTGGGCATGAGGACGGTGTCGACGATGTAGACGTTGGCGTTGGCGGTCTTCACGTTGCCGCAGACGACCTTGGAGACGTCGTTGACGGTGTACTCCTCACCGGAGCCCTTCGTGGTGATCATGCCCTTCTGGAGGGTCTCGAAGGAGCCGTTCTCCAGCTGCTTCGGCGTGAGCTTCTGGCCGACGACGTGGTACGTGAGGATCTTGGTGAGGGTGGCCTTGTCGGCGAGGACCTTGTCGAGGTCGGCCTTCGGGATCTTGGCGAAGGCGTCGTTCGTCGGCGCGAAGACCGTGATGTTCTCCGCGTTGTTGAGGGTGTCGACCAGGCCGGCCTGCTTGACCGCGGTCACGAGGGTGGACAGGGCCGGGTTGTTCGACGCGGCGGTGGCCACGGGGTCCTTGGCCATGCCGTCGAAGGAGCCCGCGCCCTCCTTCGGCACACCGGCACAGGCGGGGCCGAAGGGCTGGTCGTCGGTCATCGGCGCCTCCGAGGGGGTGCTCGCCTCCGTCGTCTTCGCGGCGTCCTCGGCACCCGCGCTGGGGGCGGCCTTGGTGTCGTTGCCGGAGTCCGAGCACGCGGCCAGGGAGAAGGGCAGCGCGGCTGCGGCGACGACGGCGATCGCGGTACGGCGGATCTTCATGCTGTTCATGACCAGTTGCTCCTTGGGACTTTCTCTGGGTATCGAGGGGGTTGGTCGTGCTGCCCGGTACGGGCCTTGCGGCCGTCCGGGTGGTCTAGGGGACGGTGACGAAGACGCTGTGCCAGCCGCTCGCTCCGTCGGGGATGGTCCGGGTGCGCTGTTCGGTCTGGGCCTGACCGGTGCCGTCGGTGGCGCGGACGGTGAGGTTGTGTCCGCCAGGGGTGGCGTTCCAGCGGTAGGACCACTGGCGCCAGGTGTCGACGCCTGCCTGTGCGGCGAGGTCGGCGTCCTGCCAGGGCCCGTCGTCGACACGGATCTGGACGCGGGTGATGCCGCGGTGCTGGGCCCAGGCGACGCCGGCGACGGTGACCGTTCCGGCGGCGGGGCGGGCGAAGGGTTTGGGGGTGTCGATGCGCGCCTGGGTCTTGATCGGCGCCTTGCGGGCCCACTTCCGCTTGACCCAGTACGGGTCGTAGGCGTCGAAGGTGGTGAGTTCGATGTCCTCGATCCACTTGCAGGCAGAGACGTAGCCGTACAGACCAGGGACGAGCATGCGGACGGGGAAGCCGTGGTCGAAGGGGAGCGGCTCGCCGTTCATGCCGACCGCGAGCATCGCGTCGCGGCCGTCCATCACGTCCTCCACCGGGGAGCCGAGGGTCATGCCGTCCACGGAGCGCGCCACCAGCTGATCGGCTTTCCCTCCCCGCGACGGAGGGATCACGCCGGCCTCCTTCAGGAGGTCGGCGAGAGGGACGCCGAGCCAGCGGGCGTTGCCGATATAGGGGCCGCCGACCTCGTTCGAGACGCAGGTCAGGGTGATGTCGCGTTCGATGAGGGGGCGCGCCAGGAGCTGGTCGAGGGTGTAGGTGAGGGGACGGGTGACCCCCTTGCCGTGGATGCGCAGCCGCCAGGTTCCGGCGTCGACCTTGGGCACGGTCAGGGCGGTGTCGACGCGGTAGAAGTCGGCGTTGGGGGTGGTGAAGGCGGTGATGCCGGGCACTTTCAGCTGAACACCGGCCGGGACCGCGGGGACCGGGGAGGCCGGCTTGGGAAGCACCAGGTTCTCCCGGGAGGCGACGGCGCCCTGGCCTTGCCGGCCGGTGAAGTACCGGCCCAGCGCACCTGCCGAGGTAGCGGCGACGGCGGTCACACCGGCCGCGGCGAGGAACCCGCGCCTGCTCCACCCCCCAGTGCCTGGCTGCCCGTCCGGGGCGTGAACGGGAGCGGCTTTGGTCGCCAGCATGTACAGAGCCACAGCTCCCGCCAGCGCTCCGTCGATCGAGGGCAGTACGTCACCGGTGCCGGTGGAGTCGGGACGGCTGAGAGCCGCGGCAGCGCCGACGATCCCGAACAGCAACACCCCCGCCGCACCGGCGCGTCGGTGCGACAGGGCGAGGATGCCGAGGCCGATGGCGATGAGGGCGAGGATCGCGAGGATCCCCAGTTGGAGAACGATTTTGTCGTTCTCCCCGAACGTGCGGATCGCGAAGTCCTTCACCGGAGCGGGGGTCCGGTCGATCACCGCGCCGCCCACCACCGTCACCGGCCCCGCTGCGGGCCGCACCAGTCCGGCCACCAGCTCGGCCACGGCCAGAGCCGTGAACGCGGCCAGGAGTCCGGCCAGTGCGCCGAAGGCGACGCGGACGAGTTTGCTGCGGAGGCTGCTCACGTTGCTGCATTCGGCATCCTCCGCCCGGCGGATTGGTCCAACCCTCGAAAGAGTGAAATCTCTTGCCGGTGTTGCCTTACAGCGTGGGTGTGGAGGCGGCGGCGCGGCCAGGGGTACGGGTGCGCGGAGCGGAGGCTGTGGCGGGCGGGCGGCGGTCGCCCGGGAGGTGGGTGGGCCACCAGGTGCGGGGGCCGAGGTCGAGGATCAGGGCGGGGACGAGGAAGAGGCGCACGAGGAGGGTGTCGATGAGGACGCCGAGGGCGACGATGCAGCCGATCTGGGCGAGGTAGAGCAGAGGCATCACGGTCAGTGCGGCGAAGGTGGCGGCCAGGATGAGGCCGGCGGCGCTGATAACGCCGCCGGTGGTCACCAGCCCCCGGCGGACCCCCACCGCGGTGCCGTGCCTCATCGCTTCGGCGCGGATCCGGTGGACGAGGAAGATGTTGTAGTCGACCCCCAGCGCGACGAGGAAGACGAAGGAGAACAGCACCACGGCGGGCTCCGTGTCGCTGCTGCCGAACACCAGTTGGAAGAGGAGCGCGGAGGCCCCGAACGCGGTGAACAGGCTGACCCAGGCGGCGGCGACCAGCAGCAGTGGCAGCAGCAGGCAGCGCAGCACGACGATCAGGACGGCCAGCACCACGGCCAGTGCCAGAGGCATGATCAGCCGATGGCCACGCACCGATGCCTGGTGAAGATCGGCGAGTTGGGCGCTCTGTCCGCCGACCAGTGCCCCGGTCCCGGCCAGCGAGCCGCGCAGCCGGGCCACCGTGTTCCGGGCGGGGGCGCTGTCCGGGCTGTCCGACAGCGTCGCCAGGATCTGCGCCCTCCCACCGGTCTCGGCCGGCGTGGTGGCTGTTGCCGCTACGCCCGGTGTTGAGGCGATCCGTTCGCGGACCTCGGCCGACCGGGCGGCAGGGGCGAGGACGATCAGGGGGCTGGCGGTGCCGGCGGGGAAGTGGCGTACGAGGACGGTGTGCCCGGCAACCGAGGGGGCCTGGGCCGGTAGGGCCTGGTGGAGGGGGACGCCGGTAGGGGCGAGTAGCGGCGCCATAGCCGCTCCGGCGGCGAGGAGGGCGAGGCAGCCGGCCCAGGCCCGGCGCGGCCGGTGCTCGAGCGCCCGGGCCGGCCGTCCCCACCAGTCTCCCGGTGTGCCCGCGTGTGGCCGCAGCACGCGCCGCCCGCACAGTGCCAGTACGGCTGGCAGGAAGGTCAGCGACACGGCGGTGCAGCACGCCATGGCGATCGCCACCGCCGGGCCCAGGGCCCGCTCGGAGGGCAGGTCGCTGAGGACGAGCGTCATCATGGCGCAGGCGATGGTCGCGGCGCTGGCGAGCACGGGCGGCGCGGTGGCGCGGCACGCTGCGGTCATCGCCCGGCGGATGTCCGGCTGTTCGGCGAGTTCCTCGCGGGCGCGGGCGGCCAGGAGGAGGGCGTAGTCGGTGCTGGCACCGACGACCAGGACGAACACGATGCCCTGGGTCTGGCCGTCGATGGACAGCCAGTCCGTCCGGGCCAGTGCGTACGAAACGGCGCAGGCCACCGCGAGGGCCAGGAGAGAACTCACGATCACCAACAGGGGCATGATCACGCTGCGGTAGACCAGCATCAGGATCAACAGGACTCCGCCGAGAGCGACGGCCAGGAGGGTGCCGTCGGTATGCGAGAAGGCTGCGTCGAGGTCTGCTTGAGCGGCCGCGGGTCCTGCCAGGTGCACGCTCGTCCCGCCGACCGAGGCCGCCGCCTTCGCGACGGCGGCCAGGCGGGCGGCCCCGCCGTCGGGTTCGGCGCCGATCACCGCGGTCATGGCGCGGCCGTCTTGGGAAAGCACCGGAGCTCCGGCGGTTCCGGTCAGGCGGACGACGATCTGACGCGCCGCCTGCTGCTGGCGCGCCGTGATCTGTTCGCCCTCCGGGCGGGAAGTCCAGATCACGGCCAGCGGCAGCGCGGCCTGCGCCCCCGCGGGGTTCAGCAGGCGCTCCACCCGGGCCGACTCCGTAGTCTCCCGCAGCGTGACGTCCCCGCCGGCCTGCGCGACCTCGCCGAGACGGACGGTGTAAGGGCCGGCGGCGACCGCCAGGATCAGCCACAGCAGCAACACGATGTACGGCCTTGCACGGTTGAGCCTCAGCACGAAGCCATCCCTCTGTACTGCTGCCGGGGGCGTGCTGCGGGCGCCGGCGGCAGCGGAGCACGGCACCTGATTGCTGTCCTCATCCGCTTCGGCACGGCAGCGGGGCAGGGATGGCAGGCAGCGCTGGAGATCACCTGGACGGCGGCTCGGGACTTTTCCCGGATTCCGGCAATCCATCGCGGCAATCGTCACGAATCGTTACTGAAAGCAGCACTGAATGGCCGGCCGCAGCGTCAGCCACTGGGTTCCCGGACCCTTGGACTGTGACGATGGGTAACCATGCGCGGATTCCACGGCACCATCACAGCCCCACGACGTTCCCCTTCACCCGTTTTCGGTGACGAAGACCACTCACTGCGAGGAATCATCATGGACACCGCCACCGTTCCCTGCGGATGTCCGGTCACGCTGCATCTGCCGCTCCTCTCGGACGAACGCGCGGCCCGCCAGGCCCGCCAAGCCGTGGCACGACTCCTGGAACAGGAGGCGGACGCCTGCCCTCGCGAGGTCGCCGAGGATCTCGTACTGATCGTCTCGGAGTTGGTCGGCAACGCGGTGCTCCACGCCGCCGGACCCTACGCGCTCACCTTGAGCCTGGAACGAGGTCAGGCGGGCATCGCCGTCAGCGACGGGACGGCGGACCTGGCCGGGAGCCATCGAGAAGGGCGGTGCAAGGAGACGGGAGGCCGGGGGCTGAGGATTGTTCGTTCGCTGGGGGCGGACCTCCTCGTCAGCTGCTCCGGCCGGGGCAAGCAGGTCATCGCGGTCCTGACCTGGTAGCCCGGGCGGAGAGGACGTGGTACCGCGGGCGGCTGTGCCGACAGCCGCCCGCGGCCGACCCGCTCGGAGCACACTGCCTTCCGGGCGGATCACCGGTCCGCGCCACCCCGTCTTGAAGGCGGCGGACCGGAGCTCTTCTCGCGGTGCTCGATCAGGCGTTGACGCAGGTGTTGCCGAAGGTCGGGTTCAGCAGCCCGATCACGCTGACGGTGTTACCGCACGCGTTGACCGGGATGTGAACGGGAACCTGCACGAGGTTGCCCGAGCCGACTCCCGGCGAGTGGGCGGCCACGCCCTGTGCACCGGCATCGGCCGATGCCATCGACGCGCCACCGATGACCACCGCACCGGCCGCCAGGGCCACCGCCAGACCATTCCGCACACGAACCATGTGAACTACCTCCCATGAAGGTGCCTCGGCCGAGCAACCCGCGCGGCCGGTGAGGAGAGCGGGAGAACGTCGCTCCGCTCACCTCACGCACCGTCTTCGCCGCCGTCCGCCCTTCGGCTTGGCCCCTGCGCCCGCCTTCCCTCGAACGGGTTATTCGACGATGGCGCGGGTGACGAAGCACCACCCATCCACCCGCCGGTCCGCTACGAAAAATCAACGAAGCACCCACAGGTTTCGCGACCGGGCCGCCGCCGGGCGGCCCGGCACGATCGAGCGACGACACAAGGACCGGCATGCGATGGACGCCCCGCCCCCTGACGGCCGGCCCAGGCCGCCCCTGCGCCTTCTCACCACGACCGGAGCGGTGCAGGTGAACCAGCCGCTTCCCTTCGGCGCCGGCCGCAACGGCCGCGCCGCCCCCAGCGACCTCACCGAGACCATGGGCAAGGTGGCGCGCGGTGACAAGCAGGCGTTCTCCGCCCTCTACGACGCACTCGCACCCCTGGTCTTCGGCATCGTCCTCAAAGTGGTGCGCGACCGGGCGCAGTCCGAGGAGGTCGCCCAAGAGGTCATGATCGACCTGTGGCGCCAGGCCGCCCGCTACCGGCCCGACGCCGGCAGCGTGCAGACGTGGGCCGCGACCATCGCCCACCGCCGGGCCGTGGACCGCGTCCGCTCCGCCCAGGCCGCCGCCGACCGCGAGCACGCGCAGGCGGCCCGGGAACACACCACCGCCTTCGACGAGGTCGCCGAACAGGTCGAGACCCGCCTGGAGTCCGAACAGGTACGCCGCTGCCTGCGCGGCCTGACCGAACTCCAGCGCCAAGCCGTGACCCTGGCCTACTACCAGGGGCTGACCTACCGTGAAGTCGCCGAAGCCCTGCGCACGCCTCTTCCCACCATCAAGACGCGCATGCGCGACGGGCTCATCCGGCTCCGCGACTGCATGGGGGTGACCACATGAACCACCACACCACCGACGCCCACACCCTCGCCGCCGCCTACGCACTGGGCGCACTCGACGACGACGAACGCAAGGACTTCGACGCCCACCTCCAAACGTGCGAGGCATGCCGCCAGGAAGCAGCCGAGTTCCAGGCGACCACGGCGCGCCTGGCCGCCGCGGTCGCCCAGCCGCCGCCTCCCGGAGCCAAAGCACAGGTCATGGCCGCCGTCGACGGCGTGCGTCAGCTGCCCCCACGCGTCCCCGCCGCCGGTGCGGCACCCGTCCTCGGCGGGATCCTGCGCCGCCGTGCCGTGTCCCTGGCGCTGGCCGCCACTGTGGCCGCCGTCGCACTGGGCGGCGTCGCGGTGTGGCAGACACAGAACGAACAAGAGCTGGAGCAGCAGGCCCGCCAGGCCCAGCAGCAGCTCGACGCGGTCAGTGCCGTCCTGGCGGCCCCGGACGCCCAAACCGTGCACGGCAAGGCCGCCAACGGGGCCCTGACCACCGTCGTCTCCTCCGAGCAGCGGAACCAGGCCGTCTTCACCGCCGCCAACCTGCCGGCGCCCGGCGCCGGGAAGACCTACCAGCTGTGGCTCGACCACGACGGCACGATGCTCCCGGCCGGTCTGATCGACCACGACGGCACCGTCATCCTCGCCGGGAACCCTGCCGACGCGGGCGCCGTCGGCCTCACCCTCGAACCCGACGGAGGATCCCCCCAGCCCACCACCGATCCGCTGCTGCTGATGGCCCTGCCCGCCTGACCGGGCGCTCCGCAACGATCAGCGATCGAGGTACTTCATGGCAAGCATCCCGGAGATCGGGGACATCGTCGGCGACTTCTGCCTGCCCGGCGGACATCTGGACGGCGAAACCTTCCATCGCCGCGACTACACCCTGTGCGAGCAGCGCGGCAAGCCGCTCGTTCTCGTCTTCTACCCCGGCGACAACACACCGGTACGCACCGCACAGCTCTGCTCCTACTCCGACGGCATCGACCAACTCCAGTCCGCCGGTGCCACCGTGTGGGGCATCAGCCCACAAGGGCTCGACAGTCATCAGAAGTTCGCCCGCAACCGCAGGCTGAGCATGCCCCTGCTGTCCGACGAGGAGCGTGTGGTGGCGAAGTCCTTCGGGATCAGCGCACCCCTGATCGGCCTGCGCCGGTCGGTGTTCATCGTCAACGGCCACGGCCGCCTGCACTGGAAGCACGTCACCGCCATAGGCGCCAGCTACCCGCCCGCCGTCACGCTGAGCACGCATCTCGCCGGTCTCACCGGCTGAACCGGCACACCTCTTCGACCGGACCTTCCACCTCGCGGTCACACATCACGCCAATCCGATCGCCCGACTGCTGCGAAGTACGGGTGAAACGCAGCAGTCGGGCGGCGTGTCGAGTGGCGGGAGCAATGGTGGTCGAACAGCGCAAGGCGGCGGTCGTGGGCGCCGGCGTGGCGGGCCTGACGGCCGCCTACGTCCTGGCGTCCTCGTACGAGGTCACCCTGTACGAGGCGGACGGGAGGCTCGGCGGCCACGCCCACACCCGTGAGCTGCCCGGCCCCGGCGGTCGGGCACTTGCCGTGGACTCGGGGTTTATCGTCCACAACGAGCGCACCTACCCCACCCTGCTGAGGTTGTTCCGGGAGCTGGAGATCGGCACGCAGGACGCCGAGATGAGCATGTCGGTGCGGTGTGACGGGTGCGGGCTGGAGTACGCGGGTGCCCGGGGCGCTGCGGGACTGTTCGCCTCCCGTGCGGCCCTGCGGTCGCGGTACCTTCGGCTCCTGGCAGAGGTGCCGGTCTTCCACCGGGGTGCCCGGCGGCTGCTCGCGCGGGGGACTCACGCGGGTGTCACCTTCGGGGACTTCCTGCGCGAGGGCGGGTTCTCCCCCTACTTCGTCGGCCACTTCGCCCTGCCGCTCGTCGCCGCGGTGTGGTCCTGCCCGGCCCGCACCGCGCTGTCGTACCCGGCCGCCTACCTGTTCGCTTTCCTGCACCATCACGGTCTGCTGTCGATCACCGGCTCCCCGCAGTGGAAGACCGTCACCGGCGGTTCGTCCGCCTACGTGACTGCCGCTGCCAAACGCGTCCACCGCATCCGCACCTCCAGCCCGGTCGACGCCGTCCGGCGCACGGGCCGAGGCGCCCTCGTCACCACCGGCGACGGCGCCACCGACGCGTACGACGCCGTGGTCATCGCCACGCACCCCGACCAGGCGCTGCGCATGCTCGCGGACCCCACCGCCGACGAGAAGCGGCTCCTGGGCGCCTTCACGTACTCGCGCAACCCCACCGTGCTGCACACCGACACCTCCCTCCTGCCCCGCTCTCCGAAGGCGCGCGCCAGCTGGAACTACCGCATGACCGGCTGCGAGCCCTCCACCGCACCCGTACACGTCAGCTACGACATGGAGCGCCTCCAGCGCCTGCCCGCAGGCTCCGGCTACGTCGTCACGCTGGGCGGTGACACCGGCATCGCCCCGGACCGGGTCGTGGAGCGGATGGTCTACGAGCACCCCGTCTACACGCCCACGTCGGTCGCGGCGCAGAAGGAACTGCCCCGTCTCAACACCGGTGTGACCGCGTACGCGGGCGCCTGGCACGGCTGGGGGTTCCACGAGGACGGCTGCCGCTCCGGCGTCGAGGCAGCCCGGTCCCTGGGGGTGGACTGGTGACCCGCACCGAAGGAGACGTCATATCCGCGGGCCTCCTGGGCGCGGAGCCCGTCGCGGCGCTGTACGACTGCGTGATCACGCACGTCCGCCGCACGCCGCTGCACCACACGCTGCGGCACCGCACCTACCTGTGGTGCGTGGACCTCGACCACCTGCCAGTGCTGCCCCGGCCACTGCGTCCGCTCGCCCGTTTCGACGCCCGCGACCACTTCGCCGGCACCGCCGACTCCCTCCGCGCCGGGCTCGACGCCTTCCTCGCCGCGCACGACATCGACCTGGGCGGCGGGCGGGTGGTGATGCTGGCGCACGCCCGGGTCTTCGGGTACGTCTTCAACCCGCTGAGCGTGTTCTGGTGCCGCGATGCCTCCGGCTCCCTGGTGTGCGTGGTCGCGGAGGTCCACAACACCTACGGTCAGCGCCACTGCTACCTGCTGCGGACGGACGATGCGGACGAGGCCGTGGCGGACAAAACCGTCTACGTCTCGCCGTTCTTCGCGGTCGACGGCCGCTACCGGATGCGCCTGCCGCTGCCCGGGGAGCGCCTGGCCCTGACCGTCCACCTGGAGAACGACGACGGCAGGGCGTTCACCGCGGTCGTCCGCGGCCGCCGCCGGCCCGCCACCGTGCCCGCGCTGCTGGCCGCGGCCGCGCGCAGACCCTGGTCCACCGCCGCGGTCTCGGCCGGCATCCGCCGCCACGGCGTCCACCTGCTGCTGCGCGGACTCCCCGTGCACCCACGTCCCCGTTCCGCCCCGCAGAAAGGCACGCTGTCGTGACCCGCCCCGCCCTCACCTCCGAAAGCCGCTCCCGGCTCGCCGGCCGCACCCTCGACGTCCCCGAGCAGACGCCGCCGGGCGGCCCCGCGACCGCTGCGCCCCTCAGCCGTGCGGACGTCGACGCCGACCACTGGCCGGACGTGGTCCGGATCCCCTCGGCCGGCCCTGCCCGGACCGCCGTCGCCCGGTACCTGGTGAGCCGGGCCCTGGACAAGTTGTCCCTGACCGGTCCTCCGGCCGGTACGCGTCCTTCGGCGGTGGGCCCGCACCTGACGCTCCACGACTCCGATGCCTTTTACCAGCGCATCGGGCGTGACGGGCTGATCGGCTTCGGCGAGTCCTACATGGCGGGCGAATGGGACAGCGACGACCTGGCTGGCGTCCTGACCGTCCTCGCCGCCCACGCCGACGAGCTGGTGCCCGCTCCGCTGCGCCGGCTCCGGGGCCTGTGGGTGTCGGCCCGCCCCGTCGCCGACCGGAACACCCGCGACGGGGCCCGCGCCAACATCCAGCGCCACTACGACCTCTCCAACGACCTGTTCGCCACGTTCCTCGACGCCACCTTCACGTACTCGTCGGCGGTCTTCACCGGGTTCCCCGCCCGCTTCGAGTCCCTCGCCTCCGCGCAGCACCGCAAGATCGACAGGCTTCTGGACCTCGCCGGCGTCGGCGAGGGCACCCGGCTGCTGGAGATCGGCACCGGCTGGGGCGAACTCGCCCTGCGGGCCGCCGCCCGCGGCGCGCGAGTCACCACCCTGACCCTCTCCGCCGAGCAGGCAGCCCTGGCCCGCGAGCGGATCGCCGCGGCCGGACTCGCCGACCGGGTGGACGTCCAGCTGCGCGACTACCGCGACGCGGAAGGGCGGTACGACGCCGTGATCAGTGTCGAGATGATCGAAGCGGTCGGCGCGGAGTACTGGCCCGCCTACTTCAGGGCCCTGCGCCGCGCGCTCGCGCCCGGCGGCAGGATCGCCCTGCAGGCCATCACCATGGGCCACCGGCAGATGCTCCACACCGCCGCCACCCACACCTTCATCAGCAAGTACGTCTTCCCCGGCGGTCTGATCCCCTCCCGCGAGGCCATCGCCGCGCACTCGGCCGCCGCCGGTCTGCGCACGGTCGCCGACGACGGCTTCGGCGAGCACTACGCCGAGACCCTGCGCCTGTGGCGGGAACGGTTCGCCGCCCACCGCCCCGCCGTCACCGGCCTCGGCTTCGACCCCGTCTTCCAGCGCATGTGGGAGTTCTACCTCGCCTACTCGGAAGCCGGATTCCGCTCCCGCTACCTCGACGTCCGCCAGCTCCTCCTCACCGAAGGAACGCACCGATGAGCACTGCCGACCGACTCGCCCAGCTCCTCGGCCACTTCCTCCCGGGGCCGCTCCCCGTGCGTCTGCGCGCCTGGGACGGCAGCCAGACGGGCCCCGCGGACGCGCCCCTGGTGGTTCTCCGCTCGCCCGACGCCCTGCGCCGCGTGCTGTGGCAGCCCGGCGAACTCGGGCTCGCCGAGGCGTACGTCACCGGGGACCTCGACGTCGAGGGCGACCTGGCCGACGCCCTCTCCCAGGCCGGCCGGAGCGTCCGCGACCGGCGCCCGGCACGCCCCGGGCCGGCGGGCATGGCCGCGGCCACCGCCCTCGCGGTACGCCTGGGCGTCGTCGGTCCGCCCCCGAGGCGCCCCGACGGGCGGGCACGGCTGACCGGCAGCCTGCACAGCGTCTCGCGCGACCGCGCGGGCATCAGCCACCACTACGACCTCTCCAACGACTTCTACGCCCTTCTCCTCGACGAGTCGATGGCCTACTCCTGCGCCTACTGGACCCGGCCCGACGACCCGGGTTACACCCTGGCCGACGCGCAACGCGACAAACTCGACCTGATCTGCCGCAAACTGGACCTGGGCCCCGGGGACCGCCTGCTCGACGTCGGCTGCGGCTGGGGTTCCCTCACCGTCCACGCGGCCCGCGCGTACAAGGCGCGCGTCACCGCCGTCACCCTGTCCCGCGCCCAGCACCACCACGTCACCGAACGCGCCGCGCGCGAGGGGGTGGCCGATCTCGTGGACGTCCAGCTGCGGCACTGGCGGGACATCGACGGGGGCGGCTACGACGCCGCGGCCGCCGTCGAGATGGGCGAACACGTCGGCGACGCCGAGTACTCCGCCTTCGCCGCCAAGCTGCACGACGCGCTGCGCCCCGAAGGCCGGCTCCTGATCCAGCAGATGTCCCGGGGCGCCCACGCGCCCGGCGGGGGCGCCTTCATCGAGACGTACATCGCCCCCGACATGCACATGCGCCCCGTCGGCCGGACCGTGGACGTGCTGGAGACCGCCGGACTGGAGGCCCGCTCCGTCGAAGCGCTCCGCGAGCACTACACGACCACCATCGACGCCTGGCGCGCCACCCTCGAACAGCGCTGGAGCGACTTCGAGGACCTCGTCGGAACGACCACCGCCCGCGTCTGGCGGCTCTACCTCGCCGGTGCCTCGCTCGCCTTCGCCGAGGGCCGCATGGGCGTCGACCAGATCCTCGCCGTACGGCCCACCCGCGACGGCGTGTCCGGCATGCCGGCCACCCCCGCCGCCTGGTACCACCCGGCGATGCCGGCGTGAACGGCACCGACTGGGGCGCCCTCGCCGTCAACCTCGCCGTCGCCGCGGCCACGGCTCCGGCGGTGCTCCTCGCCACCTTCGCCATCGCCGTGCGCCGCCGACTGCACCGTATCGTCGACATCGCCTGGGGCCTCGCGTTCGCCGCCGTCGCCGCCGTCACCTGGCTGCTCTCCGCCGACCACGGCGACGGCGGCCGGCGCCTGGTCGTCGCCGCGGCGACAATCGTCTGGGGGCTACGCCTGGCGGGTCACATCGCCCACCGCTCCCGCGGCCACGGCGAGGATCCCCGCTACACCGCCCTCCTCGACAAAGCACCGGGCAACCGGACCCTCTACGCGCTCCGCACCGTCTACCTCGGCCAGGCCGCCCTCGTCTGGCTGATCTCCCTGCCCGTCCAGGCCGCCTCCTACAGCTCGGCGCCCCTGGACGCCCTGGCGTACTGCGGGGCCGCGGTCTGGGCGACCGGGCTCGCCTTCGAGGCCGTCGGGGACCACCAGCTGGCACGCTTCAAGGCGGACCCCGCCAACCGGGGACGGATCATGGATGAGGGCCTGTGGGCCTGGACCCGGCACCCCAACTACTTCGGGGACAGCCTCGTCTGGTGGGGCCTGTACCTCCTCGCCTGCACCGCCTGGCAGCCGGCCCTCGCCGTCCTCGTCTCCCCGGTCCTGATGACCCTGCTCCTCACCATCGGCAGCGGCAAGCGCCTCCTGGAGAAGCACATGGCCCACCGCCCCGGCTACGCCGCGTACACCGCGCGCACCAGCGGCTTCCTCCCCCTGCCACCCCGCAAAGCCGTTCCCGGAAAGCCGGAGCGTATGACATGAGCGGATCCGATCGGAGCAGCGCCTTCCCGGCTCTCCACCTGCCCGAGCCCAGGTTTCTGCCTGCGGCCGGCGCGGTACTGCTGCTGCACGGCGGACGTGCCGACTCCCTCGCACCCCCGTCTGCCCTCAACCTGCCCGACCTGCGGATGAAGGCTTTCGCCCGGGTACTCGGCCAGGACCCCCGCCACGCCGACGTCCTCATCGGTTACGTCCGCTACCGGATGCGCGGCTGGAACGGCGAGCGCGCCGACCCCGTCCACGACACGCGCCGGGCCCTGGCCGAACTCGCCGACCTGGTCGGCCCTCTGCCCGTGGTGCTGCTCGGGCACTCCATGGGCGCCCGGGCCGCGCTGCGCGCCGCCGACGATCCGCACGTCCGTGGCGTCGTGGCACTCGCTCCCTGGTGCCCTCCCGGTGAGCCGGCCACCCACCTGGCGCACCGCACCGTGATCGCCCTCCATGATCCGGCCGACCGGATCACCTCGGCCACCGACACGTGGGCCTACCTCCATCGCGCCGAAGTGGCCGGGGCCCGCGTCCGAGGCATCCGCATGCCCGCCGGCCGCCACGTCATGATCAGCCGCTCGGGTCTCTGGCACAGTCTTGCCGCCCGCAGCACAGCCGAAACCCTCGGTCTGGATTCCCCGCCCTGTACCTCCACCCCGGAGACAATATGGGGGGCAGGACCGCTGGACGCCGCCATGTTCATCCCGTCCGCCGGTGAATGTCACCCGATCCGCCTGCGCCGCAGCCACTGAACGCTTCCCGGACGCCTGCCCCGGCGCCCTTTTGCCCGAAGGAACCCCATGTCCCCTGCTCGTTCCGCGCTTCTGCTCGCCGGTCTGATGGCCTCGGCGGGCCTCGCTCACTTTGCCGCGCCCCGGCAGTTCGACGCCATCGTGCCGGGCTCTCTGCCGGGTGGCCCCCGGGCCTGGACCACGGCCAGCGGCGTGGTCGAGCTGGCTCTGGCAGCCGGTCTCGCGCTGCCGGCGACCCGAAGGGCGAGCGCCCACGCGACCGCCCTCTTCTTCGCCGGAGTGTTCCCGGCGAACGTCAAGATGGCCTACGACTGGCGCCACCGCTCGACGACCGCAAGAGCCGTCGCCTACGCGCGGCTTCCCCTCCAGGTTCCGCTGATTCTCTGGGCCCGCCACGCCGGTCTGCAGGACGTCAAGCGTGGCCTCGTCGGCGACGACGGGTGAGAAGGAGCAATGAGGTGGCGAGAAGTGCGAGCACTTGGGCGATGACGACGAGATTCTTCTCGGTGAACCAGGCCGGCTCGTACATGTTGGGCAGGGGGCCGAGTTCGCCGACGTCGACGTAGCGGTAAAGCAGGAGAGCAGCGAGTCCGCCGGCGGCGACGGTCCAGGCGAAGGCGTCGGCCAGAGGGCGGCGCCGGACGAGGAGCAGCAGCGCCGCGAGTGCGGCGATGGCTGCCTCGATTCTGAAGAGGGTGCCCTGGCTGAGGGTGGCGCTGACGGCGTCGTAGCGTTCGGCGAGACGCGCGTGAAGGTAGGCGTCGGCTGCGAGACCGGCCGCCGCCAGGAGACGGGCGGCGGCGTGTAGCCTCCGGTGGCCGCTGTCCGGCCGCGTCGGATCGTGATGCATGGGATCGCTCCATGGTGAGACGCCGCGCGGGTCAGCGGACGGTGAGGGCGCCGCTCATGGACGGATGGATGCCGCAGAGGTAGCGATACGTGCCGGCAGCGGACGGCGCGGTGAACGTGGCTGTCTCGCCGCCTTCGATGGTGCCGGTATCGAAGGCATCGGCGGCCTGGGCTGTCACGGTGTGGGGAGCGGAGTCCTCGTTCACCACGGAAACCCTGGCTCCTGGTGCGACAGTGAGGTCGGCCGGCTCGAAGCGGAAGTCCTTGATGACGATGCGCTCTTCGCTGACCGACGTGGAGGACGGCGCCGAGGGCAACGTTGAGGTGGGCGCGGGCCCGCCGGAGGAGGAACAGCCGGCGAGGGCGATGAGCAGGCACAGCACCGCGATCGCCACGACCATGTGCGGTGTGCGGGAGCGGGGACGGACAAGCATGGGATCCTCCTGGGTGCGCTGAGCGGGAGGCCCTACGGCCACAGAGGCTGGATGATGCGACCGGGGCTCCCTGAAACCGCGGCGGCGCGCGGACCAGGTGCGGTCGAGGTCTTCAGCAAGGGGCGGTGACGGCCCCGGCGGCGAGTGGTCACCGAGGCCGTCATACGGGCGGAACGGCTACGGCCCGTATAGCTGTGGCTGTGGGCGTCAACCCCTTCGCTGAGGGCTAGTAGTTCTTGCCCATGGAGGCGCCGGCGTGGCCTTCGATGGTGCCGCAGCTGGCGGGGGCGGTGGCTTCCTGGGGCAGCTTGGGGTCGAGCTCACTCTTGCCCTTGCCGAAGTCGTACACCCCGTTGCCATTGGGGTCGATGCCGTGCTGAACGACGTGCAGGCGGGTGATGTTGTCGGCGACGGCCTGGGAGACGGCGATCGTCCGCGAGTAGGACAGGTTGCCGTTCTTGTCCGCGACCGGCATCCGGTCGACAGCCAGACCGCTGGCCTTCGTGGTGTCGCCCTTGGTGGTCAGGGAGATGTTGATGTCGCCGTAGGCGGGCAGTCCCTCGGCGGTGGTGACGATACCGTCGCCGTTCTTGTCGGCGCTGGCGTCGGGGCAGGTGAAGTTGTGCCCGGTGGTGGAGCCGTGGATGTGCTGGGCGTGGGGCTGGCCGGGGACCAGACCCTGGGCGTTGATCTTCACCGTGAGCTGGCGGCCCTGCAGGGTGAGCTGGGCGGTGCCGCGGGCGCCCGAGTCGTTCAGCTGCCGCAGGTCGACCTTGTAGCTCCGGCCGTGCTGCGTCTGCTGACCTGCGTGGTTGGTGTCATGGGCCAGTGCCGGGGCTGCCACGGCGAGGGTGAGGGCCGCGGGCAGGGCCATGAGGGCGGTCAGACGGGTGGAGCGCTTGATTGTCATCGCGATGCATCCCCTTCCGGGGAGGTTTCACCGGCACGAGGCCGGATCGCGTCCGGACGTTCAGTCCCTTTCACCCATCATTCGGTGCGCCCCCGAAGGAGGATTGGGTACTGGTCGCACCACTCTTCGCGCGTGAGCGCATCGCAGAGGCTGAACTCACACCCTTCGCCTTCGCCTGATACAGCCGCACACGTCCAGACGATCAGTGCTGGCCTCGGGGGTCAGGGATGAACGCGCCGACTGTCGTTTCCACGGGCACGGCAGTCAGCACTTCGAGGCCCGGACGGAGCAGAGGGCGGCCAGCTACT
This sequence comes from Streptomyces sp. NPDC057854, assembly GCF_042797055.1. Classification (NCBI taxonomy): domain Bacteria; kingdom Bacillati; phylum Actinomycetota; class Actinomycetes; order Kitasatosporales; family Streptomycetaceae; genus Streptomyces; species Streptomyces sp. NPDC057854. The sequence goes on from NZ_JBHVMF010000027.1 coordinate 89,221, forward strand.
CGGCAGCGCGGCTGTGTGATGCGCGCGGCTCCCATCAGAGCAGGTGGCACCCCCGGCCCCCACGAACCCTGAGGTCAAACCAGTCATCTCCCGTTTGTGTGCATAGCGAACAAACCGTCAGGACAAGGGGTCTGCGGGGCATGTACGACGTAACATGAGAGGGCGAGGTCTCGCCGCATCCCCCGTCGGCGAGACCTCGCCCTCGGACTCGGCCAAGCAGCCGGGCAACTCGCCCCCGACCTCGCCCGCCGCCTGCCGACCCCATAATCACGACTGCAGGAAGCCACCAGGTCACCACATGTCTCCGGGCTGGTTGGACGATGCGGGCTCCAATGCTCCTCGTTAGCTGTTCCTGGCCCGGGCCCGGTCGACCTGGCGCAACAGCAGGTCGGCGAACTGGATGATTTGGCCCGCCTCGATCGGGTCGGCGAAGTCGACGGTGCGGTGGCTGGAGGGGTTCTTGTAGCGGCCCATGGCGCCGGCGAACAGCGCGGACTCGGCCTCCTGCTCGCCGCCCTCTGCGCCGGCGTCGGCCAGCGGGCCGCCGGGCTTGCCGTTTTGGTGCGGTTAGAACGCCTTGCGCATCAGCGCGACGCCGACGAGGGAATTGTCGAGCCCGGAGGCGTCGCGGACGGCGACTTCGACGGCCTTCATGGGTGACCCCGCCGCCGTGCCGCCGGGAAAGGAGGGCGACCGACTGATCGCGGCCGCCGTCGCCCAGGGCGCCTTCTTTCCGGTCAAGACGGCTCTGATCGAAGCGGCCTACGACGAGCCCGAGATGGTCGACGTCGTGTACTGCGGCGAGCAGGCCGTTCATGTGCACTACGCGATGGACACCGAGAACTTCCAGCTGGAACGGGTGGCCCGAGCGGCTCACCGCCGCATCCAGAAGCTCGCCGGCGGGCGCTGTGCCTGCGGTGCGGCGCTCCAGATCGGCACGGGCCCAAAGGTGCCACCGCAGGACGGCAGTAACCACGCGTCGGCCCTGTTATCTGCGACAAGGCAAGAACGGTGCCCACACTCGTCACACGAGGTGGCCGTGGGTTCGGACGGGCACGTCCAGCCGGTCGCCGACCTCGGCGAGGACGTCGGGGCAGAAGTAGTACCAGCGCAGGCGCGTGATCCCGCCGTCGACGATCTCGGCGCGCAGGACGTCCTCTACCGCCTCGGGGTCGCTGCCGTCGGCCGGGGTGGCCCACATCAGGAGCAGCGGTTCGCCGTCGAGCTCCCGGACTTCGGCGCGCCACCGGACGGAGGACTCCAGGACCAGGGTGTGGTGCAGCGATCCGGCGGCGATCTGGGTCCGTCCGACTTCGTGGGCGACGCCGATGACGTCGCTGACCGCGTCCTGGACGAAGAGCTCGGTCAGTCCGTCCAGGTCGTACGCGGTGAATGCCGCGGCGAGGGCGTCGAGGGTCTCGCGGTCGGGAGCCGTACGGCGGGCGAGCGCAGCTGCCCGCTTCGGATCGGCCAGGCGCCCGCGGCCACGGTGCAGTGCGGCCTTGATCGCCCCCTCGGTGGTGCTCAGCATGGCGGCGATCTCCTTCAGCGGCAGGTCGAACACGTCCTTGAGGACGACGGCGGCACGCTCCTGCGGCGCCAGCAGGGTGGTCATCTCCGCGAGCGCGTCGCGGACCTCGGCGGGATCGGCGCCGGCAGGGGCAGCCCGCTCTGCCGGCTCCACGAGGAGCGGGGCCGGGCGGCGCACCTGGTCGAGGTAGGCGTTGGTCGCGATCCGCACCAGCCACGCCATCGGCCGCTCGACCGGCTGGTGGGTCTGTGCCGCCCGTGTGAATGCCCGGGCGAGTGCCTCCTGGGCCAGGTCCTCGGCGTCCCACACGCTGCCGGTCAGCCGCCGGCAGTAGCGGAACAACTCGCCACGCAGTGGCTCCAGCGCCACGAGGAACTCGCGGCGTGCGGCCTGCGCCGCCGTCAGCAGGGGCTGCGGCAGTCGGCCGGTGGCTGGGGTCAGAGGGGGTTGAGGCATCGCTTCACGGCTCCTTGCGGGGTGAATGGCTGTACACACCGGTACGACGGGACAGCCTTCACGCCGGATACGTAGCCGAAGCGGTGACTTGGCTCACGCCCTCAGCCCCGTGGCGGCACCGGTCACGAGGACGCGTGGCGAGCGCGGCCGGACGCTCCCTCTCGTCCGCGTCGTCGTTGCGGCACCGTCCGCACACCAGCCGTCGCTTCTTGGGCTGCTGGGGAAGCCGTACCTCGTGGGGCAGCGGGGACTCCGTCGGTGAACTTGCGAGGTCGTAGTTGTACTCCGCACGGACCAGCCGCGCGACACGGACCCTTCTCTGAGCACGGGGCGACCGTCCCGTATACCCAGCAGCCTCCGCACTCGCGTCCTCCGCAGTGACCAACCACATGACCACCATCACTGCCGTCACCCTCACCGGAAGCGTCAGCAACGAAGAGCCTCAACGCTTCAGCTGCACGCGAGTAACCCGGTACAGGACGAAAAGGGAGCCCCGCCGCCAAACCGGCGAGGCCCCTCCGGGTTCATGCTCACGAACTTACGATGCATGTTCGGACGACAACCGCGGACGAGGCTGCCCGGGAGGGCAAGGGCACGAACTGCTGGATACTCGCCGAAGGCTTTCTCCGGGACGGACCATCCAGAGCACGCAGCGCACGATCACGCTCGTCGGCCGAGAGACGGGTCAGCAGGGCCACGAGCCTGCCCAGCTCCTCCTCACCCGACGTCACCGGTCACCCGCCAGGTCGAGATCCCGCTCGGACGCCTCGGCAGGAATCTGCGCCGGCTTCGGCCGGCGCCACGGACGGGCGATCGGCTGAGACACCCCGCGCCACCAGGTATCCGCGGGCAGCTTGCCCGCCGGCTCGAACGGCTCACCGGGACGGGGGAACGCCACCGCCTGCCCCGCCGCCTCCGCCGCGTCCTTCGTCCACTCCCCCGGCTCCGCCCACGGGTGCGGAGCCAGGTTGAAGGTGGCCCAGTGGATCGGCAGCATCACACCGGACGGAGCACCTCCCTGCAGGTCAAGATGGGCCTGGACCCCCTGCGCAGGCGTCATGTGAATGTCTGGCCACGCCCCAGACATCGGCGTATAGTCCGTGTGGTTCTTGGGCGATATGACGCACTATCAGGTCTTACCGGCCACAACTCCAGGAGGCCCGAGGACTGGTCTCAGGCCCTCCGCGCCACCCGGAAAGGTCACGGACGAAGCCCCCGAACTGCTGCGGGTGTCACCTCACCGACCGCGCCGCCACCTGGCCTGCGGTCACCGAGTCGGAGGTTCGCGGCCTACTGCCGGTGCGTCTCTGACTCAAGTCACCAGCCAGCCCATTCGTGTTGCTCTGAGTCCCGCTGGTCGTCCACTGGGACGGCAACAGGCTGCGGATCGGGTCTGAGGAACCATGTCGATGGCAGCGCCCCACGTCAAGCCCCGAGTCGGACACAGTGGGATGCGTGCCACTGAAGAGAGCGGTGGGTCGTAGCTGATGCGCGAAGCCTGCTTCGACCTCGACCAATGTCAGCCTGGACCTCATCCGGGACCAGATCCTGCCGTTGGCCCTGCACGGTCTGGCTGCCGACGGGCCCGGCATGCGCGGTAGCCGTACGGCGGTCGACTGCGCACCGGGCCCGCCCGTCCTGCAAGGGTCAGTTCTGTTCTTCGTCGCCGCGGGCGGCGCGCACGGCGAAGAACCATGAGGCTGCGAAGATGACCGCCGAGCAGGCGAACATCGCAGCGCTCTCCCGCGCTCCTCTCATGACCCAGAACGCGATACCTGCCGCGAAGGCCAGGACGGCCAAGACCGGCATGATCTTGGCGTTGCTGCGGCTTTCGTTCACCTTGTTCCACTCCTTGCGGGGGGACGTCGGGGCGCTGCTCGCGAGTGCAGGTGCGGCAGCGCCCCGGTTCCTGATGGTTGTGCTGTTACCGGACTTGGTCAGACCGGTGGGTAGGTGCTACCACCAGCGTCGCGAGTACCAGTTCCGCTTGCGGTGGGAGGCGGGCTTGTACTTGGCGTGACGGCCGCTTCCCGGGAGCCATCGTCGCAGCCCGGCCTTGAGTCCCCATCTGCCGATGGCGCCGAGGGCCGCGCCGCCTCCTCCGAAGCCCGCGGCGCCGGAGATGCCGGCCCACATGATCTCGCTTCGGGTGGATCGGCGGTTTCCTGCCCACTGAGCGCCTGCGCTGGCGGCTCCGCCGGCGATGACCGCGCAGGCGGCGGCTGCTGTTCCGAAGGTCACGAGGCCACAGCCGACGCCGGCGAGGCCACCGGCGATCCAGACGCGGTTCCTCTTGACCCAGCGTCCGACGCCGCTGCGCTTGAAGCGCTTCCACTTCTTCTTGAACCAGCCCCACTTGCCGTCGAGGTCGTAGCTGTTGAGCGGGTCCGCGTGGACGTAGTCGTAGGCGTTCGCGTTTCCGCCGTAGACGGGGTCGAGGGAGAGGAAGCGGCCGGTGGCCGGGTTGTAGAGCCGGACGCCCATGAGGGTGAGGCCGGTGAGGGTCTCCGTGGAGCGCTGCTTGGCGCCGAGCCAGTTGTAGCGCGTGGCGGGCTGACCGGCGCGGGGGTTGCCGTACTCGTCGCTGTCGAGGGCGACGGGTGCCTGACTGGTGTCCAGCGGGAGCTGGAGGGCGACGTCTCCGTGGATGTTGGTGAGCTGCAGGACGGTGTCGCCGGTCTTGCTGGTGGTGGCGGCGAGGTCGCCCGAGGCGGATTCGACGTTGCGTGTGAGGGCGCCGGTGGCGGTGTCCTCCACGATCCAGCGGGGGTTGTCGCCGTCGCCGTCGTAGTGGTTCAGCTTGGAGCCGGTCTGGGTCCAGGTGCTGCCGCTGCCGGTCTCGGTCTTGAAGGAGCGGAAGCGGTGGGCGGCGTCGAGCTGCCAGGTCCGCCGGGTGCCGTTGGCGGTCTGCTGGTGGACGAGGTCGTTGGTGTAGTAGCCGACCGTCCCGCTGCCGGGGACCGAGGTGGACCGGCCGAAGGCGTCGTAGACGTAGCCGGTGTCGACGAGGCGGTCGGCGCTGTCGTAGGTGTGGCTGGTGGTGGTGCCTCCGGTGGTGGGGCAGTCGGCGCCGGGGGTGCCCGTCGCGCGTGTGAGGGACTTGCGGTTGGTGCGGTTGTCGAAGGTGTAGGTCCGCTTGGTGCAGACGGTGTCGGTGGTGTCTTCGACGGTGATCAGGCGGCCGGTGGCGTCGTAGCCGTACTTCTGGTCGGACCAGCCCGCGTGAGTGGTGACCTGCCCGTGGACGGATTCGGTCACGGTGTCCGCGTAGACGATCGCGCCGTCGCTGTCACGCGTGTAGGTGCGCTTGAGCTGGCTGCCGGTGGTGTCCTCGGTGCTGGTGAGGGTGTAGCCGCCGGGCAGCTTCTCCGTCGCGACGGAGCCGTCCGCGTCATAGGTCGCTTGGAAGGCGCCGGCGATGGAGTCCGTGGTCCTGGTGGCCAGACCGCGGGGCTCGGCCGTGTGGTCGTAGGTGTAGGTGACGGTCGAGGGCGCGTTGTCCGTGACCTTCACCGGCCGGTTCAGCAGGTCGTACTCGGTGGTGGTCACGCCGCCGTCGGCGTCCGTGTAGGACGTCTGGCGGCCGAGCTTGTCGTACGCCTTGGTGATGGTGCCCCCGGTCGGGGAGACCGTCCTGACGATGCGCCCGGTGGCCGGGTCGTACTCGTTGGTCGACTCCGGTACCGCCTGGCCGATCCCGCCGGTGACGGCGACCTTGGTGGCGCGGCCGGCGTTGTCGTAGGTGGTCGTGGTGGTGCGGGTGCTGCCGTTGGCGGTCTCGGAGACCTTGGCGGGGCCGCCCCACCAGCTGTACTCGGTGGTGGTGGTCGGCAGCTGGGTGGGGTTGGAGCCGCCGCCGGTGATGGCGCCGGCGGGTCCGGTGGAGCAGACCAGGTCGGCCCACTCGGGGCGGCCCTGGCAGGTGCCGGTGCCGGTCGCGGACCAGTAGGTGGTCACGCGGGTGCCCGCGTCGGTGCCGGTGGCTCCGGGCAGCCGCTGCTTGATGACGCGGCCCTGGGCGTCGTACTCGGTGGTCTCGGTGATCGAGAGACCGCCCGGGTCCTTGATCGTCTGGGTGGGCATGCCCTTGGCCCAGTCGTACACGGTCTGGGTGATGCGGGTCTCGCCGTGGATGCCGGGGTGCTCGCGCACCTCCGCTCCGGTGGTGACCTTGGTGATCTGGTCCTTGACCTTGGCTGTGCCGTCGGTGGGACGTCCGGCGTCGTACTCGTTGACCTTCCGGGAGCGGGCGGTCACCGACGTGCCGGCGGAGACGAGCGTCGTCGTTCCGGACTTCAGGTCGGCGGTGAGCTCGATCCGGCGCAGCGGGCCGAGCTCCTCCAGTTCGCGCATACCGGTGCCGTCGTAGACCGACTTGGTGGCCAGCAGGTCGGCCCGGTCGGCGCTGGTGAGCAGGCCGATGCCGAGCTCGGACTGGGCGGCCTTGTCGGCGGCGCCGATGCCCAGGGCGATGGCGCGGTTGCCGGCGGACAGTTCGCGGACGGTGTTGCCGAAGCGGTCGTACTCCGTGGTGGTGATGTGGCCGCCGGGCGTGGCGCTGTTCACCGAACGGCCGGAGACGCCCATGTACGTGACCTCGGCGCGGGTGTACGAGCCGGAGGTCAGCGTGCTGCCGTCGTGGGAGGCGGGTACCGCGTCGGCGGGGAAGACAGCGGTCGCGTCGGTCGGGGCGTCCAGCTGTCCCCAGGCCTTCACGTCCGCCGCGCCCATCTTGTAGGGGGCGGTGGTGCCGGTCAGCGGCACGTTGTACACGACCGACGTGGACGCGGTGCCGGACTCGACGTCCTTGGTGCCCTGCTGGAGGCCGGAGCGGGACGTCCTGAGGAGCATGCCGTCACCGGCGGTGGCGGCGTTGCCGGCCTTGCCGTAGGTGAAGGTCCAGGGCAGTTCCCCCGCAGGGGTCAGGCCGGTGACACGGCCCGCCGCGTCGTAGGAGTACTCGGTCTTCAGGGAGGGGCTGATCTGCGGGTTCCATGCCTGGCGCAGTCGGCCGGACGCGTCGTAGGCGTACGTCTGCACGGCCTTGGAGGTGGCCGCGGCGGCACCGGGCTCGGTGGACCACAGCCGGATCTCCTTCACCTGGCCGGCGAAGTCACCGAAGGTAGTGTCGGTACCCGTGGTGGTGGCGGCGTAGACGAACTCCAGTGCCCGGCAGCCCTTGGTGGCCGGGGTCGCCGTACACGTGGCCGCGGTCGCGGCGGAGGTGGGGGCGATGACCCGCTTGGGCCGGGACAGCTTCTTGGTGTCCACGGTCACCGTCTCGGAGACGACCGTGGTGGTGGTGCCGGCGAGGCCGTCCAGGAGCGTGGAGGAGACCTGCCAGGTGGCGGCGGCCGCGTCGGGCTTGGTGAACTCGGTCACCGTCCCCTCGGTGTCGGTGAGCGTGAAGGAACCGGACACGTTGCCCGTGAGGGTCAGGAACTCGGAGCCCGTCTCGGGCACCCAGGCTGTTCTGGCGGCGTTCGCCGTGAAGTGCGTCTCCTCGCCCTCGGAGTCGACGACGGCGACGGCCGTGTCGGAGATCCGCCGGATATGGGAGTAGTCCGAATCGGTGGCCTCGGCCACGGTGCCGGAGACCCACTCCTTGCCGAAGATCGGTGCCTGCCCCTCCTGCTTGGCGCCCTTGTCCGGGGTGCGGGAGGAGGCTGTGCGGGACACGGAGAGCCCGAAGGCGGAGGCGTCGTCGGCGGACAGCGAGTAGTCACCGGTGAGCAGGTTGAGCGAACCGGGTCCCACCTCGTCGACGGCCGCGCCGCTGGCGTTGCGGTCGACGACGACGGAGAGGGGCTGGGTGGCACCGGTACCACCGGGGCCGGTGAAGTCGGCCTTGATCTGGACCGTGCCGTCCGGGTTGACGGTGTCGGTCGCGTTCCAGACCAGGGGGGCGTTCTTGCCGCCCGTCATCGGGACCGGCCACGCGGTCAGCGGCGTACCGCCGGAGGTCACCTGTCCGGCCGGGATCTGCGCCCAGGCGTCGGCCTCGGAGCGGCGCCAGGAGAAGGACACCTTGTCGTACTTGGCTCCGTCGGCTTCGGCGACGAGCGGGAGGCGGCGTGCGGTGCGCTCGCCGTCGGCCGGCTGGACGAAGCCGCCGGGGCCGGCGTGGAAGGTGTAGTCGACGGCCTCGGACTTGTTGTCCGCCTTGTCGACCGCGCGGACCTGGAGGGTGTGGGTGCCGTTCTTGGGCGGGGTGACCGAGATGGCCTTGGCGCCCGAGGCGCCGCCGGTGGTGACCTTGGTCCAGGTCACACCGTCCAGGGACCACTCGAGCCAGTTGTGGTCCGTTCCGGACGGCGGGGTCACGGTGAAGGTGCCGGCCTGCCCTGCGCCCTTGACCCACGAGGCGGACGGGTAGTCCGTCGACGTGATGCCGGTGGGAGCGGAGGGGGCGGTGGTGTCGACCGTGAAGGTCTTCCACGCCGACCAGCCCAGGTTGTAGTGCGTGCCGTCGTACGGTGACGTACGGAACTTGTACGTCTTGCCGTTCGTGAGGACCCCGGCGGGGACGGTCACCGAGGCGACCTGCCCGGAGTTCACCCAGGGGGACACGATGACGTCGCCGACCTGGGCGTTGGTGGCGGAGTCGAAGATCTGGAAGGTGCCGTTGACCTTGTCGCCGTTGGCGTCGACGAACGTGTCACGGAGGATCGGCGTCGTGGTGTTGACGACGTAGGCGCCGCCGTAGGAGAAGAACGGAGCGCCCGCCTCCTGCTTCGTTCCCGTGCGGGGCCGGTAGTTGTACGTGACGGTCAGCTTCGGAACGTTCGAGGCGGCGTTGGCGGAGTTGACCCGCTTCCACTCTTTGATGTCGTTCTCGTCCGTGGCACGAAGACCCATGCCGGCGTGGGACCACTTGTTGTTCGCCCAGTGCTGCACCAGGTTCGTGACGTCCGCGCTGATCCACCCGTCGGCGGTGCAGGACGGGTTGCCCTTGGTCTGGGTGGAGGTGGCCATCTTGGTGACCATCGCCGGCTGGTTCGTCCAGCGCGAGGCCGTGGAGGCGTTGTTCGCCGTCCACACTTCCCACGGCTGGGCGGTGCAGTCGGTGTTGCCGGAGTGGAAGTTCCACAGTGACAGGGACGCGCTGGAGACCAGTGCGTCCGCGACCGGCGCGGTGTTCCAGGTGATGAAGGAACGCGCGGTGCGATAGGTGCCGTCGGCGTTCTTCGTTCCCGGGTTGCCCAGGTCCAGCTCGGTGTCGGCCGACCAGTCGACCGTCTCGCCCTGCTGGACGTAGGTGTCGAAGAGATTGCCCAGCGCGGACGTCGACGGATCGACGGTCACCGGGTACTTCGTCGCCGGGTCGGCCAGGAAGGCCGCGTCCGGGGTGAGGACCAGGTCGACGCCGTCCTTGGTCTTGACGACCTTCATGGCGACCTTGGCCCGGCGGGTGTGCTCACCGGAAACCTCGTCGACGGTGGCGTCCCACATGACCGGGGCGGGCATGACTGCGCTCTTCTTGGACTTCTTGTCCGTGAAGAGCACGCTGCCGTCCGACTGCTGCTCGACCTTCATGCCCTTGGTCTTCAGCGGCAGCGTGTACGAGAACCCGGCAGCGGGCTTGGCCTTGACCTCGACGAACTGCTCGAAGCCGGTACGCGTGGCCTCCACGACCACATCCGCGCCGGGTACCGCGTCCTGGTAGGTGGCGCGGGTGCCGTCGAGCTTGGGCGCGGGCAGGCCGCCGCGCCACTGCAAGGTGATCGCCTCGTCACCGGTGCCCAGGGTCACCAGGTCCGTCGCCGGGGCGGACTGGGCGGCACGCAGGGAGGAGGCCTTGGTGCCGGACTTGCCTGCGAGCTTCAGTCCTTGCGGGTGGGCCTTCGGGACGACAGAGCCGTCCGAGGCGCCGACGAGCTCGACATCGACGTCACGCCAGTCGCCGGTGGCCGGGTCCTGGAATCGGACAGGTCCGGCGGACAGTTCGGTCGTGAGGGAACCGTCTTCGTTCACCCACGTCGTCGACGACTCGGTCCGCTCTGACAACGCCTCGACACGCTTGCCCGACAGCCGTGCCGCCACACGGGCGGAGGCGATGTCAGTGGCCGACGTCGCGGCGAGCGGCGTCTGCGGGGCCTCCGCCGCCTGCGGACCGCTGGGCGCGGCGACGGCGGCTTCGGCGCCGTAGAGCATCGACACCGACATGAGCAGGGCCACTCCGACCGCGGTGGTGCGGATGCCCTTGTGTTGGTCGAGTCTTGGTCGGTAACGGAACCCTGATGAGGGCTCCGGTATCTGGCTGGTCACTTTTCTCCCTGTATGCGTTTCTCATGGTGGTGCTGGGGCCGGTGCGAAGTCCGGTCCCGGCGCCCTCCCACAGGAGGGTGGGAGGGCGCGGCTGTGGGATAGAGGTCAGGACCGTCAGGGGACGGCGGCATGGCGGGGCCGCCTCGCGGCCGGCGGGGCCGGAGGCTTGTCGGAAAGGTCGTTGTTACGGCTCGATCAAGCCTGTCCTGATGGCGTAACGGGTGAGTTCGACCCGGTCGCGCAGTCCGAGCTTCTGCAACAGGTTCGCCCGGTGGCGTTCCACCGTCTTGGCACTGATGACCAGAAGGTCGCCGATCTCCTTCGAGGTGTGGCCTTCGGCAACCAGCTTGAGGATCTCTTCCTCACGGTCCGTGATCGCCTTCTCCGGAAGGGTTTTGCCGTCCTCTGCCAGGTCGAGGTACTTGCGGATCACCGTGGTCTCGGCACCGGGGTAGAGGAACGACTCCCCACGCATGGCCGCACGGCACGCGCCGAGCAGGTCACGGTCCGCCACGGACTTCAGTACGTACCCGCTGGCTCCCACCCTCAGCGCCTCGAAAAAGTACTGATCGCTGTCGTACATGGTGAGGATCAGGATGCGCAGGCCCGGATGCGCACGTGAGAGCTCACGAGCGGCTTGCAGGCCGGTCAACCGGGGCATGGCGACGTCCAGGATCGCCAGGTCGACCGGTACCTGACGTGCCACGGCGACGGCCTCGGCCCCGTCGCCGACTTCGGCCACGACACACATGTCCGGTTCTGCGTCCAGGATCAGCCGCACACCACGACGTACCAGGGCGTGATCGTCGGCAAGCAGGATGCGAGTCGCAGATGTGGTCACCGCTCGGCTCCCGCTGTCACCGGTACCCGCAGACGCACCGCTGTTCCGCCCTCCCGTGAGGTCCCGATGGAGAACTCCGCTCCGATCATCAGCGCGCGTTCACGCATGCCCCGGATGCCGGATCCCTCTGCGGCGTCTCGACGGCCGTGCCCGTTGTCACGGATGACGAGGTCCACGGCTCCCGGCGTCCGGTACCTGAGGTCCAGCTCGATGCGGTCGGCATGCGAGTGACGCGCCGCGTTGGCCAGGGCTTCCTGGGCCACCCGGTAGATAGCCAGTTCCACCTCGGGCGCCATGCCCGGCAGCCCCGGGTCGAGGTCGTGCCGCACCGCGACTCCTGCGGTGGTGAAGTCGGCCGTGAGCGCCCGCAGGGCACTGACCAGTCCCAGGTCTTCCAGCACCCCGGGGCGCAGCCGGCGGGCGATGCGCCTCAGTTCGTCCAAGCTTTCCCGGGTCGTCTCCTGTGCCGCGTGCAGGTCCTTCCGCAACTCCGTGGGAGCCTGATCCGCCAGCCACTTCAACTGGAGGAGCACGGCTGTCAGGGCCTGACCGACCTCATCGTGAAGTTCCCGGGCGATATGCCGCCGCTCGGCCTCCTGAGCCGCCGCTACCCTGGCGCTGCTGGTGGCGCGCTCGTTCTCCAGGCGGTCGAGCATCGCGTTGAACGTGTCCACCAGCTCCGCGATTTCGTGCTGCCCGGTGGCCTTGAGCCGCGTGCCGGGATGCAGAAGATCCGCCTTCGCCATCGCGCGGGACAGCCGCTCAAGCGGCGCCAACCCGTGCCGGAAGAGAAGGCCATTGGCCACGAGCATGGCCAGCACCCCGACGGTCAGCACCACGGCTTCGTCGAAGAGAACGGGGTGAGAGACCGTGACCCACGGGCTCAACAGCAGCCCAGTGGCCACGATGAGAAGGAAGGCATTCATCGCGAAGATCCGCCAGAACAACGACACCGCGGACCTCCCCCTAGCTCCGTGGATCCGTCCGCTCACCCCGTCCTTGGGGGTGCTGTGACGACGAGCAAGAGGGATTCTTGGCGATCACGCTCGGTCCGTCCATACATGCTGACACCCATCTCCGCCCGCCGGGAGGTGCCCTGTCCGGACAGCTATGCCGTTCGTCATGCATTGATTTTCGCGGGTCAGGAGATCGGTGACTGGAAGACTCAGGTCCTGACGGGCCGCGCCGCGCGGAGAAGCCGCCATGTGGTGCGGGGGCATCGCCCCTGCGGGCGGGCCTTCTCGAAGTCGCCATAGGGCACGAGACGCGGTGGCAGCCCCCTCTCCACCCAGTGGGCGCGCCCCGAGACGTGGTCCCACCCTTCGTCGGGGATGCGGATGTGATCGGTCCGGTCGTCCTTGTTCTTGGTGGTGATCTGCAGGACCTCCGCATGCCGCCACCGGGCCCTGAGCACGACGCGGTAGTGCGGCAGCGCTCCCCCGCCCTCGCGGAACGGCACCCTGGACAGCCAGATCTGCCCGGCGACCGGCCGATGCCGACAGGTGCGGTCCCACCACCGCACGACGACCCAGAAGACGAAGGCGACGGCACCGGCCGCCAGGCCTTCCGCCAGCGCACGGGCGTTCCACGGGGCACCCGCGACGCGGGGCTCCACCCAGCCCACCACCACCGTCGCGATCACCGCCAGCACCAGGGCCCTGACCACTACCAGCCACCAGACGAACCTCCGCCCGCGCCCAGTCAGGGCGGCCACCGCGAACGCCGTCAGCACCACCATCCCGTACAGGAAGGCGTGATGGGCGAGGCCCTGCACCCTCTGCGGCGGCGTCTGAGCGTCGAGCAGCGCCGCGAACGTGGGCCGGTACGGCCAGGAAATGGCCCCCGAAGGCCCCCACCATGAACACCCCCGCGGCCAGGCACCCCATGCCCGCCGACGACCCCCCTCTACCGCTCAACACCGCTCCTCTGGAGGGCACTTGAACCGATGGATCACCGTAGGGCAAGGTGAGCGGCACGGCCACCGCTGCGGACGGGAAGCAGCTCGTTCAGAGACCAGTCGCAGTTGGCGCTGACGCTGACGACCACCGCCGCCTAGGAACCCGGTCCCCGGACCGCACGATGCCCAGGTCATCTGCGGGTCCGGTGTACGGAAGGGCCGGCGTGCGTGAGGCCGCTGGTGGGGGCGTCGAGTATCCATGCCTCCCCTGGGGGCGGGCGGGAAGTGCCCGGGGTCCGGTTTCAGAAGTAGTGCTGGAGCAGGGTGGTGGCGTCGACGGTGCCGAGCAGGTGCGGCTGGTCGTCGGTGTAGTCGACGACCAGGACGACGGGGCTGCCGGTGCGTTCCATCACGGCGGCCATGTGGAGGGGCGAGGCGTCGGGGCTGACGACCGGTGGTGCGGGCGGGCGTTGGGGCAGGACGTCGGCCAGGGAGAGGGCGTCGGCCCTGGCTCGCACCGTGTCGTCGAGCGCTTCGCCCACGACGGCGGCGAGCAGGGGGTCGTCGCGTACGGGGCGGGGCAGGGCGGCGTTGAGGATCGTGGCGGGTGGTACGGCGGTGAAGGGGTGTCCGTCCATGCTCACGACGACGAGCGCCGGCGTCCGCTCACGGATGAGGAGCCCCACGGCCTCGTGGAGGGGGGTGTCCAGGCGGACCGGGGTGCAGGGCCAGGCCAGATCACGTGCGTGCATGAGGGACCGATCCTCCTGTGCTCGTCCCGTCACCGGAAGCGGGCCCGGGCGTGGTGCCGGTGTCGACGAGGTCGTCGACGTGGAAGAGGCGGGCGATGGGAACGTCGGTGCTGCTGTGGGCGACGATCGAGAAGGCGATGCAGACCGCCATGAGCGTGTACGCCTCCTGTCCCTGCGGGATGCCGGCCTGGAGGACGAGCAGTCCGTAGACGACCGACGCGAAGCCCTTCGGGCCGAACCACGCGGCCACCAGCTTCTCCCGGCGGTCGATCCGCGTGCCCCACAGGGACAGCAGCAGTGAGCCGGGCCGGATCAGGACGATGGCGAGGATCGCCGCCGCGTAGCCGCCCCAGGACAGGTCGCCGAACAGCTGTGGGGTCAGCAGCGCGCCGAACACCAGGAGCGCGGCGAACTTGGCCAGCTCCGCCAGCGCCTCCCCGAGCGGCTCGAACGTCTTGTGGGACTCCGGCGCGACGGCGGCGAGGACCGCGCCCGCGGAGAAGGCGGCGAGGTAGGGGTTGGCGTGGGTGAGGTGGCAGGCGGCGTACAGGATGATCCCGGTGGCCAGCGGCAGCAGGGGCTGCAGCTTGGGTTCGGCGCCGAGGTGCGGCAGGCGTACGAGTCCGTTGACGAGCAGCGGGAGCAGCACGCCGAAGGCGAGGCCGAGGCCGAGTTCCAGGGCGATGCTTCCGTACGACGCCTCCGCGCCGGCCGCGGTGGGTCCGGCGGCGGCGATGAGGACCAGGACCACCGGCAGGGCGAGTCCGTCGTTGATGCCGCTCTCGACGTTCAGCAGCTCCCGCAGCCGGGCCGGCACCTCCTTGCGGCCCACGATCGCGGAGGCGAACACCGGGTCCGTCGGCGCCAGGACAGCGCCGACCAGGAAGGACGTCGTCCAGTCCAGGCCCACGAGGTAGTGGGCGACCAGCGCCATGCCGACACAGGCGAGCGGCATGCCCATTCCCAGCGCCCTGGCCGGATTGCGCCAGTTCGCCCGCAGTTTGGCAAAGGAGACGTGCATGCCGTCGGTGAACAGCACGGCGAACAGGGCGAGATCGGCGGTCACCGCGACGATCTCGCTCTCGGGCGTGACGTGGATCAGGCCGAGGAAGCCGTCACTGACCAGCGCGCCGCCCACGAGGAACAGGAGCGAGGTCGACAGGACGGTGCGGGCGGCGAGCCCGGACAGCAGAACCGCGACGAGCAGCGCGGCCCCGAAGACGGCGACGAGCACCATGAAGAAAGTCCCCCGATCAGCAGAGAAGACACGTGTCCCTTGCTCGCCGACCAGACTTCCCGGCACACCACCAGGAAACTTACACCTTCCATACGCGGCATTGTCGGGCCCTTGACGTGCACGAATCCCTGCCCCACACTGCCGGGGCCCGGCAACTGAAGGTCGGCCGGTAGCGACCTGAGCGGTCCTGGAATCACGTCGAAGAGCTCCATCCCGCCCTGGGCGTCTCTCACCCACCGAGAAGGGATGCCTCCGGCACACCGTTTCCTACCGCTACGCTCTGGCTGGAAACATGGGGCCACACGCATCAACGGCGGCCATCGGAATCGGCACGGAGGACTGTGGTGAGTCTCTGGATCATCACGGCAGTGGTGGGAGCCGCAGCTCTGCCCCAGCTGCTGCGCAAGCGCCTGCCGGGCCGAAGGGTCCGCCGGGGGCTCGCTCCACTTGTGGCGGCTTCCGCTGCAGTAAGCCTTTCTCGCGACCCGCAGGCGTGGGGCCCTGCACTCTTCACCTGTGTGCTGAGCACCGGCTTCCTCCTGGAAGGCGGACGTCACCGTGCGATGCACGTGCCGCCCCCGTCGGCACCCCGAGTCACACAAGGGTCTTCATGAAGCTCCGCCGAGCCGCTGCCGTCGCCGCCGACTCGGCCGGCCCCGCCGTGGAGACCTCCGCGCCCGGCACCGCGACGCCGGAGGTCACCTCGCCCCCCGACCGGACACCCTCCACGCAGCCCACCCCCACGCAGGGCGCCATCACGCCCACGCCTTCCTCGACGGTGTCCTCCCCTGCCGACATATGCGACGGCGAGCAGGAACCGACTCTCGACGAGAACCTGAGCACCACCCTGTCCGGGCTGCCCTCCCAGGTCGTCGCCGGCAGCGGGTTCCACCCCTTCAAGCTCAACGTCGTCAACACCGGAGACAAGGCCTACCAGCGCGTCGACCTCGGCGTCTTCGCCGCCGCCATCGACGCCGACACCTGGGGGGAGACCACCGGCCACCTCACCCTGCAGTTCAAGAACCCCGACACCGGCCAGTGGACCGACATCTCCCTCGCCGCCGACGACGAAGGGGCCGGCTACCTCGGCTACACCGACGTCCGCGCCAAGGAGACCCTCTCCATCGACCTGCGCCTGAGCGTCGACGAGAAGGCCCCCGCCGGTTCCGGCTTCGCCATCACCATCGGCGTCTACGCCGACGACGAGGGCAACTGCGTCTTCGCCGGAGACCAGAACTTCTACGAGTTCGACATCCTCGCCGCCGGTACCGAGCCCGGCGACACGAACGAGGCCGAACCGCAGGAAGGCGGAAAGAAGCCCCTCCCCGGCAAGCCCGCCGGCGACATCGAGCTCAACCCCGAAGGCGTCCTCGCCGAGACCGGAGCCGACTCCCAGCTTCCCGTCCTCGCCACCGTCGGCGGCATGGCCGTCCTCGCCGGCACCGGCGTCGTCTTCGCCCTCAAGCGCCGCCGGACGACCGCGGCCTGACGGATCCCCGTCTCCCACCGCTACGCGACCTCGGAGCGCCGAGATGGGCGCCTTCGCCAAGCCGTGGCGCGGTCCTCGACCAGTCGAGACGTACCGAACTGGACCTGAGCAGCAGTTCCCCGATGCACGCCCACCGTCGGCGGGCTGCCCGTCGTACAGGCATTCCGCACAGCGGATGAGGAGGGCATCGACGCTGTTGCCGGCGCGTGGGGCGACGTCAGCGAACGCCGCACAGGGGTGCCGAGGGTGAGCAAGGCGCTCGGTTGTACTGCCCGACCCCGATGGGTTCCCGTGCCCGGACAGTGACGCGTCCAGGCACGGAAGATCGGAACATACGAGGAGGATCACATGTCGTGGGGCGATCGCGAGCCCGTGTTCGTGCAGAGGGGCCGCTGGGTCTACAACACGCGGAGCCCCGTGGCCCGGGTGCTGATGCTCGCGACCGTCGCCGGCCTGGTCGGCTTCTACCTCTACGTCTCCGACACCGGCCAGTGGAGCGAGTCGGAGCTGCGCGGCGCCGTTCATGAGGCTGCCCGCGAGCTGGAGGCCCGGCCGCAGCGGGTGCACTTCGGCTACGACAGCTTGATCAGGGACGCCATCGAGGCAACGGACGAGGGCCCCGTGGCCGACCTCGTCATCAGGCCCACCGACGATGGCACCGGGAGCGGTGCGTTGGGCAGTCCCACGGAGGACGGCTTCGAGATCAGCGCGGCCCACCTGTCCGAAACCTTCTGCGTGCGCCTCTCTCCCCCCGAACCGCCGCGCAGCCTGGGAAAGGTCCATACCGTCCGGCTGACCGTGAAGGTCTCGCAGGGCGACTGCTGAGTCCGCTTCCGGGGCCGGAGCTTTCCGGAGCGGTCATCGGTTCGACTCGGTCGATGGCCGAAGGCGCGGAGCACGCCCGCAGGCGGGACGGGACGGCTCGCTGCGACCGGCCCGCGTATGTCGAGCTCTCCGCACCAGGACGGCGTGCGGGAATCCGCCCCGCCCCTGCCGAGAACGGGCCCTCTGGGAGGGGGTGACACGCGTCGCGTTCTGATGTCCTCGGCGGCAGTCGGTAGTTGCTTCTTGTCGAGTGGGCTCGGGCGGGAGTACGTTCACGACTGGTGTGCCGGGAAGTCTGGTCGGCGGTCAGGGGCCGTGCGCCCGCCGTTCCCTCTCGTGGAGGCCTCATGGTCTCGCCCGCCTTTCATACCGAGTCCCTCACCAAGCGCTACGGCCGTACGACGGCGCTGGACGGGCTCGACCTGAGCGTCCCGCCTGGCGAGGTGTTCGGGTTCCTCGGGCCCAACGGCGCCGGCAAGTCCACCACCATCCGGTTGCTGCTCGGGCTGGCCCGGCCGACCGCCGGCCGTGCCCGGGTCTTCGGTGCGGACGCCGCCGACGTGGCCGTGACGCACCGCCGTCTGGCCCACGTGCCGGCCGACGTGGCGCTGTGGCCCCGGCTGACCGGCGCCGAGACGCTCGAACTGCTGGCGCGGACGGGGCCGGGCACCGACCTCGCCTACCGGGACGAGCTGGTGGAACGGTTCGGTCTGGATCCGTCCAAGCCGGGCCGGACGTACTCGACAGGGAACAGGCAGAAGGTCGCGCTGATCGCGGCCTTCGCCACGCGGGCTCCTCTGCTCGTGCTGGACGAGCCGTCCAGCGGTCTGGACCCGCTGGTGGAGAGGGAGTTCCGCCGGGCGGTGGGTGAGGCCCGGGACAATGGCCAGACCGTCTTCCTCAGTTCGCACCAGCTCGCCGAGGTCGAGGCCGTCTGCGACAGGGTGGCGATCCTGCGCGCGGGACGGCTGGTGGACGTCGCGACTGTCAGAGAGCTGCGACGGCTGCATCGCACGGAGGTGACGGCGGGCTTCGCCACCGCGCCGCCGGACCTGACGCGGGTGCCCGGCGTGGCGGAGGTCGAGGCGACCGGCGCGACGACGGTCCGGTTCGTCCTCACCGGCCCGCCCGGGCCGGCCCTGCGGGCGCTGGCGGCCGGCGGCGTGCTGAGCCTGGCCGTGCGGGAGCCGTCCTTGGAGGAGATCTTCCTCGGCTACTACGGCGGGCAGGAGCGGTGACGGCCGTGGAGACGGGGATCGGGAAGGACCGGGGAGCCGCCTCTTCCGCCGCGTGGGCGGTCACGGGCCTGGCGCTGCGGCAGACATGGCGGGGAGCGGTCGTCGTGATCGCCTTCACGGCCCTGATGTCCGCGGTCGCGGTGGGTGCCCATCGCAGTGCCGTCGCAAGCCCGTCCGACGCCGCGGCCCTGGCCGCTCTGGCCGGCAATCCGGCGATCCGGACGCTGCTCGGCGAACCGGTGGCGCTGCATGACGCCGGCGGTTTCGCGGTATGGCGGACGGGGACGGCGCTCTCCGTGCTGCTCGCGGTGTGGGGACTGCTCGCCGCGACGCGGATCACCCGGGGCGAGGAGGACGCCGGCCGGTGGGACGTCCTGCTCGCCGGGCGCGTACCGGTCGGGAACGTGGTGGCACGCCACCTCGCGACCCTCGTGGTCTGGGCGCTCGTGGCGGGCGTGGCCGCGTTCGCCGGTCTCGTCGCCGCGGGTGCGGCCGCGGGTGGCGCGATGGCGCACGCGACCGGCCTCGCCTTGTGCGGGGTGTTCTTCGCCTCCGTAGGCGCGCTCATGTCGCAGGTGTTCGCCGCGCGGCCGGCGGCCAGTGGTGCGGCGGTGGCGGTGCTCGGCGTGGGCATGCTGCTCAAGATGGTCGGGGACGGCATCGCCGGTCTGGAGTGGCTGCGCTGGTTCACAGCCTTCGGCATGGCGGCGCTCGCACGCCCCTACGACGGGGACCACATGGGGCCGTTGGCGGTCCTGGGCACCGTCTGCGTGCTGCTCGCCGTCGCCGCCGTCGCCGCGGCAGGGCGACGGGACGTCCGCGGCGGCCTTCTGCCGTCCTCTTCGGGCCGGGCGCCACGGAGGGTCCTGCTCGGTTCGGTCCGGGCGTTCGCCGTGCGCCGCCTTCTCCGGCCGCTGGCCGCCTGGTCGACGGGAATCGGTGCCTACTACTTCCTCATCGGGGTGCTGGCCGTCTCGATGACGGCCTTCCTCGCCGCCAACCCCCGCTTCGCCGAGCTCGCCGCGCAGGCCGGTTTCGGCGGGCTGGTCACCGTCGAGGGGTACGTGGCCACGCTGTTCGCGCTCCTGGCCGTCCCCGTCGGGGCGTTCGCCGCGGTCCGGCTCGCCGGTCTGGCCCAGGACGAGACCTCGCGACGGCTGACGCTGCTGTTCGCCCAGCCTGTCACCCGGGTGCGGGTGCTCACCGCCGAGGTCGCCGCGGCGGTCGGGGGCGCGGTCGTGCTCACGACCGTCGCCGGGCTGGCCACCTGGGCCGGGACCAGGGCGGTCGGCGCCGGCCTCGGTCTTCTCGCCGCGCTGTCCGGGGCGTGGAACGTTCTGCCCGTCGTTTTCCTGTGCCTGGGCACCGGGGCGCTCGCGCTCGCCTGGGCTCCGCGCGCGGTCACGGTCGCCGGATGCGTACCGGCCGCGGGAGGGTTCCTCCTGAAGGTGTTCGCCGACACCTGGGGATGGCCGGCGTGGATCGGTCGGATGTCTCCTTTCACGCATCTGACGGCCGTGCCCGACGTCCCGGCCGGCCGGGCCGCGGCCATGGTGATGACGGTCGTCGGCGTTCTTGCCGTGGTGGTCGGTGCGGCCGGCTATCGGCGGCGGGATCTTCGTGTCTGACCGTTCGGAGCGCAGGGTCAGTTCTTGTCCGAGACGACGTGGGTGATCAGCAGGGCGGCGAGCAGGGCCCATGGCAGGTACGTCGCCCCTGCCATGGCGTAGGTGGTGGCGGCGAGCACGCAGGCGGTCACGAGGAAGGTGGTCCACCCTCGGCGGGTGGTCAGGAAGCCCCATGCCTGGCGCGTGCTGCCCGGTCGCCTCATCTCCGTCACGGCGGTCCGGATGACGAGGGCCGCCACGACGGCGGCGCAGCCGAGGAGCGCGGGGCCGTGTCCGCCCTCGGTCACCGGCTGCTACCGCCCACGCCGCTCTCGGTCTGGTAGCAGTCGGGGATGCCGTCGCCGTCGTCGTCGCGGTTCTCGGCCTCGTAGAGCTGCTTGTAGAGGCGGTTGCGGCGGCGCAGGAGGAGGGCGGCGAGGGCGGCGGCGGTGAGGGAGCCGACGAGGACGGCGGCCTTGACGTGTTCGGCCTGGGCGGGGTCGGGGAAGGCGAGTTCGCCGATGAGGAGGGCGACGGTGAAGCCGATGCCGGCGAGAGTGGCGAGGCCGAGGACGTCGGCCCAGGCGAGGTCGGGGTTGAGCTGGGCGCGGGTGAAGCGTGCGGCGAGGTAGGTGCCGAGGAAGATGCCGAGGACCTTGCCGACGACGAGGCCGATGAGGACGGCGAGGGGTTCGGGGTCGGTGAACACCTGGCCGAGGGCTTCGCCGGAGACGCTGACGCCGGCCGCGAAGAGCGCGAAGAGGGGGACGGCGACGCCGGCGGAGAAGGGGTGCACGAGGTGGGCGACGCGTCCTGCCGGCGAGGCTTCCTCTCCCTTGTCACGGGTGGTGCGCAGGATGAGGCCCATGGCGACGCCGGCGACGGTGGCGTGGACGCCCGAGTTGTACATCAGGGCCCAGATGGCGATGCCGAGGGGCACGTACCACCACCAGCCCCGGATCCGCAGTCGCTGTAGGACGTAGAAGAGGACGAGGCCGGCGGCGGCTCCTCCGAGGGCCCAGAAGTCGAGGTCGGAGGTGAAGAAGATCGCGATGATGAGGATGGCGCCGAGGTCGTCGACGACCGCGAGCGTCAGCAGGAACGCGCGGAGGGCGGAGGGGAGGTGGGTGCTGATGACGGCGAGGACGGCGAGGGCGAAGGCGATGTCGGTCGCCATCGGCACGGCCCACCCCTCCAGCGAGCCGCCGCCCGCCTTCGCGGTGAGGACGTAGAGGGCGGCCGGGACGGCCATGCCGCACAGGGCGGCGACGACAGGCAGTGCGGCGGTGGCGGGGGTGCGCAGTTCACCGACGACGAGTTCACGCTTCAGCTCGATGCCGGCGACGAGGAAGAAGACGGCCAGGAGGCCGTCGGCCGTCCAGTGGCCCACGGAGAGGTCCAGGCCGAGGGCGGGGATGCCGAAGTGGAAGTCGCGTACGGCTTCGTAGGCGCCGCTCCAGGGGCTGTTCGCCCATATCAGTGCCACCATCGCCGCCGCCAGGAGCACGAGCCCGCCGACGGTCTCCGTGCGCAGGGCTTCGGCGATCGCCTGGCGTTCGGGCCAGGGAAGGAGTCCGAAGACGGTCTTGCGAGGGCGTGCCTGGGTCATGGGAGAGCCCTCCGGGGCATGTCGGTGGACGGGCGCACAGGCCCTCGGACGCCGACCAGACTTCCCGGCACACCAGCATCGTGGTTCTTGATGCCTTCTTCACACCCTAGTGGGAGCGCGGGGGTCTCACCAGGGCATCGCTGACCTGCGTCGACAGGGTGAAGGACCCTGTCCCCGCCGAGGCGCGGGGACAGGGTCCTTCGGGAGCCGGGCCGCGGGGGCGGTCAGACGGTGGTCCTCACCGGCTCCTGGTCGGTGGCCTCGTCCGCCGTGTCGAGGCCGGCGTCGCGGCGCTTGGCGAAGGCGAGGAAGGAGTTCAGCTCCCGCTTGACGACGGGGGCGAGGAGGTAGAGGCCGATGATGTTGATGACGGCGAGCAGGAAGAGCACCGCGTCGGCCATGTCGATCAGGGTCTGGAGGGTGAGCAGGGAGCCCGCGACGGCGAAGACGGTGTAGAGGACCTTGAAGGTGAGCTCGCTGGCGCGGCTGCGGCCGAACAGGTGCGTCCAGGCCTTCATGCAGTA
>NZ_JBHVMF010000028.1:0-95369 GCF_042797055.1 Streptomyces sp. NPDC057854
CGCCCTCTGGGCATCAGTGACAGACAACGGCGGAATCTTCGGACCCGGACGACTCATGCCCAACTAACGACGAATCTCCGACTCAGGTCACTAGAACGGCACCGGTGCGATGTCGACGTCGGCCCGCCGGCCGGCGGCGGAGGCCACCGTCGCCGGGTGCTCGTCGCCGAGCCGCCGCCGGAACCCGGCCAGCGTGTCCGTGTGCAGGGCGGTGGCCTCGGCGGCCCGGTCCAGCGCCCGCAGGTCCAGCACCAGGTTCGTCGCGCAGGCCAGCGTGGTCGGGTGGTCCTCGCCGAAGTCCCGGGCCAGCACCTCCCGCGTCCGCCGGTCCAGCTCCAGGGCCTCCTCGTGCCGCCCGTCGGCCGCGTACTGGGTGGCCGCGCCGACGGCCGCCGTCAGGGTGAGGACGTGGTCGTCGCCCAGCGACTCCCGCAGCCCCGGCCACGCCACCTCGATGTGCTCCCGGGCCGCGTCCAGGTCGCCCAGGTGCCGCAGCGTGATCGCCAGGTTGACCCGCGCGGACAGGGTGTACGGGTGGCGGGCGCCGAGCTTCGCCGCGTACCGCTCCAGCGTCGCCTCGCCGAGCTCCCGGGAGCGCCGCAGCTGCCCGTCCTGCCGCAGGTCCACGACGAGGTTCGCGGCGCACGCCACCGCGTCCGGGTGGTCGGCGCCGTACCGGCCCTCGAACGTCGACCACGCCATCTCGCAGAGCGCCAGCGCCCCCTCGTGGTCGCCCGCGCGCCGCCGGGAGACGGCGAGGACCCGGGCGCAGCCGAGGGTGCGGTGGTTGTCCTCGCCGAAGGTGGTGAGGTAGCGGGCGTAGACGTCCTCCAGGTGGGCGGCGGCCTCCAGGTAGTCGCCGGTCTCGCGGATGTCGATGGCCAGGCCGACGAGGGTGTTCAGGGTCTCGACGTGGTCGTCGCCGAGGGCGAGCGCGCGCAGCCGGGCGGTCTCCGTGTCGTACTGGCGGGCCTCCTGGTACAGGCCCATGAGCCGCAGGCCGACGCCGAGGCTGTGGGCGGCGCGGAGGGTGGCGGGGTCGTCCTCGCCGAAGGCCCGCAGCGCGCGGTCGTACACCTGCCGGTTGATCTCCAGGCCCTTGGCCATGTCGGCGCGCAGCCGCAGCCCGCTGCAGTGCTGGATGAGGGCGTCGAGGGTGCCCTCGTCGTCCTCGCCGGCGGTCCGCAGGTAGACCTCGGCGGTGTGCTCCATCATCGCCGCGGCCTCCTCGTACTCGCCGAGCACCCGCAGGATGAAGGCCAGCCACTTCGCCATCTCCAGCGTCAGCTGGTCCTCGGCGCCGAACTTCTCCGTCCAGATCTCCAGCGCCTCGCGGGCCATCCGCGCGGAGCCCGCGTGGTCGCCCCACGCGTACAGGAACTCGGCCATCTCGCGGACGAGCCGGCGGGCCCACGGCGACTCGCACTCGACGGTCCGGGAGACCACCACGTGCGGCAGCAGCTCCTGGTAGCGCGGCCAGAGCGCGCGGGTGCTGGGGCTGCCGGGGTTGGCGTCGGCGAGGAGCAGGTGGGCGCCGTGCCGCATGTCGGCCTGCTGCTGCGGCGACATGCGGTTGACCAGCACGGCCTGGACCAGGCGGTGCAGCTGGATGGTGTCGTGCCGGTGCTCGATCCGGGCCAGGGCGTAGATGTTGATCTCGCGGATGGCCCGGCCCAGCTTGATCGGGTGGCGCAGCGCCTCGTCGAGCTCGGGGGCGATGGTCGTGGTCCGCGCGTTGTTGAAGAGCGAGCGGGAGATCGGCTCGGGCGCGAAGAACGAGCAGACCTGGAGGAGTTGGAGCGCGGCCGGGTTGCGCTGCTCCAGCTGGCGCAGCGACACGTCCCAGGCGGCGGCCACCGACATCGGGTAGTCGGGGGAGGGGACGAGTTCGAGCATCAGCTCGGCGATCTTCTCGTTGATCAGCCGCAGGTAGTCGGGGACGGTCATGCCGGTGACCGCCTGCCAGGCCGCGGCCTGCTCGATGGCGAGCGGCAGGTCGCCGAGCGCCTCGGCCAGCCGGTCGGCGTCGGCGTCGCTGAGGTCGCGGGCGCGGCGGCGCAGCAGCGCCTTGCTCTCCTCGCGGGTGAAGACGTCGACGGAGAGGGTGCGGGCGACGCGGTCCCACTCCTGGTTGCGGGAGGTGATGAGGATCTTCCCGGTGCCGCCGGTGGGGAAGTAGGGGCGGACGGCCTCCACGTTCTCCGCGTTGTCGAAGACCAGCAGCCAGCGGTCGTACGGCTCGCCGCGGCGCAGCGCCTCCCGGACGGCGGGGACGGCCCGGTTGGCCTCGTCGCCCACGTTCAGGCCCATCCGCTGGGCGAGTTCGGTGAGCGCGGTGAGGATCATCGTCGGCTGCTCGGAGGGGATCCACCAGACGACGTCGTAGTCCGAGGCGTACCGGTAGACGTACTCGATGGCGATCTGCGACTTCCCGACGCCGCCCATGCCGTGCAGCGTGTGCGGGAGGACCGCCGACGTGTCGCCGGTCAGCAGCTGCTCCCGGATCTGCGCGAGCAGGTCCTCCCGGCCGACGAAGTTGGGGTTGTTCGGGGGGACGTTGCCCCACACGGCGGGTACGGAGGGACGCGGCCGGGCCGGGGCCGTCCCGGCGCCGGGGATCGGGGTGCCGGAGGCCGGGGTCGGCGGGCCGGAGGGGTGCGGGACCGGGGTCCGCTGGACGACCCCTTCCTCGCGCTCAGGCTGACGGGTGGTGGTGTCCTCGGTCATGGGAGAGCCGTCCGTGTCGGGATGTACGGGGGTATCGCGGATATCGTGGACCAACGGGAGGTTGCGGGGCATGACCGACTCTCCCGGCGCACCGCCCGACAGGGCGCTGCTGATCCGGTGGGCGCGGCGCAGGTAGGGCCCCGACAGGGCGCGCAGGATCGCCAGTTCGACGCGCACGAACGGCAGGCTCTCCTCGGTGAGCGGCGGGTCGGGCACGTCCTCCGGGGCGAGCAGGGCGCCGTGCAGCCGGCGGGCGGCTTCGGAGCGGTCGCCGAAGAAGTCGGAGACGGAGCGCGCCACCCGGGCGGTGTCGCCGCGCAGCGCGCCGGCGAGCAGTGCCTCGCGGGCGCCGTCGACGAACTCCAGGGCGGTGCTCACGGCGCTGGTCCGCGGGCCGTCGTCCGGGGGCTGTTCGACGAGTCCGCTGAGGAACAGCTCGGCCACGTGCACCGGTTGGGCCTCCGGGACGAGCCGGTGCCGGACGTCCCGGACGAGCCGGGGGTCGAGGACGGCGGCGGCGAGGTGGGTGGCGAGGCGGTAGGCGGTGGGGGTGGCGTGGCTGCGGAAGCGGCGGAGGCGTTCCTGCACGGTCGGCGCGGGGGGTGTACCGGGCGGTTCCGGGTCGTCGGGGGGTTCCGGGGCGGGGGCGCCGAGCAGAAGGGCGGAGGCGTCCGTCCAGCCGGGTTCGCCGGCCACCAGGGCGGCCCAGCGGCCCAGCCAGTCGGCGTCGAGCTCCAGGACGGGGACGGGCGCGGTCCAGGTGGCGGGCGGTGGGTCGAAGGGGTCGTACTCCTCCGGCGGGAAGGCGACGGCGAGTTCGGTGTTGGCGGCGCCGGAGCGGGGGCTGCCGAGCCGCACCCGGCGGGGGGCGAGGGCGGTGCGGTGCCAGTCGCGTTCGGCGAGCAGGTGGACGACGGCGGTGGGGCCGGCCGCCGCCCACCGGGCGAGCGCCGCGGGGCCGGCGCCGCCCCGCCAGAGCGGTCCGAGGGCGTCGGTGAGGACGAGGACGATGCGGCGGCCGGTGCGGTCGAGGAGTTCGGCGGGGGAGGCGGCGGGGCCCTGTCCGGCGACCGGTCCGTGGAGCACGGCCTCGTCGCCGCCGGGCCCGGTCCGGACGCCGATCCGGCGGATCCGGACGTCCCGGAAGGCACCGAGCCGTTCGAGGACGGCGGTGAACTCGGCGACGGTCTGTTCCCAGATCGCCATGGTGGCGTGGTCGTCGACGACGAGGACCAGGTCGAAGCGGCGTTCGGCGGCGGGCCGGGTGTAGGGCAGCCAGAGCCCGTCCTCGGCGGCGTGCTCGGCGGTGGCCTCCTCGTCCAGTTCGACGTCGAACGGGGAGGGGACGACCTGCTTGAGGGGCCGCAGCCGGCGGGCGATGCCGGCGGCGTCGCGCAGGTCGGGCAGCGGTTCGGCCCGCAGTGGCGCCCGGTGCAGCTCGCGGACCAGCGCGAACTCGCGGGCGAGCAGGCCCGGTGGCGGCCCGGTGCCGTCGGCGGGTCCGGCCGGGCCGGGCCGGGGGCGGTCCGGCGGGGTGCCGCCGGCGGGCGCCGCGGGGTCGGGGGCGGTGACGGGGAGCGCGGGGAGGTCCCGGCCCGTGGCGGGCGGGCCGGGGAGGGGCGTGGGGCGGGGGCGCGGCGGTTCGGCGGACGGGAGGCGGGCCGCGAGCGTCTGGTACGCGTGCAGCCACAGCGCCTCCGCGACCTCGAACGGCTCGGGGAGCGAGCGGGCGTCGTCGGCGTCGTCCATCAGGGTGCCCCCGACAGGCGCCGCCACAGCGCGTCGAGCAGCTGCCCCCAGGTCTCGTCGTCGTCCCGGACGCCGGCCGACCGCAGGTAGACGGCGTTGAGCAGCTGGTCGGCGGCGAGTCCGCCGTTCTCCCGGCTGCGTTCCATGAAGGTCCGGATCATGGCGTCGTGCCGGCCGCCCTGGTCCCGGAAGTGGGCGGCGATCATGGCGGCCAGCTGGTCCTCGCGCGGCGGGGAGACGTCCAGCCGGACGCAGCGGCGCAGGAAGGCGGCGGGGAACTCCCGTTCGCCGTTGCTGGTGATGACGACGAACGGGAAGGCCCGGCAGCGGACCAGGCCGTCGACGACGGGCGCGGTGCCGTCGGGGTCGTCGGTGAACACCCGGGCGGTGCTCTCCTGGTGGCGGGCGCGGACCAGCTCGGGGATGTCGTAGGAGCCGTTCTCCAGGACGTGCAGGAGGTCGTTGGGCAGGTCGATGTCGCTCTTGTCGAGCTCGTCGATGAGCAGCACGCGGGGCAGTTCGTACGGCAGCAGGGCGGTGCCCAGCGGGCCGAGCCGCACGAAGTCGCCGATGCGCGGCGGGGTGTCGGGGGCGGCGGGGCCGTCCTGCGGCCCGGGGTCCGGGGCGGCGGCGGTGCGGGCGCGGGCGCCGAGGGACGCCTGGGCGCGGCCGATGGCGTCGTACTCGTACAGGCCGGAGCGCAGGGTGCTACGGGAGGTGATGCCCCAGTGCAGGACGCGGCCGAGGCCCAGCTCGCGGGCGACCAGATAGGCGAGGGTGGACTTGCCGATGCCGGGGCGGCCGGTGACGAGCAGCGGCCGGCGGAGCAGCAGGGCCGTGTTGATCAGGTCGATGTCGTGCGGGTCCTGCCGGGGGGTGGCGCGGCCGACGGCGCCGAGGCGGCGGTCGGTCTCGGCGCTCTCGGCGGGGACGGGCGGCAGCACGGGGCCGCCGTCGAAGTTCCGCCAGCCGGGCGGCGGCGGCAGCACGTCGCCGAGGCGGATGTCGGCCAGCGGCCGGCCGGTCCCCCGGTAGATCCACCAGCTGCGGCTGGTGACGTGTCCCCCGTTCCGGCTGTTGTCGACCGGGTGATGGACACCGCTCATGTTTCCCCCTCGTCGTCGTGTCCGCCGCGCGCGCCCACGACGGCCTGCCCCGGCGATCCGGACCAGTCGACGAGCCGGTTCGGGTCGTCGAAGAGGACGGCGAGGTGCCGTCCCACGTGGGCGTCCCGCTGCCCGGCGGCGGCGGTGGCGGCCTCGCCGCGCAACTTCTTGGCGCGCTGCGGGAGTTCGATCGCCTTTCCCTTCAGGAGCCGTTTGGCGCGCCGGCGGAACTCGGCGGGCGGCTCCGGCCGCCGGTCCCAGACCGCCAGCGGTACGCCGGCGCGCAGCGCGGTCTCCAGCGGGGAGGCGCGGCCGGCGGTGCCCCGGAGCGGCGGCGCGCCGAGGGCGACGGAGACGAGCCGTTCGTCGGCGACGAGGGCGGTGCTCCACCGGACGGGGTCGTGGTTGCGGTGGCCCGCGGTGTCCCAGTGGCAGGGGGTGTCGGGGCTGTCGAGCATCTGCTGCCAGCGGTTGTGCCACTTGCGGTGGTGTTCCGTGGCCCGCATCCGCTCCAGGCTGCGCAGGACCACCGGATAGGTGAGGCAGAGGGCGGTGGTGAGGTCCGATCCGGGCGTCAGCCACTCCATCGGATGGTTGAGCAGGTGGAAGGGGAGGACGAACTCCAGGACGGGCCGGCCCGGCCGCCCGGCCCACTCCTTCTCCGCCCGGTCGACCAGCTCGCCCACGGCGGCCGGGACCTCGGCGAGCGTCACGAGCCGGTCCTCGCCGCGCTCGGGCCGCCAGGGGCCGGGCCGGATCTGGCGCCAGTGGGAGAGCAGGTACCGGTCGGGGTCCCTGCCGCTTCTGCACAACTGGACAACGAGGCAGGCGGGCGCGGGTTGTGCGGTGGCGGCGCGGGCGATGTCGGCGCGGACGGCGGCCAGTTGCGGGGTGAGGTGGAGGGCGGCGGCCCGGGCGTCGTTCCAGGCGCGCAGGTCGTCGGCGACGCCCCGGTGGGCGTCGGAGCCGTCGAGCGCGGCGATCACGTGCTCGACCAGGACGTTCACCGGGAGGAGGCCGTCGGGGCGGGCGTTGACCCGGACGAGCAGGTCGAACGCCTCGCCGAGGCCGGTCACCGGGGCCGGGGGCAGCGGGAGTTCGCCGGCGGCGGCGTACAGCAGCCCGGGTGCGTCGAGGTGCCGGATCCGGGTGAGCAGGCCGCGCGCCTGGTGTAACTCGGCCGGGGACAGGACGGGGAGGACGTCGGGGGCGGCGGCGGGGGAGGGGACGGAGGCGACGAGCTCGCGGATCCGGAGCACGGGGGTGGCGCCGGGGGCGTACAGGCTGAGGGTGTCGGCGAGTTCGCGCAGGCCGTCGGGGTCGCGCAGGCAGCTGCGGACGATCTCCAGGACGTCCAGCCGGGTGCTGCCGTGCCGGCGGACGTCGCCCACCTCGGGCAGCCGTTCCGCGAGCATGCTGATGAGGAGGTCGCGGCTGCCCGGGACGTCGAGCCCGGGCACTGCGCACAGCTGGTCGACCAGCTCACGCCGGAACTCGGGTGCGTGAGCGCCGTGGCCCTCGTCGAACAAAAGCCCCCCCCGTCACGGCTCCTGTGATCCCCGCGTCCGATCGGACACGGGCAGTACGGGCGCCGCCGCCCTGCCGCCCAGGGTAGGCCGCGGCCCGGAGCCGTGGCCACCCCGTGCGGCGGATCCTTCGGACTACTCGACGACGAGGTCCACGGTGATGTTGCCGCGGGTGGCCTTGGAGTAGGGGCAGAAGGCGTGGGTCTTCTCCAGGAGGGCCCGGCCGGCCTCGCCCTGGAGGTGGTCGGGGAACTCGGCGCGCATGACGACGGCGAGGCCGAAGCCGCC
Source organism: Streptomyces sp. NPDC057854 (assembly GCF_042797055.1). Classification (NCBI taxonomy): domain Bacteria; kingdom Bacillati; phylum Actinomycetota; class Actinomycetes; order Kitasatosporales; family Streptomycetaceae; genus Streptomyces; species Streptomyces sp. NPDC057854. The sequence goes on from NZ_JBHVMF010000028.1 coordinate 7,397, forward strand.
GTCGGTGTCCTTGCCGATGGAGACCTCGGCGGTGACGGACGCCTCGGAGACGTCGATCTTCTCCTGGCGGGCGACGACGCCCATGGCGCTGGCGAAGCAGGCCGCGTATCCGGCGGCGAACAGCTGCTCGGGGTTGGTGCCCTCGCCGTTGCCGCCGAGGGCCTGGGGGTGGGCGAGGGGGAGGTCGATGCGGCCGTCGGAGCTGACGGCGCGGCCCTCGCGCCCGTTGGCGGTGGCGACGGCGGTGTAGAGGGCGTCCATGGGGGTTCTCCAGTCTCGGAATGGGCCTCGGAAGGGCTCGTGGGGGCCCCGGGAAGGCTGCGGGAGTGCTGCGGAAGGCGGTGGGCGCGGGGCCCGCCTCTATTGATAGCGCACGATTCAGTTGTGCACAACTCAATCGCTCGTGAGGCGTCTCGCGTACCCTGGAGCCATGGAGACGCCCGACACCCTCCCCGACGAAGAGTTCCTCCGGCTCGACCGGCAGATCTGCTTCTCCCTCCACGCCGCCGCCCGCGCCTTCAACGGCGTCTACCGCGAGGCGCTCAAGGAGCTCGGGCTCACCTACCCCCAGTACCTCGTGATGCTCGTCCTCTGGGAGCGGGGCGAACTGCCCGTGAAGGGCATCGGCGAGCGGCTGCGGCTCGACTCCGGCACCCTGTCGCCGCTGCTCAAGCGGCTGGAGGCGGCCGGATACGTGGAGCGCCGGCGCAGCGCCGAGGACGAGCGGTCCGTCACCGCCCGGGTCACCGCCTCAGGCGCCGCCCTCCGCGAGCAGGCCCTCGGCGTCCCCCGCCGGATCGCCGCCGCCACCGGCCTCGACCTCGCGGACATCGCCGAGCTGCGCGAACGCCTCGGCACCCTCGCCGCCCGCCTCGACGCCGCCGACCCCGCCGCCCTCCGCCCCGCCCGCGGCTGACCCGCCGACCCCGCCGCCGGGAAATGTAAGGATCGCGTCGCGATCGCACCCCTATACTCGGCCCATGTCCGAGATCACCGTGCGCCGCGCCACGGCCGCCGACTCCCCGCGCCTCACCCGGCTCGTCCGCGGCTCCGCCGCCTACCGCGGCGAGTACGCCGCCATGGTCGCCGGCTACCAGGTCGGCGGCGCCTACATCGAGCACCAGACCGTCTACGCCGCCGTCGACGCCGACGACCGCGTCCTCGGCTTCTACGCCCTCCTCCTCGACGAGGCCGAACTCGACCTCGCCTTCGTCGCCGACTCCGCCCAGGGCCTCGGCATAGGACGCCTCCTCATGGCCCACATGACCGCCGAGGCCCGCGCCGCCGGACTCGACGGCGTCCGGGTCGTCGCCCACCCGCCCGCCGAGGCGTTCTACCTCCGTACCGGCGCCCGCCGCACCGGCACCGTCGCCGCCTCCGGCCGCATCCACTGGGACCGCCCCGAACTCCGCTACGACCTCGCCCGGGGCGCCGCGTGACCACCGTCGAACCGCCGCGGCGGGACGAGAAGCGCCGCATCCTCGCCGACCTCACCCCGCTGCGCACCTCCGCCGACTACCGCCGCCTCTGGTTCGGCAACACCGTCTCCTGGGTCGGCCAGGGCATGACGACCCTCGCCATCTCCCTCCAGGTGTACGACATCACCGGCTCGGCGTTCTCCGTCGGCCTCGTCGGCCTCTTCTCCCTCGTGCCGCTCGTCGTCTTCGGCCTCTACGGCGGGGCCATCGCCGACACCGTCGACCGGCGCGCCCTCGGACTCGCCGGCGCCACCGGCTCCGCGGTCCTCTCCGCCGCGCTCGCCGCCGCCGCCTTCGCCGGTCACCACCACGTGGGGTTCCTCTACGCGATCGTCGCCCTCCAGGCCGTCTGCGGCGCGCTCGTCTCGCCCGCCCGCAGCGCGATGATCCCCCGCCTGCTCCCGCCCGAGCAGCTGCGCGCCGCCAACGCGCTGAACTCCATGGTCATGACCTTCGGCACGCTCGTCGGCCCCAGCCTCGGCGGCGTCGTCGTCGGCTTCGCCGGCTACCAGGCCGCGTACACCGTCGACGCCGTCGCCTTCTTCGCGAGCCTGTACGCGATGTGGCGGCTGCCCGCCATGCCGCCCGAGCACACCGGCACCGCGAAGCCGGGGGCCCGGGGCAGGGCCTCCGTCCTCGACGGGCTGCGCTTCCTCAGCACCCGCCCCAACCTGCGCGCGACCTTCGTCTCCGACCTCTTCGCGATGATCCTCGCCCAGCCGAAGGCGCTCTTCCCCGCCGTCGCCGTCCTCTGGTTCGGCGGCGACGCCAAGACCACCGGACTCCTCGTCGCCGCGCCCGCGTTCGGCGCCCTCCTGGGCGGCGTGATCTCCGGCTGGCAGAGCCGGATCCGCCGGCACGGACAGGCCATCCTCATCGCCGTCGCCGCCTGGGGCCTGGCCGTCGCCGCCTTCGGCCTCAGCCGGAACCTGTGGATCGGCCTGCTCTGCCTCGCCGTCGCCGGCTACGCCGACACCTCGTCGATGATCTTCCGGAACACGATGATGCAGGTCGCCGCGCCGGACGAGATGCGCGGCCGGCTCCAGGGCGTCTTCATCGTGGTCGTCGCCGGCGGGCCCCGGCTCGGCGACTTCGTGGCCGGCTCCGTCGCCGACCTCACCTCGCCGGCCGTCGCCATCACCGGCGGCGGCCTCCTCTGCGCCGTCGCCGTCGGCGTGTTCGCCGTGTACGCCCGCGGATTCCGCCGGTACGACGCCGAGCACCCGACCCCCTGACCGGCGCCGCACGTCACGGGAGCGCTCCCGGCTCGTCCCGAACGCTCCCGGCCTGAACCGCCTTCGCCCTTCTGGCGGGTGGCCGCCACGGCACATAGCCGCCAGCCGCGACGGGGGCCAACTCCCCCTCCGGCGCACGAGACTCCTCGCGGATCCGGAATCCCTACCCCCGAACCCCGGGTCCGCGAGGAGCCGTTCGATGTCCACACCGCCGCCCCGGGGCAGAGCCGGGCTGATCGCCGCCGGCGCCGCCCTCGTGCTGCTCTCGGCCGGGCAGTCCGCCGCCGCACCGGACGCCGGCGGCGCCGCCGTGCCCGCCACCTTCCAGGGCCCCGCCGCGTCCGCCACCGTCACCCTCGTCACCGGCGACCGGGTCACCCTCACCACCCTGGACGGCGGCGCCAGGACCGTCACCGTCGACCGGGCCGAGGGCGCCACCGGAGCCGTCCGCACCCGGGTCACCGACGGCCGGGTCACCGTCGTCCCCGACGAGGCCCGCCGCTTCCTCGACTCCGGCGCCCTCGACCCGCGCCTCTTCGACGTCACCGGCCTCGTCGAACAGGGCGTCACCGACGAGCTCCCGCTGATCGTCACCTACGGCACGTCCGCCCGGACCGCCGGCGCGCCCCGCGGCACCGAGAACGTCCGCGCCCTCCCCAGCGTCCGCGGCGCGGCCGTCACCGCCACCGACCCGGCCGCCTTCTGGCGGTCCTTCACCTCCCCGGCGGCCCGCGCCGCCGCGCCGGCGAAGGTGTGGCTCGACGGGCGGGTGGAGGCCGCCATGGCCGAGTCCAACGCCCAGATCGGCACCCCGGAGGCGTGGCAGGCCGGGCTCACCGGCAAGGGCGTCAAGGTCGCCGTCCTCGACACCGGCGCCGACGCCGCGCACCCCGACCTCGCCGGCCGGATCGCCGAGTCGAAGTCCTTCATCGAGGGCCAGGAGGTCGCCGACCGGGACGGCCACGGCACCCACGTCGCCTCCACCGTCGGCGGCTCCGGCGCCGCCTCCGACGGCCGCGAGAAGGGCGTCGCCCCGGGCGCCGTCCTCGCCGTCGGCAAGGTCCTCAGCGACGAGGGCCACGGCTCCGAGTCGCAGATCATCGCCGGCATGGAGTGGGCCGCCAAGGACGTCGGCGCCAGGATCGTCTCGATGAGCCTCGGCTCCCGGGAGCCCAGCGACGGCACCGACCCGATGGCCCAGGCCGTCGACCGGCTCTCCGCCGAGACCGGCGCCCTCTTCGTCGTCGCCGCCGGCAACACCGGCGCCCCCGGCTCCATCGGCTCGCCCGGCGCCGCCGACGCCGCGCTCACCGTCGGCGCCGTCGACTCCGCCGACCGGGCCGCGTACTTCACCAGCAAGGGCCCCCGCCACCGCGACCAGGCCCTCAAGCCGGACCTCTCCGCGCCCGGCGTCGACATCCTCGCCGCCCGCTCCCAGCTCGCCGGGGGCAGCGGCTTCTACACGTCGATGAGCGGCACCTCCATGGCGACCCCGCACGTCGCCGGCGTCGCCGCGCTCCTCGCGGAACGCCACCCCGACTGGACCGGCGCCCGCCTCAAGGACGCCCTCATGTCCAGCTCCAAGGTCCTCGACGCCTCCGTGTACGACCTCGGCGCGGGCCGCGTCGACGTCCCCGCCGCCCTCGCCGCGGACATCACCGCGACCGGCTCCGCCGACCTCGGGTTCTTCTCCTGGCCGTACGAGGCGAACCGTCCCGTCACCCGGACCGTCACGTACACCAACTCCTCCGGCGCGCCCGTCGAGCTGAGCCTCGCCGTCGAGGGCATGCCGGCCGGCACCGCCCGCCTCGCCGACACCACCCTCACCGTGCCCGCGCACGGCACCGCGTCCACCACCGTCACCGGTGACGGCACCGGCGCCCCCGTCGGCACCGCCTCCGGCCGGATCACCGCCACCGCCGGCGGCGTCCCGGTCGCCCACACCGCCCTCGGCCTGGTCAAGGAGGAGGAGCGCTACACCCTCACGGTCCACGTCAAGGACCGCGACGGCGCCCCCGCCGCCGCCGGCCTCGGCCTGCGGAACCTCACCTCCGGCGACGACCCCTTCCCGGCCTCCGTCGGCGACTCCGGCACCGTCGAACTCCGCCTGAAGCCCGGCACGTACACCGTCGACACCTTCCTCGACGTGCGCGGCGCGCACGGCCCCGACTCCCTCGGCCTCGGCTTCCTGGCCGCCCCCGAGGTCGTCCTCGACCGCGACCGCGAGATCACCCTCGACGGGCGCGCACTGCGCGAGATACGCGCCGAGGTCGAGAAGCGCACCGAGACCCGCCAGCTCCTCATGGAGTACACCCGCGCCCTCGGCGGCGTCTCCTACACGGACATCGTGCAGGTGCCGACGGCGTACGACTCGCTGTTCGCCGCGCCGACCGACCCCGTCACCGCCGGCACCTTCGAGTACCGCACGGTCTGGCGGCTCGGCAAGCCGCTGCTGGAGGCGAACGTCGACGGCCGGCGCCTCACCGACCTGCGCCCGCAGTCCGGCACCGCGCTCCTCGAAGGCCGCCACCGCCTCGCCCTCGCCGACGCGGGCACCGGCACCCCCGCCGCGTACGCCGGCCGGGACGTCACCGGCAAGGCCGTCCTCGTCCGCCTCGCGCCCGGCGCGGACCCGGCCACGGCCGCCCAGGCCGCGCAGGACGCGGGCGCCGCGGCGCTCCTCGTCACCGACGACGCCCCCGGGCGGCTGATGGCCTGGTTCGGCACCCCCGACTACCAGGAGCGCCCGCTGCCGGTCGCCACCGTGAACCGCGCCGACGCCGCCCGGATCGCCGCCGGCGCCGCCCGCGGCGAGCGGATCGACCTCACCGGCACCCGCTTCACCCCGTACGTCTACGACCTCTCCGAGGGCCACCCCGGCCGCGTCGGCACCGACCTCGCGTACCGCCCCGGCGACCGGGACCTCGCCACCCTCCGCACCCGCTTCCACGCCCCCACCGGACGGCAGGAGACCGGCGGCGAGTTCCGCTACTCGATCACGGACGCCTTCCCGCTCGGCGTCGGCTTCAAGGAGCGGATCGCCTTCCCGGCCGAGCGCACCGAGTACGTCTCCACCGGCGCCGGCCAGCGGTGGCACGAGTCCGTCGACCTCGGCGAGTCGCTGGAGCAGCGCGGCGGCCTGTCCGTCCACCGCGGCGGCTCCGCCACGCGCCTCGACTGGTTCGGCCCCGTGTGGCACCCGTGGCTCGGCACCGGCCTCGGCTGGGGCCAGCAGCGGCGCGGCGACGACCTGCGGTTCAACACGCCCGGCTGGGGCGACTCCGGCCCCGACCACACCGGCTTCGGCGACGTGTGGGGCGACCCGACGATGAGCCAGACCACGGAGGTGTTCGTGGACGGGGTGTCGCGGGGCCGCAAGACGGGCTCCGGCTACAACCTGTGGGACGCGCCCGCCCGGGAGGCCGCCTACAGGGTCGTCACCGACACCGCGCTCGACCCGGCCCGCTGGCGGCTCGGCGCCCGGGGGCACAGCGAGTGGACCGTCCGGTCCGCCCGCACCCCGGACGACCGGTACACCGTCCTGCCGATGCTCAACCTCGGCCTCCGCCTCGACACCGACCTGTACGGGAACGTCCGGGCCGGCTCCCGGATCCCGGTCGGCGTCTCCGCCGCGTACGTGAAGGACGCCGCCGGCACCGGCACGATCACCGGCGCCGGCCTGGAGGTCTCCTACGACGACGGCGCCACCTGGACCCGGGTGGCCCTCCGCGCCGGGCGCGGCGACTCCTGGACCGGCGACCTGCGGATCCCGTCCGGCGCGTCCGCCGTCTCGCTGCGGGCCCGCGCCGCCGACGACCGGGGAGGCTCCGTCACCCAGGAGCTGATCCACGCGGTCGGCGTGAAGTAGCTCCAAGGAGACAGGGGGAGGGGCCGGACCCGCCGGGGGTCCGGCCCCTCGCCGTCATCCGCGCGGGAGCCGCGTCTTCAGCACCTTCCCCAGGTCGTTGCGGGGGAGGGCGTCCAGCAGCCGGACCGTCCTCGGCCGCTTGTGCGGGGCGAGCAGCCGCGCCACGTGGTCCGCCAGTTCCCCGGCCGCCGGCGGGGCCGCCGGGTCGGCCGGCACCACCCAGGCCGTGATCCGCTCGCCGAGGTCCGGGTCCGGCTCCCCGGTGACGGCGGCCTCCCGCACCCCCGGGTGGTCGAGCAGCGCGTTCTCGATCTCGCCCGCGCCGATCTTGTAGCCGCCGCTCTTGATCAGGTCGGTGGCCTTCCGGCCCACCAGCCGAATCGTTCCGTCTCCTTCCCGGACCGCCATGTCGCCGGTCCGGAACCAGTCGCCGTCGTACGCCGCCGCCGTCGCGTCCGGCCGGTTCAGATAGCCGGAGAAGAGGTTCGGGCCGCGCACCTGCACCTCGCCGACCGTCTCCCCGTCGGACCCGGCGAGCACCGACCCGTCCTCCTCCACCAGCCGCAGCTCCACGCCCGGCAGCGGCGGCCCCACCGTCCCGGGGCGCGGCGGGCCGCCGGGCCGGACGCTCGTGTTCATCAGCGTCTCGCTCATCCCGTACCGCTCCACCACCGTCCGGCCCGTCACCGCCGCGATCCGCTCGTGGTCGCGGACCGGCAGCGCCGCCGACCCCGACACCAGCAGCCGCGCCCCCGACAGGGCCGCGGCCAGCGCCGGGTCGCCGGGGAGGGCGTCCGCGAGCCGGTGGTACATGGTCGGGACGCCGAACAGCATCGTGCCGCCGGCCGCCAGTTCGCGGGCGACGCCCTCCGCCGAGAAGGCGCCCAGGTGCCGCACCTCGCCGCCGCGCCGCAGCGGCCCCAGGGTCCCCAGCACCAGGCCGTGCACGTGGAACAGCGGCAGCCCGTGCACCAGGACGTCGTCCGCCGTCCACGCCCACGTCTCCGCGAGCGCGTCCAGCGAGGCGGCGACCGCCCGGCGGGAGAGCAGCACGCCCTTCGGCGGGCCGGTGGTGCCGGAGGTGTAGACGACCAGGGCGGTGGCCTCCGGGTCGGTGTCCCGGGGTGCCGGGGGCCCAGCCGGCCCGTCGAGCGGCACGTCCACGCGGGGGAGCGCGCCGAGCGCGGCCGGCAGCGCGTCCTGCGGACCGGCCAGCACCGCGTCGGGCGCGCTGTCGCCGAGGACGTGGGCCAGCTCCCGCTCGCCGGAGCGCGGGTTCAGCGGGACGGCGGGGACGCCCGCGAGCAGCGCCGCCACCGTGGCCACCGCCGTCCGGGCGGTCGGCACCGCCCACACGGCGACCCGCCGGCACCCGTCGAGCCGGGCCGCGAGCGCACCGGCGGCCCGGGCCAGCTCCTCGTACGAGAGCGCGTCCGGGCCGCAGCGCAGGGCCGGCCGGGCGGTCGGGGCCGCGAGGGCCGGGAACAGCGGCGGGAAGAGGGGTGCGGTCACCGGTCGTACTCCTCGGGTCGGGGGCGAGGGGTGCTGCCGGAACGCATTCTGCCGGGGCGTCAGGGCCGGCCGGCCGGGACCTTCGCCGCCCCGGCGTCCGCCGCGTCGCCGTCCGGCCGCAGCCCGCGCATCCGCCCGTACGCGTACACGCAGCCGGCGAGCGCCAGGTCGGAGAGGAGCATGAAACCGATCGAGTACGAGTCCTTGGCGCTGTAGATCGCGCCCATGACCAGCGGCGGGACGAAGCCGCCGAGGCCGCCCATCGCGCCGACGATGCCGGTCACCGAGCCCACCTTGGCCTGCGGGGTGACCTGCGAGACCAGCGCGAAGACGGAGCCGCTCGCGGTGCCGAGGCCGGCCGCCATCACCAGCAGGGCGATCGTGCCGACCGGGTCCAGCTTCGGGTCGAACGCCTGGACCACGGCGAGGAGCGCGACGACGCCGAGCGCCCACGCGGTGACGACCGCCGGGTGGACGCGGTCCGACAGCCAGCCGCCGATCGGCCGGAAGACCACGGTGACCAGCGCGAACCCGGCGGCCTTCGTGCCCGCGTCGGTCGGGTCCAGCTCGTACCAGGTCTTCAGGTACGTCGGCAGGTACACGCCGAACGCCACGATGCCGCCGAAGCCGATCGCGTACAGCGCCGACAGCTCCCACGTCACCCGCAGCCGGCCTGCCGAGCCCAGCCGGCTCCCCAGCGACGCCGTCGGCACCGGCCGGTCGGGCCGGTCGGTGATGAGGACGGCGGCGAGCACCGCGTACACGGCGAGCGCCACCGCCACCACGACGAACGGCAGGTTCTCGCCGTGCTTCGCGATCCGCGGCGTGAAGTAGCCGGAGAGTGCCACGCCACCCATGCCCATGCCGAACACGCCGAGCGCCAGGCCCCGCTTCTCCGGCGGGAACCACGAGTTGACCAGCGGGATGCCGATCGCGAAGGTCGTGCCGCCGAGACCGAGCAGGAAGCCGACCACCAGCATCAGGCCGTACGAGTCCTTCACCACGGTCAGCAGCAGCACCGGGACGATCGTCAGCGCCGAGACCAGCGGGAACATCAGCTTCGCGCCGTACCGGTCGGTCAGTGCGCCGGCCGGGATCCGGCCCAGCGAGCCGACGATCACCGGCACGGCGACGAGGAACGACTGCTGGAACGAGCTGAGGTCCAGGCGCTCGCCGTACCAGCTGCCGAGGGGCGCGATCAGGTCCCACGCCCAGAAGGTGAGCGTGAAGCCGAGGGTGGCCATCACCAGATTGCGGTAGGCCGCCGCGGTCGGGGGCTTGGCGTCGGAGTTCACCTCCTCAGTCAAGATCCGGCCCGCCGCCCCGGCGCGCGGGACTGCTCCGTCCGGGGGCCGTCAGGGCCAGGTGACCGTCGTCGGCGGGGTGCCGTCGTCCTCCACCCGCAGCCACGCGCCCGTGTCGCCGACGCCCACGTCGACCTGGATCCGTCCGATCCCCGGCCGCCGGTGCGCCGCCGCGAGCGCCCCGCGCAGCACGCCCAGCAGCTTCCGCGCCTCCGGCTCGTCCACGAGCGTGTCCACCGCCCCGGTGAACCGCACCGACGGCTGGAAGCCGAGCAGCACCCCCGCCCCGCCGGTCTCGCGCAGCACCCGCCCCCGGAAGGTCGCCGGCGCCTCCGCCGGCGGCTGCTGGAGGGCGAAGATCGTCGTCCGCACCTCCTGGATCGTGGAGTCCAGCTCGTCCACCGCCCTCGCCAGCAGTTCGTCCTCCTCGGACCGGTCCGCGGCGCGGCGGCGCGTCGACTCCAGCATCATCTCCGTCGCGAACAGCCGCTGGACGACGAGGTCGTGCAGGTCACGGGCGATCCGGTCGCGGTCCTCGAACACCGCGAGCCGTTCCCGGTCGTGCCGCGCGTCCGCCAGGACCAGCGCCAGCGCCGCCTGCGAGGCGAACTGCGCGGCCAGCAGCCGGTCCACCGCCGAGTACGGCTCGTCGCCCCGGCGGCGCGGCAGCGCCAGGGTGCCGATCAGCCGGCCGCCGCTGCGCAGCGGCAGCATCATCGACGGCCCGAACCGGGACCGCACCGGCGTCGTCATCCGCGGGTCGGTCGACGAGTCCTCGACGAACACCGGTTCCCCGCCCAGGAGCTGGACGAGGACGGCGGAGCCCGGCCGGATGGTGGTGCCGACCAGATCGCCGGGGTCCTCCGTGGTGGAGGCCGTGACGATCTCCATGCCGCCCTCGGGAGTCGGCTGGAGGATCACCCCGGCGGCGGCGCCCGCGAGGATCCGCGCCTGCTCGGCGACCGTCATCAGGGCGTCCTCGGCGGACTCGCCGGTGAGCAGCGCCGTGGTGACGGCCGCCGCGCCCTCGATCCACCGCTCGCGCTGCCGGGCCGTCTCGTACAGCCGGGCGTTGCCGATCGCGATGCCGGCCTGCGCGGCCAGCACCCGCAGCAGGGCCAGGTCCTCCTCGGTGAAGCCGCCCGGCTTCCCGGAGAGGTGGAGATGGCCGAAGACCTGGTGGTGCACCCGGATCGGCACCCCGAGGTCGCCGGAGGGGCCGCCGGGCAGCCGGCCGGCGCGGGCCCGCTCCTCGTCGGTCATCCCGGTGGTGAAGAGCCCGGTGAGCCGGGGGCGCTCGGGGTCCAGCACCCCCAGCGCCCCCTGCCGGGCCCCGACCAGCTCGGTCGCCGCGTCCACCAGGTGCTGGAGCGTGGCGCGGAGTTCGAGGTCCGTGCCGACGGCGAGGACGGCTTCGAGCAGCATCGGCAGCCGGGCCGGTTCCCCGTCCCGCGGCTGCCGCTCGGCGTACTCGTCCATGATCACCATGGTCTCATCGGCGTACGAATCGGGCGATGTCGGGATCGGTCACTCCGTCAGATCGTCCGCGAACGCGCGGCCCCGGTCGCGCTCCCGGTCGCGGTCCCGGTCGCCGTCGTCGGCCAGCCCCCGGTGGTCGCCCAGCGGGTCGAGGACCATCGGCTGCACCTTGCCCTCCAGCATCGCGCCGAGGCCCAGCACGGCGCAGACGTCGGGCCGTTCGGCGATGTGCACCGGCATCCCGGTGGCGTTCCGCAGCATCTGGTCCAGGCCCGGCAGCAGCGCGCTGCCGCCGACCATCATGATCCCGCGGTCGGCGAGGTCGGCCACCAGGTCCGGCGGGCAGTCCCGCAGCACCTTCCCGATGCCGTCGAGCACCGCCGTCAGCGGCGTGTGGATCGCCTCCCGCACGGCCGCCGTGTCGACGGTGACCGAGCGGGCCAGGCCGGTGGCCACGTCCCGGCCGTGGATCTCGGTGGACTCCGGGCCGTGCGGGGTCAGGCCGTTGCCGCTCAGCGCCAGCTGGAGCGGGCGCACCGACTGGCTCGGCAGCATCAGCTCGTGGTGGTGGCGCAGGTGCTGGATGATCGCGTGGTCGATGGCGTCGCCGCCGACCGGGATCCGCTCGGCCGTGACGATCGCGCCCAGCGAGAGCACCGCGACCTGCGTCGTCGCCGCCCCGCACACCAGGATCATGGTCGCGGTCGGCTGCTCCACCGGCAGGCCGGAGCCCACGGCGGCGGCGATCAGCGTGTCGACCAGCTCGACCCGGCGCGCGCCGAGGCCCACCAGGGTCTCCACGGCGGCGCGCTGGGCCAGCGGGTCGCTGTCGTGCGGGGTGCAGGCGGCGGCGCGCAGCCGCGGCTTGCGGCGGAGCTGCCGGCGCAGCTTCTCGCCGAGGAGGTGACGGAGCATCCGCTGGGCCATCTCGATGTCGACGACCGTGCCGCCGGAGACCGGGCGCACGACGCGGATGTAGTCGGGGGTGCGGCCGGTCATCTTCTCGGCGAGCGCGCCGACCGCGATCAGCGCTCCGGTGTGGGTGTTGACGGCGGCGACGCTCGGCTCGTCGACGACGAGCCCGGCCCCCTTCACGTAGACCCGGGTGCGGGCGGCACCCAGGTCGACGGCGACATGGCAACGGCGCAGCTGATCGAGGCTGACGGTCACGGCGGATCCTCCGGGGTGCGGTGCTGACACGGGCGAGGTGTCGCGGTCGGGTGTCCTGTTCGCATCGTGCGACCGCCGGGCCCGCCGCGCGCGCTGGGCTGCGCCGCCCGGGGCCCGGGCGGCGGGCGGCGGCGGGGGGTGCCGAACCGGGAGAATCGTCACGGCACGACGCCCACCTGCGGTTTCCTCACAGGATCCTCACACCGTCGACTCCCCGGGGGTGCGCCGTTCGTCCTAGCGTGCGAGCCCCATGGACTACTGCCACGCGTGCCGGCGGCATCTCAACGGGGCCCTCGCCTGCGCCGGGTGCGGAACCCCCGTCGAGCGGCTGCGGTACGACACCCCCCACGCACCGCCTCACCCCGCGCCTCACGAGGGCGCCGAGGCCCAGGTGCACGACCCGGCCGGACAGCCGTACGCGCCGGGGGCGTTCGCGCAGCCGTACGGCGCCGAGAGCCCCGCGCGGGAGCCGTACGCGCGGGAGCCGTACGCGCCCGGGTCGTACGGGCAGGAGCCGTACCCGCCTGGGCCGTATCCGCCCGAGGCGTTCGCGCCGGAGGCCGAGGGCGGGGCCGCGGACGAGGCCGGAGCGGCCGTGGGCGCGCCGCTCGCGCCCGAGCACGTCTACGAGCTGGACCTCGTGGTGCCTCCGGCGGGCCCCCGGCGGGAGGGCGGCCGGTCGGCCGCCCGGCGCCGGAAGAGGGGGAGCGCCCGGCGCGGCCGGACGGTCGCGGTGAGCACGCTGGGGCTGGTGCTGGCGGCGGGGTCGCTGGGCCTGGCGAAGACGGTGTTCGAGGAGCCGGAGGACAAGGGGCCGGCGCTGGCCGTGGAGGAGCTGGAGCCCTCCGAGATCCCGCCCGCGCCCGCCCTGCCGAGCCGCAGCGCCGACGACACGGCGGAGGAGGACGGCGGGCAGGACGACCGGGCGGCCGAGACCACCGAGGGCCCGGCCACTCCGACCGGCCGCCCGCGCCGCATCAGCACGGGCACCGGCGGCGGCGCGTCGCCCGGCCCCGGCACGGGCAAGGGCTCCGGCACGGGATCGGGATCGGGTACGGGTACGGGGACGGGTTCCGCCCCCGGTACGGGCACGGGAGCGGGGCCGGGCGGTGCCTCCGCCGGGCCGGCGACCTCGGCGGCGCCCGGCTCCGCCGCGCCCTCGTCCGCGGCGCCGTCCGCGCCGGAGGTCACCGCCGGACCGCAGGGCGACGAGCCGCGGGCCACGCCGAGCGCGTCCGGCTCGCCCACCGCCCCGCCCACGGGCGGCGCGACCCCGTCCGCCTCCGCGACCCCCACCGCCCCGCCCCCGACGACACCGGCCCCGGAGCCCACGAGAACCTGCACGCCGTTCCTGTGGTGGTGCGTCTAAGCCGCGGGCTCCTCGCCGAGCATCCGGCGCAGCAGGTCCCGCAGCAGGGCGCGCTCGACGCCGGTCAGCTCGCCGAGCGGTTCGCGGGCGAAGCGCAGGGAGTCGCGCAGCCGGCGGGCGGTGTCCCGGCCCTCCTCGGTGGGCGCGGCCAGCTTGACCCGGCGGTCGGCCGGGTCGGGGCGCCGCTCGACCAGGCCCCGGGACTCCAGGCGGTCGATGATCCCCGTGACGTTGGACGGCTCGCACTTGAGCTTCTCGGCGATCTTCCGCATCGGGGTGGGCTCCAGGGCGAGCAGCCCGAGGACGCGGGCCTGCGCGCCGGTGAGGGAGTGGGCGGCGGCGGCCTCCTCGTACTCCTGGTGGTAGCGCGCCACGACCGTGCCGATCAGCTCGACGACTTCGAGGCTCACGGGGTCGGTGTGTGAGGTGGGCATGGGGCCCATCGTACTCCGATGCTTGACAACATGAAATATCAAGGCGCATGGTTGTTTCATCAGGTGAAGCTTTTTTACTGGAGGTCCTCCCCATGACCGCTCTCCCCGCCACCAGCCGCGAATGGCACCTCGTCGCCCGCCCGCACGGCTGGCCGGTCCCCACCGACTTCGCCCTGCGCGAGGTGCCGGTCGAGGCGCCCGCCGAGGGCCGGATCCTGGTGCGGAACCTCCACTTCTCGGTCGACCCGTACATGCGCGGCCGGATGAACGACGTGAAGTCCTACACCCCGCCGTTCGCGCTGGACCGCCCGATGGAGGGCGGCGCGGTCGGCGTCGTCGTCGCGTCGAACGCGGCGGGCTTCGCCGAGGGCGACCACGTCCTGCACCGCCTCGGCTGGCGCGAGTACGCCCAGGTCCCGGCCGAGCACGCCACCAAGGTGGACCCGGAGCTGGCCCCCCTCTCCACGTACCTCGGCGTGCTCGGCATGACCGGTCTGACCGCCTACGCGGGCCTCTTCGAGACCGCCTCCTTCAAGCCGGGCGACGCCGTCTTCGTCTCCGGCGCGGCCGGCGCCGTCGGCAGCCAGGTCGGCCAGCTCGCCAAGCTCGGCGGCGCCTCCCGCGTCATCGGCTCGGCCGGCTCCGACGAGAAGGTGAAGTGGCTCGTCGAGGAGCTGGGCTTCGACGCCGCCTTCAACTACAAGAAGGGCCCCGTGCGCGACCTGCTGCGCGAGGCCGCGCCGGACGGCATCGACGTCTACTTCGACAACGTCGGCGGCGAGCACCTGGAGGCCGCGATCTCCTCGCTCAACGTCCACGGCCGCGCCGCCATCTGCGGCATGATCGCCCAGTACAACGACACCGAGCCGGCCCCCGGCCCGCGCAACATGGCGCTGATCATCGGCAAGCGGCTCCGCCTCCAGGGCGTCCTGGTCGGCGACCACTACGGCCTCCAGCAGAAGTTCACCGAGGAGGTCGGCGGCCGGCTGCGCTCCGGCGAGCTGAAGTACCGCGAGACCTTCGCGTACGGCATCGAGAACGGCGTGGACGCCTTCCTCGGCATGCTCCGCGGCGACAACACCGGGAAGATGATCGTCTCGCTGGACCGGTAGTCTGCCCTCAGCCGCCGCGATCGTGGGCGCGAGTCGCGGCGGGGAGAAGAAAGAGCGGAACCAGCATGTCCATCCAGCACTCCGACGTCCTCTACACCGCCGTCGCCACCGCGGAGAACGGCCGTGACGGCCGCGTCGCCACCGACGACGGCAAGCTCGA
The DNA here is from genome assembly GCF_042797055.1 of Streptomyces sp. NPDC057854. Taxonomy (NCBI): domain Bacteria; kingdom Bacillati; phylum Actinomycetota; class Actinomycetes; order Kitasatosporales; family Streptomycetaceae; genus Streptomyces; species Streptomyces sp. NPDC057854. The sequence continues at coordinate 22,518 of NZ_JBHVMF010000028.1, forward strand.
CGTCGTCGTCAACCCGCCCAAGGCCATGGGCGGCTCCGGCGAGGGCACCAACCCCGAGCAGCTCTTCGCCGCCGGCTACAGCGCCTGCTTCCAGGGCGCCCTCGGCGTCGTCGCGCGCAACGAGAACGCGGACATCTCCGGCTCGACGGTCACCGCCGAGGTCGGCATCGGCAAGAACGACGACGGCTTCGGCCTCATCGTCAAGATCTCGGCCTCCCTCCCCAACGTGGACGCCGAGACCGCCAAGAGCCTGATCGAGAAGGCCCACCAGGTCTGCCCGTACTCCAAGGCGACCCGTGGCAACATCACGGTCGAGCTCGCCGTCTGATCCCGGCCGGCGCACCACCGCGTGCGGCACCGGTGATCCACCCCGCTAGGCTGCCCGCATGCGCGATTTCGGGGTGGGTTTCGGTTATCTGGTCCAGGGCCAGAAGTGGGTCGCACGGCACGGGCGCCGGTTCGGCTTCGGGCTGCTGCCCGGCCTGCTGACACTGGTCCTCTACCTGGCCGCGACGGGCGCCCTCGCCCTCAACGCGACCGAGCTGACGGCCTGGGCGACGCCGTTCGCCGACGACTGGTCCGAGCTGTGGCGCGACATCTTCCGCAACGCCATGACGGCCCTCCTCATCGGCTTCAGCCTCTTCCTCGCCGTCGTCACCTTCACCGCCGTCACCCTGCTCATCGGCCAGCCCTTCTACGAGAAGCTCTCCGAGGACGTCGACCGCAGCGAGGGCGGCGAGGTCCCCGAGTCCGGCCTGCCGCTCTGGCGCGAACTGTGGATCTCGGGCCGCGACAGCCTGCGGATCGTCCTCCGCGTCGCCTTCTACTCCGTGCTCCTCTTCGCCTGCGGCTTCATCCCGGTGGTCGGCCAGACCGTCGTCCCCGTCCTCGGCTTCTGCGTCTCCGGCTTCTTCCTCGCGGAGGAGCTGACCGCCGTCGCCCTCCAGCGCCGGGGCGTCGAGCTCCGCGAGCGGCTGGCGCTGCTCCGCGGCCGGCGCACGGCCACCCTCGGCTTCGGCGTGCCGCTCGCCGTCGCGTTCGTCGTCCCCTTCGTGGCGGTCTTCCTGATGCCGGGCGCGGTGGCCGGCGCGACGCTCATGGTCCGCGACCTGCGCGGCGAGAACGGCGGCACGGAACCGGAAGAAGACGATCAGCGGGACGGCAACCTTTCCGCGCCGGGCGGCGACCAGGGGGTGCACCGCATCCCCCTCAGGAAAGACCACTCATGACGTCACACAAGCGCAGGACCGGCCGCCGCAGGGCACTCCTCGGCGGCCTCGCCGCGTTCGGAGTCACCGGCGCGGCCCTCGTCACCACCGGCCTGCTCGCCCCGGCGGGCGCGGCCCCGGCCGCCGTCCCCGCCTGGCCTGCCGCCAAGGGCGACCGGCCGGTCGCCGCGACCATCGAGGTCTCCGGCACCTACGACGGCAGGCTGCGGCGCTTCTCCGGCACCGGCGCCCTCGGCTCCGGCGGGCAGGACGAGAACCAGCCGCCGCTCTTCGTCCTGAAGGACGGCGCCACCCTCAAGAACGTCGTCCTCGGCGACACCGCCGCCGACGGCGTCCACTGCCTCGGCAGCTGCACCCTCCAGAACGTCTGGTGGGAGAACGTCGGCGAGGACGCCGCCACCTTCAAGGGCACCTCCGCGAACGCCGTCCACACCGTGTACGGCGGCGGCGCCCGGGGCGCCGCCGACAAGGTCTTCCAGTTCAACGGCGCCGGCAAGCTCGTGGTGACGAAGTTCCAGGTCGCCGACTTCGGCAAGCTCGTCCGCTCCTGCGGCAACTGCAGGAAGCAGTACCAGCGCACGATCATCGTCAGCGACGTCGACGTCACCGCCCCCGGCACGTCCCTCGTCGGCGTCAACGCCAACTACGGCGACACCGCCGCCCTCCGGAACGTCCGGATCCACGGCGACACCAAGAAGAAGATCAAGCCCTGCGTCCGCTTCACCGGAAACTCCACCGGCAAGGAGCCCACCGAACTCGGCACCGGCCCCGACGCCACCACCTGCCGCTACACGGCCTCCGACGTCACCTACGACTAGCCGGTCCGGCGTCACTCCACCGCCAGGACCGGATGCAGCTCCGGCCTGGCGGCCCACCACTCCTGGTGGAACGGATTGGTGGGCACGTTCGCCAGGTACGCCTCGGCCGCCGCCCGGTACAGCAGTTCCGCGTGCCGGGCGGAGACCGTCGAGCGGTTCCAGGCGAGGCGGATGCGGCCGGTCACCGGGTCGCCCTCCAGGGGACGGAGGACCGTGCCCGCGGCCGGCGGCGCCGTCGGCTGGCTCAGCGAGATCGCGCGGCCCGACGCGATCAGGTCGTAGTGGATCTTCCGGTCGGAGACCCGGTGCCGCAGGGACGGGGTGAAGCCCGCCCGCGCGCAGGCCGCGACCAGCGCCTCCGGCCCGCCGTCGTCGTCCTCGACCAGCGTCATCCAGGACTCGCCCGCCAGCTCCGCCAGCGCGATCCGCTCCTTCCCGGCCAGCGGGTGCTCCGCCGAGAGCCGCACGCAGAAGGGTTCCTTCGCGATGAGCGTGCGGGCCGTCGTGCCCTCCGGCAGCGGCACCTCGTGGTCGTTGACCTCGCCGTACAGCACCGCGTCGTAGCGGCCCGCGCCGAGCTGCCGGGTCAGCGTCGTCGCCGCGTGCTCGACCGTGACCGCGATCTCCCGCCCCGCCACGACCTGGTCGAGCCGCCCGAGCAGCGTGTCGACCAGGACCAGCAGGATGCAGCCGAGCCGCAGCGGGGCGTCCGGCGCGACCGCCCGCGCCCCGGCCGCGATCGCGTCCATCTCACCGAGCACCAGCCGGGCCTTGGAGAGCACGAACTCGCCCAGCGGAGTGGGCTCCACACCGCGCGGCCCGCGCAGGAACAGCTCCCCGCCCGCGACCCGCTCGATCCGCCGCAGCTGGGCCGAGAGCGCCGGCTGCGAGATGCCCAGCCGGAGCGCCGCGCGGCCCAGACTTCCCGCCTCCGCAATCCGGCAGACGGCTTCGAGATGCCTCAACTCCAGCTGCATTTCAGCAGCGTACGCACGGGCGCGCGGGCGCACCATAACCCGCGTCTTATGCCCGGTGAGATGTCCCGAACCCGCCATGCCCCCGCCCATACTCGGCGCGACGATCCGTCTCCCCCACCCTGAACGGAGCACGACGTTGCACCCCACCAGACTCACGGCGGCCGTGGCCGCCCTGGCCCTCTCGGCGAGCCTCGCGACCGCCCTCGCCGGGACCGCCTCCGCCGCCCCGGAGGCGCGGCCGGCGCCGCCGGGCCAGGGCCGCGCCCTGGCCCTGGCCGCCGCGGACACCGCCGCGGCCAGCGGCCTCGACGAACTGCGGCACGGCGCCGACGAGGACCTCGTCAGGACGGCCGTCACCCCGTGGTCGAACGGCCTCTACTACACCGCCTACCAGCGGACGTACAAGGGACTCCCGGTCCACGGCGGCGGCGACGCCGTCGTCCTCTCCGACTCCACCGGCAAGGTCCGCGACGTCACCGGCGCCGCCACCCCCGCCCTGAAGCTGCCGACCACGACCGCGAAGGTGACCGCCGGGGCCGCCCTCGCCACCGCCCGCGGGCAGCTGGCCGCCGTGGAGAGCGCGAGCGCCCCCGAGCTGACCGTGCTCCTCAAGGCCGGCAAGCCCGTCCTCGCCTGGCACACCCTGGTCGTCGGCACCACCGCGAAGGGCCTGCCCAGCTCGCTCGACACCTACGTCGACGCCCGCACCGGCACGGTCGCGCATGCCACCGACAAGGTCCGGCACGCCGAGGGCCGCGGCTACCACAACGGCACCGTCACCATCGACACCGCCGCGACCTCCATGACCGACACCACCCGCGGCGCCTTCAAGTGCGGCGGCCAGAACGGCAGCGCGTACACCGGCTCCTCCCCGTGGGGCAACGGCGGCGCCAACGACCTGGTGACCGCCTGCGTCGACATCATGTACGCGGCCCAGCGCGAGTCCGACATGCTCAAGGAGTGGTTCGGCTACGACGGCATCGACGGACGGGGCGGCATGGTCCCGGCCCGCGCCGGACTCTCCCAGGTCAACGCCTACTACGACGGGACGAAGACCACCTACGGCCGCAACCAGAACGGCACCAACCAGCTCACCGGCATCGACGTCGTGGCCCACGAGTACGGCCACGAGATCTTCGACCGCACCCCGGGCTCGGCCGGCTCGTCCAACGAGAACGGCGGCATGAACGAGTCCACCGGGGACATCTTCGGCGCGCTCACCGAGCACTACGCGAACAACCCGAACGACTCCCCGGACTACACGGTTGGCGAGGAGCTGAACTTCACCGGCAACAACCAGCCGATCCGCAACATGTACAACCCGTCGCTCATCAACAACGACCCCAACTGCTACCCGCAGCTGACCTCCGGCACCGAGGTGCACGCGGCGGCCGGCCCGCAGAACCACTGGTTCTACCTGCTCGCCGAGGGCTCGAACCCGGGCGGCGGCAAGCCGAACAGCCCGATATGTTCCGGCGGTCCGTCATCCGTCACCGGCATCGGCATCCAGAAGGCCGGCAAGATCTTCATGGGCGCCCTGCTGATGAAGACGTCCTCCTGGAACCACCCGGCGGCCCGCCGCGCCACCCTCACCACCGCGAAGAACACCTACGGCGCCGCCGAGTGCACCGCGGTGAAGGCGGCCTGGAACGCGGTCGGCGTCCCCGCCCAGTCCGGCGAGACCGACTGCGGCGGCACCTCCACCCCGGACTTCTCGCTCTCCCTGAACCCGTCCTCGGGCTCGGCCCAGCCGGACACCCAGGTCACCGCGACGGTGAACACCTCCACCACCGGCGGTGCCGCGCAGACCGTCCAGCTCTCCGCGAGCGGCGCCCCCAGCGGCGTCTCGGTCTCCTTCAGCCCCGCCTCGGTCACCTCCGGCGACTCCGCCACCATGGCCGTCAAGGTGGCCGCGGGCACCCCGAACGGCACCTACCCGATCACCGTCACCGGGACGGGTTCCACCACCCACACCGTCACCTACCAGCTGACGGTCGGCTCCACGACCCCGCCCACCGGCTGCGACGCCGCCGAGCACACGTACCGCGGCACGCTGGCCTCCGGCCAGGCCGCCGCCCAGCCGGACGGCTCGTACTACTACGCGGCGAGCGCCGGCACCCACACCGGCTGCCTGCGCGGCCCGGCCGGCACGGACTTCGACCTGTACCTGCAGAAGTGGAACGGCGCGGGCTGGGCGGACGTGGCCGTCGGCGGCACCGCCGGCGCCGACGAGGACACCCGCTACCACGGCACCGCGGGCTACTACCGCTACGTCGTGCACGCCTACAGCGGCTCCGGCACCTACACGCTGGGCCTGAGCGCCCCGTAACGGGCCACGAGTGCCCCGGGGCGGGGCCCTGACCCCCGCCCCGGGGACGGAGGATCGTACGGCGGACCGGGGGTTCCGTCGTACCGCCTCCCGGGCCGGGCCGCCGGAGTCCCACGGCGGCCCGGCCCCTTCCCTGACCGCAGCGCCGGCCCTGCCGCGCGGCCCCGGACGACCAGGTCCGTCTCAGCCCGCCTCGGCCAGGACGAACCCCGGCTTCTCCGGGCCGGCGTCGGCGAGCCGTCCGCCGTCCGGGCCCCAGATCCCGGCCATGCCGCCGCCCTCGCCGACCTCGCTCGGCCCCAGCGCGTTGCCGAGCACCACGTACAGGCCGAAGTCCCGGGCGCGGACCGGGTAGACGGTCTCGAAGGAGTCGTTCGCGGCCTCCAGCATCGAGCTCGCCAGGTACACCGCGCAGCCGTCGGCGGCGGCCCGCTCGGCGAGGTCGGGGAAGCGGTTGTCGTAGCAGGTGGCGAGCGCGAACCGGACGCCGTCGAGCGTGAACCGGCCGTCGGCCGTGCCCGCCGTGAACGTGGCCCGCTCGTCGCCGTGGAACAGGTGCCGCTTGTCGTAGCGGGCGAGCAGCGCGCCGTCCGGGCCGATCACCAGCGTCGTCAGCCCCGGCAGCGAACCACCGCCCGCCACCGGCCCGTTGACCACCGCGGCCGTCCCGGCGGCCCGGCAGGCCGCGCGCACCGGCTCCAGGCGCGGATCGTCCTCGGCCAGGACCAGCGCGGGGTCCTCCCGGATCAGCGCGGTCGCGTACCCGGTGAGCGACAGCTCGGCGAAGACGACGACCCGGGCGCCGGCGGCCCCGGCCTCCCGGACCAGACCGGCGATCGTACGGACATTGGCCTCGACGTCCCCGGCGACCGGGGCGAACTGGGCGGCTGCGAGCATCATGGCGCCCATGCTCGCAGGCCCTCCGGCGGCCTTCCGCGACGGGCCCGGCGCCGCCGGAAATCCGGGCGCGCCGCGCGGACGGCGGGAGTTAGGGTCGGGGCAGCGGTCCCGGCGCGCGGGGCCGCAGGGTGGGGGCCGTGGCAGAGTGGGCGATCGCCTTCCCGGGCCGAGGAGGTCCCCGGAGCCCGGGAAGCAGGGAGTGGCCGCCGGACCTGGCGGTGAGCTCGCGCGGGTTCGAATCCCGTCGGCCCCCCACCCGCCCTACGCCGCCCCCTACCGCTCGGCGGGGCCCGCGAGCAGCCGCAGGAAGTCCCGGAAGGCGCGCGGCATGTCGACGGCGGACGGGTCCAGCAGCCACTGGTACTGCAGGCCGTCCATCACGGCCGTCAGCAGCGGCGCCGCCCGCTCCGGCGTGAGGCCGCCCGGCAGCCGCTCGCCGAACTCCAGCCGCAGCACGTCCGCCATGCTGGCCCGCACGTGCGCGTACCGCTCGGTGAAGAACTCCCGCGCCGGATGCCCGTCGGTGACGCTCTCGCCGAGCAGCGCGGAGAAGGTCTGCACGATCCCCGGCCGCATCGCGTTGTACTCCACCAGCGAGTCCAGCAGGTCGAGCCGCCAGCCCTCGCGGTCCCGGCCGCCGCTGGTGTCCCAGCGGTCGCGCTCCTCCAGGACGGCGACGAGCAGCGCCTCCTTGGTGGGGAAGTAGTGCAGCAGGCCCTGCTGGGTGAGGCCGACGCGCTCGGCGACCGAGCCGAGGGTGGCGCCCCGGTAGCCGCGTTCCGCGATGACCTCCAGGGCGGCGCGCAGGATCTCCGCGCGGCGCTCCTCGCTCCTGGTCCGTGGCATCGCCGAGCCCCCTCTCCGCTGGTCGGGTCGTCGACAGGGACCGTACGCCATGGCGTCCCCCCGCCACCAAGATAACGGAAAGGTCACATCACCTACCGATCTACAGGTAAAGGGGTCCATGATGGCCGCACCAGCACTTCGACGCGGAGGTACGGACGTGAACGAGGACGCCCTGCGGGAGGCGGCCGTCGAGGCCGCGCTCGGCCGGCTTGACCTGGACGCCAAGGCCCGGCTGCTCGCCGGCCAGGACATGTGGTCCTTGCCCGCCCTGCCGGAGATCGGCCTCGCCTCGGTCGTGATGTCCGACGGCCCGATCGGCGTCCGCGGCGTCCGCTGGACCGCCGACGACCCGTCCGTGGCGCTGCCGTCGCCGACCGCGCTCGCCGCCACCTGGGACCCCGGCCTCGCCCGCCGGGCCGGCCGGCTCCTCGCCCAGGAGGCCCGCCGCAAGGGCGTCCACGTCCTCCTCGCCCCCACGGTCAACCTGCACCGCACCCCCCTCGGCGGGCGCCACTTCGAGGCGTACAGCGAGGACCCGTACCTCACCGGCGTCATCGGCACCGGCTATGTGCAAGGCGTCCAGGACGGCGGCGTCGGCACCACCGTCAAGCACTTCGTCGGCAACGACGCCGAGACCGACCGCTTCACCGTCGACAACCGGATCGCCCCCCGCCCGCTCCGCGAGCTCTACCTCGCCCCCTTCGAGGCGATCGTCGCCAACGCCCACCCCTGGGGCATCATGACCGCCTACAACCAGGTCAACGGCGTGACCATGACCGAGCACCGCCACCTCGTCAACGAGGTGCTGCGCGGCGCATGGGGCTTCGACGGCGTCAACGTCTCCGACTGGATGGCCGCCCGCTCCACCACCGGCGACCTCGCCGGCGGCCTCGACGTCGCCATGCCCGGCCCCGGCACCGTCTACGGCGAGGCGCTCGCCGCCGCCGTCCGCTCCGGCGAGGCCGACGAGTCCGCCGTCGACACCGCCGTACGGAACGTGCTGCGGCTCGCCGCCCGCGTCGGCGCCCTCGACGGCGCCCCCGCCGCCGTCACCGAGCCCCCGGCCCCGGTCGACGGCGATGCCCTCGCCCGCGAGATCGCCCGCCGCGGCTTCGTCCTCGTCCGCAACGAGAACGGCGCGCTGCCCCTGAAGCCCGGCACCGTCGCCCTCTCCGGCGCCGCCGCCCGCGACGCCCGCGTCCTCGGCGGCGGCTCCGCCCAGGTCTTCCCCGACCACGTCGTCTCCCCGCTCGACGGCCTCACCGCCGCCCTCCCGGAGGGCAGCGTCTCGTACGCGACCGGCGCCGACCCCAGCGACGAACTCGCCCCCGCCGACCAGGGCTTCACCCTCCGCGCCGTCTGCCGCGACGCCGCCGGGAACGTCCTCGGCGAGGGCACCCTCCCCAACGGGCAGGTCCAGTGGATCGGCGACGACCTCCCGGCCGGCGTCACCCACGACACCCTCGCCTCCATCGAGGTCACCGGCGTCTTCACCCCGCGCGAGACCGGCGCCCACGCCTTCGGCACCCGCGGCCTCGGCGCCTTCACCCTCACCGTCGACGGCCGCGAACTCTTCGACGGCGTCCAGGAGATGGGCCCCGAGACCGACCCCTTCGAGGCGTTCTTCGGCTCCCCGGTCGAGCGCGGCACCGTCGAGCTCACCGCCGGCGAGACCGTCGAGGTCTCCCTGAAGCACACCCTCGCCAAGGAGTTCGCCGCCCCGCTCCCCGCGGTCATGTTCTCCTTCGTCCACCTCGGTCCCCGCCGCGACCCCGACGAACTGATCGCCGAAGCCGTCGAGGCCGCCCGCGCCGCCGGCACCGCCGTCGTGGTCGTCGCCACCACCGAGCGCGTCGAGTCCGAGGGCTTCGACCGGCGGGACCTCGCCCTCCCCGGCCGCCAGGACGACCTCGTCCGCGCCGTCGCCGCCGCCAACCCGAACACCGTCGTCGTCGTCAACGCCGGCTCCCCGGTCGAACTCCCGTGGCGCGACGACGTCGCCGCGATCCTGCTCAGCTGGTTCCCCGGCCAGGAGGGCGGCGCCGCGCTGGCCGACGTCCTCACCGGCGCCGAGGAGCCCGGCGGCCGGCTCCCCACCACCTGGCCCGCCGTCCTCGCCGACGCCCCCGTCACCGAGGTCACCCCCGCCGACGGCGTCCTCGACTACGCCGAGGGCCTGTTCATCGGCTACCGCGCCTGGGACCGGACCGGCGCCGTCCCCGCGTACCCCTTCGGCCACGGCCTCGGCTACACGACCTGGTCGTACGACGCCCTCACCGCCACCCCGGAGAGCGTCACCGTCCGCCTCACCAACACCGGCGACCGCCCCGGCCGCGAGACCGTCCAGCTCTACCTCGCACCGGTCGCGGACACCGTGGAGCGCCCCGCCCGCTGGCTCGCCGCCTTCGCCGGCGTCGAGGCCGCGCCCGGCGAGACCGTCGAGACGACGATCCCGCTCCCGCGCCGCGCCTTCGAGATCTGGGACGAGGAGAAGAATGCCTGGACCCTCGTCCCCGGCCGCTACGCACTCCACGCCGCCCACTCGCTCACCGACGTCCGCCGCACCGTCACGCTGGAGGTCTAGCGGGGCCCGAGGACGGCCCCGGGGCGGCGCACCTGACGGCCGCCGCCCCGGGGCTACTCCGCCATCACCCGCCGGTACGCCAGCTCCGCCAGCCGCGCCTGCCCGGACCGGCTCGGATGGAACCAGTCCCAGGTGCTCAGCAGCGTCGCGTCGAAGCGGAAGCCGAACACCGCCCCGCCGTCGTACCGGCACAGCGCGTCCGCCGCGCACACCTCCGCGAGCACCCGGTTGTACGCCACCACCCGGTCCCGCACCGCCGTGCGCCGGGCCTCCGCCGCCGCCCCCAGGTCCAGCGGATCCGCCAGCATCGAGCCGCAGACCCCCAGCTCCCAGACCTTCCGCACCAGCGGGTTCGCCCGCCCGGTGTCCCACAGCCGCAGCAGGTCCGGCACGCTCGCCACGTACACCCGCGCCCGGGGCGCGTCCTTCCGCAGCCGGGCCATCGCCGCCTCGAACGACCGGCGGAAGTCGGCCACCGGGGTCATCCCCGCCGGGGTCGGCCGGCAGGCGTCGTTGGCGCCCATCATCACCGTGACCAGCTCCGGCCGCTCGGCCGCCGCCCGCGCCATCTGCTCCGGCAGCGCCGCCATCCGGGCCCCGCTGCGGGCCAGGTTCCAGCTGTGCGCGGCCACCCGCCCCGGGCCGAGCAGCCGCAGCGCCAGGCTGTTCACCTCCGGGTCCGTGCCGGTCGCCCAGGACGCCTCGGGACAGTCCGCGAGCAGCGAACAGGCGTCGAAGGCACGGGTGATGGAGTCGCCCACGGCGGCGACGGACGCGGGCGGCACGGCCCACCGCGAGGGCGGCTCCGGCTCCGGCGCCGGAGCGGTGCGCGCGGCGGGCGGCGCGGCCCCGGACCCGGGGGCGCTCGTGCAGCCCGCGAGCGCGGCCACCGCGAGCACGGCACCCGTGACGGCGGTACGGAATCGGCGTCGGGCGTACGGCACCGGCCCCTCCTTCGCGCGACTGGCCTCCTGGCGGGTGAAAGGTTCGTGTCCACCCGCCCCCTGACCGACCGTACGTCACCCCGACCACGGCGCGGCACGGTAGCTTTTCCCCCGTCGAACCAGCGGCGCGCCCGCGCCGACCGGCTCCGGTAAATTACATCACGTCACATGCTGTCCCTTTTAGAAGGTTTGCGGAGTTCTTCGCCTGATGCTGTTTACTGAGGCCGCTGGGAAGGCGAACCTCGTCCCACACTGGAGGTCCCGGTGACGACACGTGGAGTCCTGTACGTACACTCCGCACCGCGCGCGCTCTGCCCGCACGTCGAATGGGCGGTGGCGGGTGTGCTCGGCGGCAGGGTCCAGCTGGACTGGATCCGCCAGCCCGCGGCGCCCGGCACCTGGAGAGCCGAGTTCTCCTGGCAGGGCGAGACCGGCACCGCCTCCCAGCTGGCCTCCGCGCTCCGCGGCTGGCAGATGCTCCGCTTCGAGGTGACCGCCGAACCCTGCCCGACCGCCGAGGGCGAGCGCTACAGCGCCACCCCCGACCTGGGCATCTTCCACGCGGTCACCGGCATGCACGGCGACATCCTCGTCCCCGAGGACCGGCTGCGCGCCGCCCTCGCCCGCGCCGCGCAGGGCGAGACCGTGCTGGAGGCCGAGATCGCCAAGCTCCTCGGCAAGCCGTGGGACGACGAGCTGGAGCCCTTCCGCTACGCCGGCGAGGGCGCGCCGGTGCGCTGGCTTCACCAGGTCGTCTGAGCCCGTTCACCCGGCCCCGTTAGTTTCGCGGTCCGGGGCGCGCAGGGAGCGCGCGGGGCGGGGGAGCGGCATGACGGGTCCGGGCGAGACGGTCGGCACCGCCCGCAGGACGGCCGGAGCGGTCAGCGCCGCGCTCGCGGGGGCCGCGCTGGGCGCGGCCCTGGTCCTGCTGTCCGGGTTCGTCTACCAGCTGTGCCGGGGCGAGCTGGTCGGCGCCATGGCGGGCTGGGCCTTCGGCCTGCTCGTCCTGATGTTTCTGCTGGTCGGCGGCTTCGGCGCGTCCCTCCCGGACGAAGAGCCCGCCGCGGCGCCCCCGGACGGCGCCCCCATCCCGCCGGCGAAGACCGCGGCGCCCCTGACGGGCGAGCCCGCGGGGCAGGCCCGGCCCGTCACGGCTGAACCCGTCACCGCGCAGCCCGTAGAGGTGCGGCCCGTCACGGCGCCCGACGGCGCGGACGACGTGGACTGGTACGACGCGGTGGTCTTCGGCCTGGTGCTGCTGGGCCTGGTCGTCGGCGGTCCCGTCGGCATCGCCGCGTACGAGTCCCTGAAGCCGCCCCCCGCGGCCACCGCCCCCGCCGTCCCCCGCTGACCCCGGAGACCGCGGAGACACCGAAGGCCCGCCCCGGGAACGGGGCGGGCCTTCCGCGTGGCGCGGGTCGCGTCAGACGGTCCGGAACGCGAGGACCACGTTGTGGCCGCCGAAGCCGAAGGAGTTGTTGATCGCGGCGATCGTGCCCTCGGGCAGGGCGCGGGGCTCGCCGCGGACGATGTCGGCCTCGACCTCGGGGTCCAGCTCGTCGACGTTGATGGTCGGCGGGGCCGTGCGGTGGTGGAGCGCCAGGACCGTCGCGACGGTCTCGATGCCGCCGGCGCCGCCGAGCAGGTGACCGGTCATCGACTTGGTCGCGGAGACCGCCACGTGGTCGAGGTCGTCGCCGAAGACCTGCCGCAGCGCCTTGATCTCGGCGACGTCGCCCTGCGGCGTCGACGTGGCGTGCGCGTTGAGGTGCACGACCTCGGACGGCTTCAGGTCGGTGGTGTCGAGCAGGTGCCGCAGCGCGGCGGCGATGCCGCGGCCGGACGGCTCGGGCTGCGCGATGTGGTGGCTGTCGGCCGACAGGCCCTGGCCCAGCACCTCGCAGTAGACCTTCGCGCCGCGGGCCTTGGCGTGCTCCTCGGACTCCAGGATCACGACGCCGGCGCCCTCGCCGAGCACGAAGCCGTCGCGGCCGGTGTCGTAGGGGCGCGACGCCTTCGCCGGCTCGTCGTTGTTCTTGGACATCGCCATCATGTTGGCGAAGGCGGCGATCGGCAGCGGGTGGATCGCGGCCTCGGTGCCGCCGGCGACGACCACGTCGGCACGGCCGCTGCGGATCATCTCGACGGCGTAGCCGATCGCCTCGGCGCCCGACGCGCAGGCGGAGACGGGGGTGTGGACGCCGGCGCGGGCGTTCACCTCCAGGCCCACGTTGGCGGAGGGGCCGTTCGGCATCAGCATGGGAACGGTGTGCGGGGAGACGCGGCGGACGCCCTTCTCCTTCAGCACGTCGTACTGGTCGAGCAGCGTGGTGACACCGCCGATGCCGGAGGCGATGACGGCACCCAGCCGCTCGGGCGCGACGCCCTCGTCCTCGCCGGCCGGGGCGGTGAAGCCCGCGTCGGCCCACGCCTCACGGGCCGCGATCAGCGCGAACTGCGCCGAGCGGTCCAGCTTCCGCGCGAGCGGGCGGGGCAGCACGTCGGCCGGGTCGACCGCGGCGAACGCGGCGATCTGGACGGGCAGTTCGGCGAAGCGCTCGCCCTCCAGGGGCTTGACGCCGGAGCGTCCCGCAAGAAGACCTTCCCAGGTCGTTGCGGAGTCGCCACCCAGCGGTGTGGTTGCGCCGATACCGGTGACGACCACGGTGCGATTGGTCGAGCTCACAGGAATTCGTTCTCCATGTGTGTGATGGTCGAAAGACGGCGCCACCGCCGGGTGGCGGGCCGGGTCAGCGGGGGCCGGGTCAGCCCTTCGAGATCCCGCCGTCCTGGTGGGACTGGATGTAGGAGACGGCGTCGCCCACGGTCTTGAGGTTCTTGACGTCCTCGTCGGGGATCTTGACGCCGAAGCGCTCCTCGGCGGCGACGACGACCTCGACCATGGACAGGGAGTCGACGTCCAGGTCGTCGGTGAAGGACTTGTCCAGCTGGACGTCCTCGACCGGGATGCCGGCGATCTCGTTCACGATCTCGGCGAGACCTTCGACGAGCTGGTCCTGGGTGAAGGCCATGGTGGCGCTCCTTCTGTGGTTGCTTCGGTGGGTGGCGTCCGGAAGATCCCGGGCGCCTAGGGGAGAGTAACGACCGTCGCGGCGAACACGAGACCCGCCCCGAAGCCGATGACGAGCGCGGTGTCGCCGCTCTTCGCCTGACCGGTCGCCAGCAGCCGCTCCATCGCGAGCGGGATCGAGGCGGCCGAGGTGTTGCCGGTCGTCTCGACGTCACGGGCGACCGTGACGTGCTCCGGCAGCTTCAGGGTCTTCACCATCGAGTCGATGATCCGCATGTTGGCCTGGTGCGGGATGAAGACGTCCAGGTCGTCGGCCGAGAGGCCGGCGGCGTCGAGCGCCTGCTGGGCGACCTTGGCCATCTCGAAGACGGCCCAGCGGAAGACCGCCTGGCCCTCCTGCGTGATGGCCGGGAACTTGATCTCGCCGGCCTCATTGAGCGGCAGCTTGGAGACGTCGCCCACGTGGAACTCGTTCCACGGGACGGTCTGCTTGATCGTCTCGGACTTGTCGCCCTCGGAACCCCAGACGGTGGGGCCGATGTGCGGCACGTCGGAGGGGCCGACCACGACCGCGCCGGCGCCGTCGCCGAACAGGAAGGCCGTCGCCCGGTCCTCCAGGTCCGTCAGGTCGCTCAGCCGCTCGACGCCGATCACGAGGACGTGCCGCGCCGAGCCCTCGACGATCATGCCCTTGGCCAGGGTCAGGCCGTAGCCGAAGCCCGCGCAGCCCGCGGAGATGTCGAACGCGGCCGGCTTCCCGGCGCCGATCTTGTCGGCGATCTCGGTGGCGACGGCCGGGGTCTGCTTGAAGTGCGAGACGGTGGAGACGACGACGGCGTCGATCTGCTCCGGGGTGATCCCGGCGGCGGCGAGCGCCTTGCCCGAGGCCTCCACCGACATCGCGGTGACGGTCTCCTCGGGGGACGCCCAGTGGCGGGTGGCGATGCCCGAACGCGAACGGATCCACTCGTCGGACGAGTCGATCTTCTCGAGGATCACCTCGTTCGGCACGACCCGGGCCGGGCGGTAGCCGCCGACGCCCATGATCCGCGCGTACGGGGCGCCCTTGCTGGGCTTGATCTTCGACATGCTTCTCGACACTCCTCGTCAGACGGCCGTGTGCTCGGCGACGAGCGTACGGGCCGCGTCCAGGTCGTCGGGGGTCTTCAGCGCGACGGTGGCCACGCCCGGCAGCGCGCGCTTGGCGAGGCCGGTGAGGGTGCCGCCGGGGCAGACCTCGATCAGCGCGGTCGCGCCGAGCGCCTGGAAGGTCTCCATGCACAGGTCCCAGCGGACCGGGTTGGCGACCTGGCCGACCAGGCGGGAGAGGACCTCCGCGCCGGTGTCGACGGTCCGCCCGTCCTTGTTGGAGACGTACGGCACCGCCGGATCGGCCGGGGACAGCTCCCGGGCGGCCTCCTCCAGCGTGGCGACCGCGGGGGCCATGTGGTGCGTGTGGAAGGCACCGGCCACCTTGAGCGGGACGACCCGGCGGACGCCCTCGGGCTTGTCCGCCTCCAGGGCGGCCAGCTGCTCCAGCGTGCCGGCGGCCACGATCTGGCCGGCGCCGTTCACGTTGGCCGGGGTCAGGCCGAGCTTCTCCAGGTGCGGGACGGTCACCTCGGGGTCGCCGCCGAGCAGCGCCGACATGCCGGTCGGGGCGATCGCGGCGGCCTCGGCCATCGCCAGGCCCCGGGTCCGTACGAGACGGAGGGCGGCGGTGTCGTCGAGGACGCCGGCGAGGGCGGCGGCGGTGAACTCGCCGACGCTGTGGCCGGCGACGGCGGCGGGGGACGCGGCACCGAGGGCGGAGGCGGAGAGCAGGCCGGCCGCGACGAGCAGCGGCTGGGCCACGGCGGTGTCACGGATCTCGTCCGCGTCCGCCTTCGTGCCGTAGTGGACGAGGTCGAGGCCGATGGCGTCCGACCAGGCCGCGAGGCGGTCGGCGGTGCCGGGCAGTTCGAGCCAGGGAGTCAGGAAGCCGGGCGTCTGGGCGCCTTGGCCGGGAGCGACGAGTACGAGCACCCTCACACTCTCTCTTGGGGACGGTGTCCGGCGCCCGTGGGGACTAGGACGAAGAACCGTCGGGGGAATTGTTGGTGTCCGACAAAAGTCTAGGACTGCCCGTCCGCGTCGGCCAAGCGCCCGAGGATCAGGGCGATCCGCAGGGTGAACGCCGATCGCACGTCGGAGGGTGACCAGCCGGTGACGTCGGTCACACGTCGAAGCCGGTAGCGCACGGTGTTCGGGTGGACGAAGAGCATTCTCGCCGCGCCTTCGAGACTGCTGGCCTGCTCCAGATAGACACTCAGAGTTTCCAGCAGCGCCGAACCCGCTTCCTCCAGCGGTCTGTAGATCTCCTCCACCAACTGCTCGCGCGCCGAGGGGTCCGAGGCGATCGCGCGCTCCGGAAGGAGATCGTCCGCGAGGACCGGCCGGGGCGCGTCCTGCCACGCCGTGCACGCCTTGAGCCCGGCGGCGGCGGCCTGCGCGGACCGGGTCGCCGCGAGCAGGTCCGGCACCACCGGACCGGCCACGACCGGGCCCGCCGCGTACGGCCCGATCAGCGCCTTCGCCACGGCCAGCGGATTGTCGGAGCCGCCCGCGATCACCACCAGCCGGTCGCCGAGCACCCCGGTCAGCACCTGGAGCTTGGCGTGCCGGGCCGCGCGCCGGATCGCCTCCACGGTCAGCTCGCTGTCGCCGTCCGGAGCGGTGCCGAGGATCACGCACACATGCTCCGGCGAGTTCCAGCCGAGCGCGGCGGCCCGGGACACGGCGCCCTCGTCGGCCTCGCCGGACAGCACCGCGTTCACCACCAGCGACTCCAGCCGCGCGTCCCACGCGCCGCGCGCCTCCGCCGCCTGCGCGTACACCTGCGCGGTCGCGAAGGCGATCTCCCGCGCGTACACGAGCAGCGCCTCGCGCAGCACCGACGCGTCGCCGGGCGCCGCGACCTCCTCGATCGCGGTCTCCATGACCTCGATCGTCGTCCGGACCATCTCCACGGTCTGCCGCAGCGTGATCGCCCGGGTCAGCTCGCGCGGCGCCGTGCCGAACACGTCCGTCGAGATCGCCTGCGGGGTCTCGGGGTGCCGGAACCACTCGGTGAAGGCGGCGATGCCCGCCTGCGCGACCAGTCCGATCCACGAGCGGTTCTCGGGCGGCATCGCCCGGTACCACGGCAGCGTCTCGTCCATGCGGGCGATGGCGTTCGCGGCGAGCCGCCCGGAGGACTGTTCGAGGCGCTTCAGGGTCGCGGCGTGCGGATGGGCGGCGTTCGTGGGTTCAGACACGGGGACAAGACTGCCTCATCCGGGCGCCGACGTGCGGGGTCGGGGCGGTTTCGCGCCCGGCCGCCCCGTTACCGTACGGGGGTGATCCGCATCCAGCGCGCCGGCGACCGTTACCCGGGCGGCGACCCCGAGGCCGGGATCGAGACCCGCCACGCCCTCTCCTTCGGGCCGTACTACGACCCGGACAACCTCCGCTTCGGTCCGCTGCTCGCCGTCAACGAGGAGCGGCTGGCCCCCGGCGCCGGCTTCGACGAGCACCCGCACTCCCACACGGAGATCGTGACCTGGGTCGTCGAGGGCGAGCTGACCCACCGCGACACCGCCGGTCACGAGACCGTCGTCCGCCCCGGCGACCTCCAGCACCTCTCCGCGGCGGCCGGCGTCCGGCACGTCGAGCGCAACGCCGGCGACGCGCCCCTGGCCTTCGTCCAGATGTGGCTGGCCCCGCGCGAGACCGGCGGGGAGCCCGCGTACACCCTCGTCCGCGGGCTGCCCGGCCGGTACGACCTGCCGGCCGCGGGCGCCGTCCTCCACGTCCACCGCCTGGAGCCCGGCGAGGAGGCGGAGCTGCCCGGCGCGGCGGCCCTCTACGTCCACGTGGTCCGGGGCACGGTCGCCCTGGCCGGCGAGGAGCTGGCGCCCGGCGACGCCGCACGCGCGACGGAGGCGACGGGGCTGACGCTCCGGGCGGCCACCGCCGCGGAGGCACTGGTCTGGGAGGCGGGCGGCGCCTGAGGCGGCCCTTCAGGCCAGCGCGCTCTTCGCCTTCCAGGCCGTCCAGGACAGGTTCCACGCCCCGTACCCGTTGCCCTCGGCGACGACGCCCTTCGTGTCGCCGCCGCGGATCTCGAACGGGTCGCCGACGTTCACGCTCGCGTAGAACGACTCCGCGTCCTCGGTGCTCATTCCGATGCATCCCGAACTGGCGTTGGCGCGGCCGAAGTTCGCCGCGTTCCACGGCGCCGCGTGCGCGTACATCCCCGACCACGTCAGCCGCATCGAGTAGTCGACCATCTTGTCGTAGGCGTCGCCGAGCCCCACCGTCTCCGAGTTCATCCGGATCGTGCCCTCCTTCGCCATCAGGACGGCCGTGCCGCGCCAGGACCGCTTGTCGCCGCCCGGCGTCCCGCCGGAGACCGGGATGGTCCGGACCGTCCGCCCGTCCTTCACCAGCGACAGCCGCTTCGCGTCCAGGTCCACCTTCACCACCTGCGAGGCGCCGACCGTGAAGCCGGTCCGGTAGTCCCGCACGAACCAGCCGTCACCGGAGTCCGTGCCGTTCAGGTCCGCCTCCAGCGTGACCTTCGTGCCCGGCTTCCAGTACTCCCGGGGCCGCCAGTCCACCCGGTCCCGGCCCGAGTAGTCGGTCACCCAGCCCCATGAGCCCTCGGTGCCGTTCGACGTGGTGACCTTCAGCTGCCGCTCCACGTCCGCCTTCCGCGTCACCGGCCGGTCGAAGACGATCGACAGCGGCTGCCCGACGCCGACGGTGGTGTTCTTCCCGGGCGCCAGCGTCAGCTTGTTCACCCGGTCCGCCGCCTCCGTCGTGAAGGAGGACCGGGTGGTGGTCTCCTTCCCGCCGGGGGTACGGGTGACGGCCACGACCGTGTACGCCGCGCCCGGCACCGCCTTCCGCTCCGAGGTCCACCGCGCCCCGCCCGCCGCGGACCGCCCGGCCAGCTTCCCGCCCTCCGCGTCCGTGACCGTCACCGACGAGAACGTCCCGCCGGCCGCCGTCACCGTCACCGGCTTCCCGGCCGCCGGCGACACCACCGTCACCCGCGCGGGCGGCCCGTCCTGCGCGACGCCCCCCGAAGCGCCGCCAGGGGAGTCCGGGCCGCTCGCGGCCTGGGCCGTGCACGCGGTGAGGGAGACCGCCAGGGCGACGGCGGCGAGAGCGGGGCGGGACGTGCGTATCGGCGGCACGGAGCACCTCCTGAAAGGGAGAGGAAAGAGGGGAGATGCCCGGACTCTAGGCCGCCCCGCCCGCCCTCCGCCCGGCCCGGACCCCATGTGACGAGGGCTGATGGAGAACGGTCACCGTCCCGTCACACACGCCGCGCGGACCCGTCTCATCCGGCTGTGAGCCTGCTGTGCGCCGCGCCGCCCGGGGCGGCCGTACCAAGGAGGCTCTCGTTGTGTCAGCGCTGCTCGTGACGCCCGCACCCGCGCGCCGCCCCGCGGCGGCCCCGCCGGCCGGCCCGCTCCGGCTCGGCCCCGTGTCCCCGGAGGCGTACCGCGCCTTCCTCGCACACCGCTCCACCGGCCCGGACGGCCCCAGCTTCCTCCAACTGCCGGCCTGGGCCCAGGTGAAGGACGGCTGGAGCCATCAACTCCTCGGCTGGGGACCCGAGTCGGGCGCGCTGACCGGTGTCGCGCTGGTCCTGCTGCGGACCTTCCCCGGCACCCGCAAGCACTTCGCCTACCTCCCCGAGGGTCCGGTCGCCGACTGGGCCGACCCGGACCTCGACCGCTGGCTCGACCCGCTCCTCGCCCATCTGCGGGCCTCCGGCGTCTTCGCCGTACGCATCGGGCCCGGGCCCGCCCACCGCCGCTGGACCGCCCCCACCGTCAAGGCCGCCACCGGACCCGGCCGCCGGCTCGGCGACGTCCTCGCCGACGAGGTCGACCCGCTCGGCACCGCCGTCGCCGAACGGCTCCGCGCCCGCGGCTGGAAGCGCTGCGGCGGCGACTCCGAGGACGGCGCCGACGCCCAGCCCCGCCACGTCTTCCAGGTCCCGCTCACCGGCCGCACCCCCGACGACCTGTGGTCCGGCCTCAACCAGGAGTGGCGGCGCAACGTCCGCAAGGCCCGCAAGTCCGGCGTCGAGATCACCGTCGGCTCCGCCGCCGACCTGCCCGAGTTCCACCGCCTGCTGAAGATCACCGAGGAGCGCGACGGCTTCCGGCTCGGCCGCTCCCTCGCCTACTACGAGCGCCAGTACGCCGTCCTCAACGCCGAACACCCCGGCCGGATGAAGCTCTACCTCGCCCGCCACGGCGGCGAGATCCTCGCCGCCCACACCATGATCACCGTCGGCCGCCGGGTCTGGTACCAGACCGGCGCCTCCGCCGACCACCGCCGCGAGGTCCGCCCCTCCAACGCCCTCCAGTGGCGCATGCTCCTCGACGCCCAGGCCCTCGGCGCCGACGTGTACGACCTGCGCGGGGTACCCTCCACCCTCGACCCGGACGACCGCGCCCACGGACTGCTGCGCTGGAAGCTCGGCACGGGAGGACAGGTCGTCGAGACGCTGGGGGAGTGGGAGACACCGATGCACGGCACGACCAACCACGCGCTGTACCGCGCCTTCCAGGCGTACCTGAACCGCCGATGAGCGCCGGCACGACCCTCGCACCGCCCGCCCGGGACCGGCGGAAGCAGCCGTCCGCGCTGCGCAGCGGCGCCCTCATGGCCGCCGGCTCGCTCGTCTCCCGCGCCACCGGCTTCGTCCGCGCCGCCGTCGTCGCCGCCGCCCTCGGCGCCGGCGTGGTCGCCGACGGCTACGCGGTGGGCAACTCCGTCCCCACCATCGTCTACACCCTGCTCCTCGGCGGCGCCCTCAACGCCGTCTTCGTCCCCGAACTCGTCAAGGCCGCCAAGGAACACGAGGACGGCGGCGCCGCCTACGCCGACCGCCTCCTCACCCTCTGCGGCCTCGCGCTCGCCGTCCTCACCGCCGCCGCCGTCCTCGCCGCGCCCGCCCTCGTCGACGCGTACACCGACTACGCCGGCGGCCAGCGCGACCTCACCGTCGCCTTCACCCGGGCCTGCCTCCCGCAGATCCTCTTCCTCGGCCTCTTCACCCTCCTGGGACAGGTCCTCAACGCCCGCGGCCGGTTCGGCGCCATGATGTGGACGCCCGTCCTCAACAACGTCGTGGTCGTCGCCGTCTTCGGCCTCTTCCTCTCCGTCAGCGACGGCGGCGAGCTCACCGACGGCGAGACCGCCCTCCTCGGCTGGGGCACCACCGCCGGCATCGCCGCCCAGGCCCTCGCCCTGCTGCCCTCGCTGCGCGCCGCCCGCTTCCGCTTCCGGCCCCGCTTCGACTGGCGCGGCAGCGGCCTCACCGCCCCGCTGCGCGCCGCCGGCTGGCTCGTCCTGCTCGTCGCCACCAACCAGGCCGCCTACTGGGTCACCACCTGGGTCGCCACCACCGCCGGCGACGAGGTGAGCGCAAGCGGCGCAGACTTCGGCGGCGCCGGACTCGCCGCGTACAACAACGCCTACCTGCTGTGGGCCGTCCCGCACGGCATCGTCACCGTCTCCCTGGTCACCGCCCTCATGCCCCGCATGAGCGGCGCCGCCGCCGACGGCGACCTCGCCGCCGTCCGCCGCGACCTCGGCTACGCCCAGCGCACGACCGCCGCCGCCGTCGTCCCCGCCGCCTGCGCCCTCCTCGCCCTCGCCTTCCCGGTGATGTCCCTGGTCTTCGGGTACGGCGCCACCGACACCGCCGACGTCCGCGCCATGGCCTGGGTCCTGACCGCCCTCGCCCCCGGCCTCGTCGCCCTCTCCGGCCAGTACGTCTGCACCCGCGCCTTCTACGCGCTCCGCGACACCCGCACCCCCTTCCTGCTCAACCTGGTCATCGCCGGCCTGAACGCGCTGCTCTCCCTCGCCGCGTACCACTGGCTCCCGCCCCGCTGGACCGTCGCCGGCATGGCCGCCGGCTACTCCCTCGCCCTCTGGGCGGGCTGGGGCCTCACCGCGTACGTCCTCCGGCGCCGGCTGCCCGCCGCCGACGGCGGCGGCGGGGAGGGCCGGGCCCTCGGCCGGCTGCTGACCGCCGCCGTCCCCGCCACCGGCTACGCCCTCTTCGTCACCGAGGGAACCGCCCCCGCCGGAGCCGTCGTCTCCGCCCTCGCCGGGGCGCTCACCGTCGCCGGCGCCTTCGCCGCCCTCGCCCGGCCGCTGCGCCTCACCGAGGTCTCCGCCCTCCTGGGCGCCGCCGCCGGCCGGCTCGCCCGCCGCACCTGACCACCCGGGGGCTCCCGCCGGGAGCCGCCGCCGACCTTGGGATACTCCCCGCATGCCCCGCGTGCTCCTCATCGAAGACGACCCCTCCGTCCGCGAAGGCGTCGAGCTCGGGCTGCGGCGCCGCGGCCACGAGGTCCGCGCCGCCGCCACCGGCGAGGCCGGGCTCGCCGCCCTCGGCGAGTTCCGCCCCGACCTGCTGCTGCTCGACCTCATGCTGCCCGGCATGAACGGCGTCCAGGTCTGCCGCAGGGTCCGCGAGAACAGCCAGCTCCCGATCATCATGCTCACCGCCCGCGGCGACGACTTCGACGTCGTCGTCGGCCTGGAGGCCGGCGCCGACGACTACATCGTCAAACCCGCCCGCACCGAGGTCATCGAGGCCCGCATCCGCGCCGTCCTGCGCCGCATCGAGGAGCCCGGCGGCGGCCGGCCCGCCGTCGAGCACCACGGCGCCCTCGCCGTCGACCGGGCCGGCCTCACCGTCGCCAAGCACGGCGAACGGATCGCCCTCGCCCCCTCCGAGCTCAAGCTGCTGCTCCACCTCACCGCCGCCCCCGAGCAGGTCTTCAGCCGCCAGCAGCTCCTGGAGCACGTCTGGGAGCACAACTACCACGGCGACGCCCGCCTCGTGGACGCCTGCGTGCGGCGGCTCCGCGCCAAGATCGAGGACACCCCCGGCGACCCCCGCTACATCCAGACCCTGCGCGGCTTCGGCTACCGCTTCGGACCGCTGTGAAGGCCTGCGTGCACCCCCGCGAGGAACCGGACACCGCCCCGGCACCGGAGCCGGCCCCGGCCGCGCCCCGGCGCCGGACCCGCGCCCGGTTCCGCCGCCCCCGCCCCTTCGGCCTGCGCACCCGGATGGTCTTCGCCTTCCTCCTGGTCGCCGCCGTCGGCTGCGGCACCACCGCCGCCCTCACCTACCGGGCGGCCCGCAGCGCCATCCTGGAGCAGACGCAGAACACCGCCGTCTCCGCCTTCCGCGAGCAGGTCGACGCCCTCAACATCAGCCTGCCCCTCGGCGAGGACGAGCTCCGCGACTCCCTCCAGTCCATCGCCCGCCAGGGCAAGTCCCGCGCCTGGCGGGTCTACGCCGAGTACGGCAGCCTCCGCGTCTCCTCCACCGACCGCCCCGAGTCCACCGTCCTCACCCCCGAGCTCAGGGCCCGCGCACACGGCCGCGAGGGCACCCCGCACACCGCCTTCCAGCGGGTCGTCAAGAACGGCACCCCCTATCTGACGATCGGCGTCCCCGCGCTCTTCCGCCTCCACGCCGACAAGACCATCGACCCCCGGCCCACCGGCCTGGTCCTCTACGCCGTCATGGAGCTGCGCGAGGAGGAGGCCAACGTCGAGGCCATGCTCACCGCCGCCCGCGACGGCGCCCTGCCCGCCCTCGCCGTCGCCCTGATCCCGGCGCTGCTCGCCGCCCGCGGCGTCCTCCGCCCGGTCCGCGAACTCCGCGCCGCCGCCCACAGCATGGGCCGGGGCCGCCTCGACACCCGCATCCACGCCAAGGGCAGCGACGAACTCGCCGACCTGGCCCGCACCTTCAACGAGTCCGCCGCCGAACTGGAGCGCTCCGTCGCCGAACTGCGCCGCGCCGAGGCCCGCGCCCGCCGCTTCGCCTCCGACGTCTCGCACGAGCTGCGCACCCCGCTCGCCGGGATGCTCGCCGTCACCGAGGTGCTGGACGAGGACGCGGGCACGCTGGACAGCGACACCGCCCGCGCGGTCCGGCTGATCAGCGCCGAGACGGTCAAGCTCGCCGTGCTCGTCGAGGACCTGATGGAGATCTCCCGCTTCGACGCCCGCGCCGCCGAGCTGCACACCGACGAGGTCGACGTCGCCGACTGCGTCCGCCGGACCCTCGCCGGCCGGCACTGGACCGACCCGCGGCAGGTCCACGCCGCCCTCGGCGAGGGCATCCGGGCCCGCCTCGACCCCCGCCGCTTCGACGTCGTCGTCGCCAACCTGGTCGGCAACGCGCTGCGGCACGGCGAGCCGCTCGTCACGGTCCGGGTGTACGTGGACGACGAGCCCGGCCCCGACGGCCGCGGCACCCTCGTCGTCCAGGTCTCCGACCGGGGCCCCGGCATCCACCCGGACGTCCTGCCGCACGTCTTCGAGCGCTTCTACAAGGCCGACCCGGCACGCGCCCGCTCGGCCGGCAGCGGCCTCGGCCTGGCGATCACCCAGGAGAACGTCCGCCTGCACGGCGGCACCGTGGATGCCGCCAACCACCCGGCCGGCGGCGCCGTGTTCACGGTGAGGATCCCGCTGTGAGGCGCCGCTCCCGGCGGGGCGCGGCGCTCGCCGCCGCCGCGCTGGCGCTGCTCGCCGGCTGCGGCATCCAGGGCAGCGACGTGGTGGAGGCGGGGGAGGCGCCGAGCGTCGACGTGCAGCCGTTCCCCGAGGGCCGGATGGTGCTCTGGTTCCTCGGCCCCGACGGCGCGCTGATGCCGGTCGCCCGGGACGGCGGCGGCTCCTTCGTGCCCGACCCGGTGCCCACGCATCCCGTCGAGGCGGGGGAGCACGCGGACGGCGAGCACCTCGACGCCCGCGCGCCGGTCGACCTGACCCATCCGACCGTCCCCGGCCTGGCCACCGCGAAGGTCCTCGCCGCCCTGCTGGCCGGCCCGGGCGGCGCCGAGGCGCAGGCGGGCCTCACCACGGAGCTGCCCCGGAGCAGGGAGCCGGTCCGCGTCGAGTCCGAGGACGGCGGCGGGATACGGCTCCAGGCCCCGTTCCTGGTCCACGAGCTGTCGGAGCGCGCGGTCGCGCAGCTGGTGTGCACGGCCGCGTACGCCGTCGACCGCGGCGGCGCCCGCGAGGTGACGGTCACGGGCCCGGACGGCCCGCTGCCCGCCGCGGCCTGCGAGTTCTAGGGGGCCCCTGTCAGCGGCGGAGGTCGGCGAGGACCGCGTCGGTGAACGGCGTCCACGCCTCGACGGCCCACGGGCCGAAGGGCCGGTCCGTGAGCGCCACGCACGCGGCCCGCGCGTCCGGGTCGATCCACAGGAAGGTGCCGGACTGGCCGAAGTGGCCGAAGGTGCGCGGCGAGGACGTGGTGCCGGTCCAGTGCGGGGCCTTGGCGCCGCGGATCTCGAAGCCGAGGCCCCAGTCGTTCGGCCGCTGGTGCCCGTAACCGGGCAGGATGCCGGTCAGTCCCGGGTACGTCACCGTCATCGCGTCCAGCACCGTGCGGGCGTCGAGCAGCCGGGGCGCCTGCACCTCGGCCGCGAACCGCACCAGGTCGTCCACGGTCGACACCGCGTCCTTGGCGGGGGAGCCGTCGAGGGAGGTGTCCGCCATGCCCAGCGGCTCCAGGACGGCCTGGTGGAGGTAGTCGGCGAAGGGGATGTCGGTGGCCTTGGCGACCAGGTCGCCGAGGACCTCGAAACCGGTGTTGGAGTAGATCCGGCGGGTGCCCGGCGCGGCCTGCACCCGGTTCTCGTCGAAGGCGAGCCCCGAGGTGTGGGCCAGCAGGTGCCGCACGGTCGCGCCCTCGGGCCCGGCCGGCTCGTCGAGGTCGATCGCCCCCTCCTCGTACGCGACGAGCACCGCGTACGCCGCCAGCGGCTTCGTCACCGACGCGAGCGGGAAGCGCCGCCCGGTCGGGCCGTGGCTCCCGGCCACGGTGCCGTCCGCGCGGACCACGGCGGCCGCCGCGGTGGGGACGGGCCAGTTCTCGATCGCCGCCAGACTCGGCACGCTGTTGCTCTCCATGGCTCCGAGCCTACTTGCCTGGAGTGCACTCCAACCTCCTAGCGTGGGGGCATGAGCGTGATCGAGAGCGTCGAGAGCACGACCGGGTCCGCGCGCAAGGACCGCTACACGATCAGCGAGGTCGCCGCCCTGACCGGGCTCACCGCGCACACCCTGCGCTGGTACGAGCGGATCGGTCTGATGCCGCACGTCGACCGGTCGCACACCGGGCAGCGGCGCTTCACCGAACGGGACCTCGGCTGGCTGGAGTTCGTCGGCAAGCTGCGGCTCACCGGGATGCCGGTCGCGGACATGGTCCGGTACGCGGAGCTGGTCCGCGAGGGCTCCCACACCCACGCCGAGCGGCGGGCCCTGCTGGAGGCGACGCGCCGGGACGTCCGGGCCCGGATCGCCGAGCTCCAGTCCACGCTCGCCGTGCTCGACCTCAAGATCGACCACTACGGCACCGTCTGCGGAGGCACTTCCTCATGAACGACAGGATCGACACCGTACGCCTCGGCCCCGGCCCGGAGGGCCCCGAGATCGGCGTCCAGGGCTTCGGCGCCATGGGCATCAGCGAGTTCTACGGCGACACCGACGAGGCCGCCGCCCGGGACACCCTCGACGCGGCCCTGGAGGCGGGCGTCACCCTGATCGACACCGCCGACATCTACGGCAGCGGCGCCAACGAGGAGTTCCTGGCCCCGTTCGTCGCCGCCCACCGGGACGAGATCGTCCTGGCCACCAAGTTCGCCATCGAGCGCGACCCCGCGGACCCCTCCTACCGGGGTGTCCGCAACGACCGCGCCTACATCCGGAAGGCCGTCGAGGGCAGCCTGCGCCGGCTCGGCACCGACACCATCGACCTCTACTACATGCACCGGCGCGACCCGGCCGTGCCGTTCGCCGAGTCCGTCGGCGCGATGGCCGAGCTGGTCGCCGAGGGCAAGGTGCGCCACCTCGGGCTGAGCGAGGTCACCGGGCCGGAGCTGCGCGAGGCGTTCGCCGTCCACCCGATCGCCGCCCTCCAGTCGGAGTGGTCGCTCTTCTCCCGGGACGTGGAGCGCTCCGCCGTGGCCGCCGCCGCCGAGCTGGGCGTCACCTTCGTGCCGTACTCGCCGCTCGGCCGCGGCTTCCTCACCGGCGCCTTCGCCGACGCCGGCAAGGACCTGTCGGACGGCGACTTCCGCCGCTTCCAGCCCCGCTTCACCGGCGAGAACGCCGAGCGCAACGCGACCCTCCTCGACCCGGTCCGGAAGATCGCCGCCGCGCACGGGGCGAC
This sequence comes from Streptomyces sp. NPDC057854, assembly GCF_042797055.1. Taxonomy (NCBI): domain Bacteria; kingdom Bacillati; phylum Actinomycetota; class Actinomycetes; order Kitasatosporales; family Streptomycetaceae; genus Streptomyces; species Streptomyces sp. NPDC057854. The sequence continues at coordinate 49,443 of NZ_JBHVMF010000028.1, forward strand.
GCCCGCGCAGATCGCGCTGGCCTGGGTGCAGCAGCGGGCCGCCGTGCACGGGCTGACGGTCGTCCCCATCCCCGGCACCCGCAAGCGGTCCCGGCTGGAGGAGAACGCCGCCGCCACCCGCATCACCCTCACCGAGGCCGAGCTCGCCGCCCTCGAACCGCTCGCGGAGCAGGTGGCGGGCGACCGCTACCCCGACATGAGCTTCACCTCGGCCGCCCGCGAGGTCTGACCCCGGAGCCCGGCCGGGCGGCCGGCCCCCACGGTCCGGCCGCCCGCCCCGGGCCGCCCCGGGGCCCGTCACGCGAGCCCCAGGGCGAAGACCGCGAAGCCGGCGGCGAGCAGCCCCGCGAGGGTGCGGCGGGCCGGGCCGGTGCGCGTCCACGGCGACTCGAAGCCGCGCGCGTACCGTCCGATCAGCACCAGCAGCCCGGCGAAGACCGGCATCCAGGCCAGCCGGGCCAGGATCCAGCCGGCCGAGTCGGGCGCCCCGACGAGACCGGGCACCTCGCCCAGGTACGAGGCGGGCACGGCCGCCGCGAGCATCGCGGTCTGGTGCCAGCACAGGATCGTCATCGCCGACAGGTTGATGATCACGACCGGCGCCCACAGCGCGGGCCGCCCCAGCAGCCGGCCGAGCCGGTCCCGCAGCAGGACCGCGGCCCCGCTCTGGGCGGCGGCGAGCGCCAGGACCAGCAGCGACGGCGGATGCGAGTTGGTGCGGGCCTCGCCGGGGACGCCGACCATCGACGCCGGGTAGCCGAAGACCAGCAGCAGCGCCGCGAAGAGCGCCGCCCCGCCGAGCAGCAGCCCCCACGCGTGCCGGCGGTTCACCCGCCCCTCGCCCCAGGACACGCCCAGCTGGTACGCGAAGAGCCAGCCCGGCAGGATGTTCAGCACGCTCAGCCAGGACGGCACCGCGTCCGCGTACGGGCCGTACCGCAGGAAGTCCACGACGGCGACCGAGCCGAGCAGCGGGGCCGCCGCCCACGCCCCGAACCGGCGCGCGGCCCGCACGCACAGCGGCGTCAGCGCCGTCACCACCGTGTACACGCCGACGAACCACAGCGGCTGGATCACCAGCGTCGACGCCGTCCGCAGGGTGTCCACCGGCACCCCGAAGCCGTGGTGGAGCAGCGGCAGCAGCGCCGCCCACACCGCCGTCACCCCGAGCACCGGGCGGCCGAGCCGGGCGAGCCGCCCGCCGAGCCAGGCGCGGGCCGAGCCGGTCCTGCGCCGGTAGGACAGGACGGAGGCGTAACCGCCGACCAGGAAGAAGATCCCCAGCATCTGGAGGACCCAGCTCGCCGGGGCGAGCGCGCCGAAGGCGGTCAGCGGGGAGGCGTTGTGCAGGGCGCCGTCGGCGGAGAGCGTGAACCCGCCGAGCAGCCAGTGGCCGGTGGGCACGGCGAGCAGCGCCAGCGCCCGCAGGCCGTCGACGGCCCGGTCGCGGTGGGCGGGGGTGCCGGCCTCGATCTTCCGGATCAGGGTTCTCATCGGACGTCCCCCTCGGCGATCGCGGCGAAGGCGCGCAGCGAGGAGGTGCCGGGCGCGAAGTAGCCGTCGTGGCCGTCCGCGTCCGCGGCCGGCACCGGCCGGGCGCCGAACTCCGGCGCGGTCGGGTCGGGGCCGTGCCCGAGGCCGGCGACGGCCACGTTCGGCACCCGGTCGATCCAGTCCGTCGGGTCCTTCGCCGCCCACACCCGGGCCGGGGTCCGCAGTGCGGCCACGTTCGCCGCCCGCATGCCGGGGGAGCCGAACACCACCAGGTCCTTCGCCTTCAGCCGGTGCGCGGCGAGCCCGCAGACGACGGAGCCGTAGCTGTGGCAGAAGACGGACGGCTCGGGACGCACCCCGGCGGCCCGCAGCCCCTCGGCGAAGCGGGCCAGCCGACCGGCGCCCGCCTCCGCCAGCTCGCCCGACGCGGCGTCCAGCCCGACGCCGACCGGGGTGGTGTAGCCGGCCCAGGAGACGACGGCGGTGCGCCCGCCGGTCGCCTCCCGCAGGGCGGCGGCCTTCCGGGTGAGCGAGTCCATGCGGCCGGCGTCGACGTCGGAGCCCGGCACCAGCACCGCGACCCGCGCCGCCGTCGCCAGGTCCCCGTGCACGAGGACCGCCTGGCCCCGCCCCCGGGAGTCGTACGCCAGGACCCGGGCGCCCGGGTAACGGCCCCGCGACGTCAGCGCGTTGGCCTCGTACCGCAGCTCCAGCGGCGCCCCGTCGAGGTTCCCGACGACCGTCGGGTGCGTCCGGACGAGCCGCCGCCGCTCCTCCGGGCCGACCCCCGCGAAGAAGCGGGCGATCCCCGCCGGGTCCGTGCGCTCCGGGTCCGGCAGTCCCGCCGCCCGCCACGCCGCGGTCCCGGCGGGCGGCCCGGTGACCGGCTCCTGCGCGGTCCCGGACGCCCAGCCCGCCGTCCCGGCCACGACCGCCGTCACCATGACGGCGGTCACCAGGCTCCTCGTGATGCGGCCCATGCCGGCCCTCCCTCTCTCGCCCTCCCGACGTGCGTCGTCGGCGAGGGGAAGGTAGGAAGACGGCGGGTGACGGCACGTCACCCCGGGGAGCCAACTCCCGTGCCATACCCGGGTAGGGGGTGGACGAGCAGCCGCCCCCCGGCCGGAGGTGGGGCTAGCCCCCGGGGGTCACCAGGCCCGACTCGTAGGCGAAGACCACCGCCTGCGCGCGGTCCCGCAGGTCGAGCTTGGCGAGGACCCGCCCGATGTGGGTCTTCACCGTCTGCTCGGCGAGCACCAGCCGCTCGGCGATCTCCTGGTTGGACAGACCCCGCGCGATCAGCTCCAGCACCTCGGTCTCACGCGGGGTCAGACCGTTGAGCCGCAGCGCCGTCACGTCCTTGCGGGCCGCCGGGCGGCTCGCCGCGAAGTCGGCGATGAGCCGGCGGGTCACGGACGGCGCCAGCAGCGCGTCGCCCGCCGCCACGACCCGTACCGCCGCGATCAGATCCGCCGGCGGCGCGTCCTTCAGCAGGAAGCCGGACGCCCCCGCCCGCAGCGCCTCGTACACGTAGTCGTCGACGTCGAAGGTGGTCAGCATCAGCACCTTGGGCCGGTGCGTCACCCCGGCCGGCGGGTGCAGGATCTCCCGGGCCGCCGCCAGCCCGTCCAGCTCCGGCATCCGCACGTCCATCAGCACCACGTCGGGGTGGGCGGACCGCGCCACCTCGACCCCCCGCCGCCCGTCCGGCGCCTCCCCGACGACGTCGATGTCGGTCTGCGCGGCCAGCAGCGCGGCGAACCCCGCCCGCACCATGGCCTGGTCGTCCACGATGATCACCCGAATGGTCACACGACACCTTCGCTCGTCGGCCGTTCCCCCGCACCGGCCACCCTAGGACCCAGCGGCAGCCGGGCCGCGACGCGGAACCCGCCGTCCGGCAGCGGACCGGTGTCGAGGCTCCCGCCGGTCAGCCGGACCCGCTCCCGCATCCCGACCAGGCCGTGCCCGGTGCCGGCGCTCTCCAGCGGCGCGCCCGGCTCCGCCGCCGGACCGTTCACCACCAGGACCGTCAGCAGACCGGACCCGTCCTCGCGCACCGACACCCGCGTCGGCGCGCCCGGCGCGTGCCGCACCACGTTGGCCAGCGCCTCCTGCACGATCCGGTACGCGGACAGGCCCACCGCCTGCGGCACCTCGGTCCGCCCGTCCACCAGCTCCGCGGCGAGCGACAGCTCGGCCGGCAGCCCCGCCCGTACGGTCGCCTCCACCAGTTGCTGGAGCCGGTCGAGGCCCGGCTGCGGGGCCCGCTCGCCCTCGCCGCCGTCGCTGCGCAGCACCGCGAGCAGCCGCCGCATCTCGGTCAGCGACTCCCGCGCGCTCCCCGCGATCGACGCGAACTCCTCCCGGGCGGCCTCCGGCAGCTCCGGGATCCGGTACGGCGCGGAGTCCGCCTGCACGGTGATCACCGACATGTGGTGGGCCACCACGTCGTGCAGCTCCCGGGCGATCCGGGCCCGCTCCTCCAGCAGCGTGCGGCGGGCCCGCTCGGCCTCGCTGATCGTCTCCTGCTCGGCGAGCCGGCGCTGCGCCTCGCCGCGCGCCCGGACCGCCGAGGCGAGCAGCAGCAGCACCCCGCTGAGCACGAACAGCAGCGTGGTGACGCCCTGGGCGCCGTACGGCCGCACGATCTCCAGCAGATAGCCCGCGGCACCGGTCGCCAGCCACACGCCGAGCAGCGTCCGGCGCGGCGCACGCAGCCCGAGGGCGAGCATCAGCGCGCAGTAGCCGACGACGAACGGCGGGGTCCACGGCCAGAGCTGGGCGCGGGGCCCGTCGGAGGCCAGCAGCACGAGCGCCCCCGCGATGGCGGCGGGGAAGACGATCCACCACGCCTGGAGCGGCCGGGTGGCGGCGAGCAGCAGCGGCGCGGCCTGCGCGGTGGCGAGCGCCCCGGCGAGCGCGCCGGGCACGTCGTAGTCGTGGATGAGGAGGGTGACGGTGACCGGCAGCAGGGAGGCGACGAGCGCGACCCCGAAGCCGTACGGCAGCAGCCGCAGCCACCGCGACGAGGCGCCCGCGAAGGGCGCGGCGCCGGGGGCGTCGGGCGGGGCGAAGGCGGCCTCCAGGGCCTGGACGGCCACCCGGGACCAGCCCTGGAGCCGGGCGGCGACGCGGCGCGGCCCCGGTCGCTTCTCGAACGCGTTCATGAGGAGCCAGCCTAGGTTCGCGCCCGGCCGCCGTCGTCGTACCGGGGTGGCGGATCGCGGGTGAGACCTGGGTATGACGGCGCGGCGTCGGGGGGCCGGGGGAGGGGCGGCGCGGGGCGGCGCGCCCGGCCCGTCGCGCGGCGCCCCCGGACCGCCGGGCGGGGCGGTCCGGGCGCGCGCGGCGGTGCCCGGGCCGCCGGGGCCGCCGCGCCTCCGGGCTACAGCTCGGCGAGGAGTTCCGTCTTCTTCGCCGCGAATTCCTCGTCCGTCACCAAGCCGGCCTGATGCAGTTCCCCCAAGTGGCGAATCCTTTCAGCGATGGCACCGGGATCGCCCAGCGCCGCACTCCGCGCCCCCGCCGGGACCGGCGCGCGGTCCTTCGCGCGGATCGCCGACAGCACGGCCGCCGCGAACGGCAGGGAGTCGTGCACCGGCCCGTACCCGAGGCCGAAGACGACCGCCGCCGGGTCGTGGTCCGGCCGGTCCGCGCGCGGCACGCCGCCCCGGGGCAGCAGCCGCAGGAAGCCGCCGGGGGAGTCGGGCGTGCGCCACTCGACCCCGCTCAGCTCCCGTATCCGGAACGACTGGTCGCCGGTCTTCCACTTCTCGGACGTGGCCATCGTCGACGACCACCGGAAGGAGACCTCGGACGACCCGTCGAAGGTCGCCTTGCCGTCGTACGCCTTGAAGGAGCGCGGCCCCCGCGGCGCCTCCACCAGGAACCCCTGGTCGAGCCGGTGCGACGGCACCGCCGCGATCAGCGAGGCCAGCTCGTCGCGCCACCGCGCGGCGGCGTCCTCCCGGTCGGCGGGCAGCGCCAGCCGGTACGGGTCGCAGGTCTCCTTGAGCTGCCCCGCCGCCGCCTCCATCAGCGGATCGGCCCCCGGCCGCGGCACGGCGTGCAGCACCACGGTCCCGCGCCGTCCCGGCGCGAGCGCCGCCGACGCCAGTGCCTCGTACGGCACGCGTCGCTCGCGCAGCGCCTGGAACAGCCTCGGCGTACGGATCCCCCGTTCGAAGCGGATGACAAGTGCGTCGCTCTCCAGCTCCCAGGTGGCATGATTTCCGGCCAGCACATCACCCATACGCCTCATCGTAAGCGGCGCGTGGCCGTGCGTCGCCCCTCCGAACTATCCGGAAATTCCGTGATCTACGCGCGTCAGACGTCCGCTCCGGCGGAGATTCCGCCGTGGCACACGCGATCGGCACGTGCGCAGACGACCCGCCCGAACGCCCCGGCGCCTATCGCGGCGAAGTTCCGCAGGCTCTCCGTGCCCGGCTCGAAATAGCCGGTGTGCCCGGCCGCCCCCGACGCCGACACCAACCGCGCGCCGAACTCCGGCGCCACCGGGTCCGCCCCGTGCCCGACCCCGCCGAGCTCCAGGTGGGGCACGTCCGCGATCCAGTCGCCGGCGTCCCGCATCGCCCAGATCCGGGCCCGGGTGCCCAGCTCGGCGGCCGTCTCCACCCGCATCCCGGGGCTGCCGGCCACCGCCAGGTCCGTCACCCGCTCCGGCAGCCGGGGCGCGGCGATCCCGCAGAGCACGGAGCCGTAGCTGTGGCAGAAGAGCGCCACCCGGGACCGGCCCGGCAGGCCCTCGGTCAGCCGGACCAGCCGCGCGGCGCCGGACGCGGCCAGCCGGCCGGTCGCCGCGTCCACGCCCACCCGGGCGGGCGCGGTGTACCCGGCCCAGGCGATCACCGCGACCCGGGCGCGGGGCGCGGTGCGCCGCTCGGCGTCGTACAGCGCCTGCGCCATGCCGACGGGGGCGGTGTACCGGCCGCGGGTCTTCTGGAAGGTGAGGAGGTGGGTGTCGACGCCGGGCACGATCACCGACACCCGCTCGGCCCGTTCCAGGTCGCCCAGGACCTCGGCCGCCCGTCCGGTGCCGGTCGGGTCGAAGGCGAGGATGCGGCGCCCGGGCCGCAGCAGGGAGGTGAAACGATCCGCCCGCCGCCGCGCCTCGTGCCGGCCCCCGGCGGAGAGCCGCGGGTCCTGGAGGCGGGGCCGCTCGGCGGCGAGCGCCCGCGTCAGGGCGATCCGGTTGGCGCGGTAGCGCAGGGCGGGCGGGGCCCCGTCGAGATTGCCGACGACCAGCGGGTGCCGCTCGGCGAGGCCCCGCGAGCGGGCCGGGCCGAGCGCGGCGAACCAGGCCGCGACGGTACGGGGCGGGGCGCCGGCCGGGTCGGGCGGCGGCCCGCCGCCGGTCCGCTCCCGCGCCCAGGAGGCGAGCGCGTCCTCCATCGACAGCGGCGACACCGGCCGGTGCCGGACGGCGGTCCACCCGGTGGTGGCGAGCAGCACGAGGACGACACCGAGCGCGAGCAGGGTGCGCAGCACGGCGAGGGACGGCGGGACGTCGGCGGAGGTCACGGGCCGACACCCTAGACGCCGAAGATGACGCGCCTTCCGGCCGCCGGGCCTCCGGCGGCCTGACCTTCCGGCCGCCGGGCGCGCCCGGTACCGGGGACGACGACGCTCAGGCGGGCGCGTCCGGTTCCCGCCACTGGAGGGAGAGCGCGGGGCCCAGGTGGTCGAGGTACCACTCGGTGAGCGCCCGGATGCCCTCCAGGCTGCGGTCCGGCCCCTTGCCCCACATCTGTGCGGTGACCCGCATGACCCCGCTGAACGCCGCGACGGCGATCCGCGGCCGGGGGTCGGCGTCCACGTCGAGGCCCTCGCGCCGGGCGACGAGCCGGGCGATGGTCTCCTCCATCTCGCTGGACCGCCGCAGGTGCGCGGCGAGCAGCGCCGGCGTCGACTCGATCATCAGGAAGGTGCGCAGGTACAGCTCGACCGGGACGACCTCGTCGATCGCGTCGCCGATGCCGTCCCAGGCGGCGAGCACCGCGCGCCGCATCGCGTCGAAGGGGCCCTCCTCGGGAGGGCGCCGGGCCAGCGCCCGGACGAACTCCTCCTCCACCATCCGCTGGACGGCGAAGGCGACCTCCTCCTTGGAGGAGAAGTAGCGGAAGAATGTGCGCTGGGAGACCTCGACCGCCTCGACGATCTCGTCGACGGTGGTCCGCTCGTACCCCTGGGTGGTGAAGAGCTCCAGTGAGACCCGGATCAGCGCGTCGCGGGTGCGCTGCTTCTTCCGCTCGCGCAGGCCGCGCGCGGGCACGGTCAAGGGGGCCTCTTTTCGGTCGATTCCGTGGCTTTCTCCCTGCTCAGGGTACCTGTGAGCTACATGACAGTTACCGACGTGTGAATCACTTTGTCAATTGTCAGTGACTGTCACTAGCCTCGTTCCCATGACTAGTCAGACCAGTGTGGAAAAGGCCCCGCAGGGCCAGGGGGGCGCCCGGGAACCGGCTCCGGTTCCGGCGAAGGGCCTGCGCGGCCACCCCTGGCTGACCCTCTTCGCCGTCGCGGCCGGCGTCATGATGGTGGCGCTCGACGGCACCATCGTCGCCATCGCCAACCCGGCCATCCAGGCCGACCTCGGTGCCACCCTGGACCAGCTCCAGTGGATCACCAACGGCTACCTGCTCGCGCTCGCCGTCGCCCTGATCACCGCCGGCAAGCTCGGCGACCGCTTCGGCCACCGCCAGACCTTCCTCATCGGCATCGCGGGCTTCGCCGCCGCGTCCGCCGCGATCGGCCTCTCCGACTCGATCGCCTTCGTGATCGCCTTCCGCGTCCTCCAGGGCCTCTTCGGCGCCCTGCTGATGCCGGCCGCGCTCGGCCTGCTGCGCGCGACCTTCCCGGCCGAGAAGCTGAACATGGCCATCGGCATCTGGGGCATGGTCATCGGCGCCTCCACGGCGGGCGGCCCGATCCTCGGCGGCTTCCTCGTCGAGCACGTGAGCTGGCAGTCCGTCTTCTTCATCAACGTGCCCGTGGGCGTGGTCGCGCTCGCGCTCGGCCTGGTCATCCTGAAGGACCACCGCGCGGAGAACGCGCCGCGCTCCTTCGACGTCCTCGGCATCGCGCTGCTCTCCGGCGCGATGGGCCTGCTCGTCTGGAGCCTCATCAAGGCGGGCGCGGACTGGGGCTGGACCAGCGCCAACACCTGGGGCTGCCTGATCGGCTCGATCGTCCTCTTCGCGGTCTTCGCCGTCTGGGAGACGAAGGTCGCGGAGCCGCTCATCCCGCTCGGCATGTTCCGCTCCGTGCCGCTGTCGGCCGGTGTGGTGCTGATGGTCCTGATGGCCTTCGCGTTCATGGGCGGCCTCTTCTTCGTGACCTTCTACCTCCAGGGTGTGAAGGGGCTCGGCCCGATCGACGCCGGTCTGCGGCTGCTGCCGCTGACCGCGATGATGATCGTCTCCTCGCCGCTGGCGGGGGCGCTCATCACCCGGTTCGGCCCGCGGGTGCCGCTGGTCGGCGGCATGGTGTGCACGGCCGTCGCGATGTTCGGCATGATCTCGCTCTCGGCCGGTACGAGCACGCTGGCGATGTCCCTCTGGTTCGCCCTCCTCGGCCTGGGCCTGGCCCCGGTCATGGTCGGCGCCACCGAGGTCATCGTCGGCAACGCGCCGCTGGAGCTCTCCGGTGTCGCCGGCGGCCTCCAGCAGGCGGCCATGCAGGTCGGCGGCGCGCTCGGCACGGCGGTGCTCGGCGCGGTCATGGCCTCCAAGGTCTCCAGCGCCTTCGAGGAGAACTGGAAGGCGGCCGGCATCCCGGTCCCGCCCGACCCGCGCCTGGAGGAGGCCGCCGAGTTCGGCATGGCCCCGCAGGAGATGGCGCAGGCGCCCGGCATGACGCCGGACCTCTTCGCCAAGATCGCGGACGTCATCCACGACACCTTCCTCGACGGCATGGGCCTGGCCTTCACCGTCGCCGGTGCGGTCGCCGTGGTCGCGGCGCTGGTCGCCACGCTCACCAAGCGCGGCGAGAACGCGCAGGCGGGCATGGGCGGCGGTCACATCTGACCCGGAGGTCCCTTAAGGGGTCGTCACCCGTTCGAAGGAACGGGGGCGGCCCCTCTTCCGTTCAGGGCGCCGCGTCCCCCATGATCCTGATTACAGAGAGTGACGACATGGGGGTTGATCTGCATGAACATGAAGGTGTCCGTGGTGCTGGCGGGGGCGTCGGCCCTGCTCCTGGCCGCCCTCCCGGCATCGGCCGCACCGGCCGCACCGACGGCTGCGTCGGCTTCGTCGGCGCCCGCGGCGGCTCCGGCCGCCGGGACGGCGCTCGGGGCGTGCGGGCCCGGACGGCTCTGCCTCTGGCCGAAGCCGGACTTCAAGGGCCGGCCGTGGACGTACGAGCTGGCGACGACGGACCTGGACAGCTGCGTGGCCCTGCCGGCCGGGGCCTCGGCCCAGTCCCTGGCGGTCCGCACGGGCCGGCCGGTGACCGTGTACCAGTCGGGGGAGTGCGCGGAGACGGGCGAGTTCGAGACGTACCCCGGCCGGGGCACGTGGGCCCCGCAGACCCCGTACGAGGTCAGAGCCTTCAAGCTGTGGGAGCGCTAGCCCCGCCCGCCCCGGGCACGACCGCCTCGGCCGGCGGTGCCGCCGGGGGCACGGGCGGGGTCGCGGGCGGCGAGGGTACGGCCGACGGGGCTGCGGCCTGCGGGGGTACGGGGCCGGGGCCCGACAGGCGGGCCACCTCGGCGCGGAGGTCGCGGACCTCGCGGGTCAGCGCCTCCAGGAGTTCCGTGTGGCGCCGCTCGACCGCGTCGTCGCGCTCGAAGCGGGCGATGAACCAGGCCGCGATGTTGGCGGTGACGACACCCAGCAGCGCGATGCCCGACAGCATGAGCCCGACCGCGAGCACCCGCCCGAGCCCCGTCGTCGGCGCGTGGTCGCCGTAGCCGACGGTCGTCATCGTCGTGAACGACCACCAGACGGCGTCGCCCAGGGTCTTGATGTTCCCCTCCGGCGCGTCCCGCTCCACGTGCAGCACCGCCAGCGAACCGAACATCATCAGTCCGGTCACGGCTCCCGCCACATAGGTGGTGAGCGTGATCTGCGGGGCCATCCGGGCCCGCCGGCCCACGAGGAGGAGGGTGGAGACCACGCGCAGCAGCCGCAGCGGCTGCACCAGCGGCAGCAGGACCGCGAGCAGATCGAGGGGATGGGAGCGGACGAACGCCCAGCGGGACGGGGCGAGCAGCAGACGGACCAGGTAGTCCAGCGCGAAGGCGGCCCACACCGCCCACTCGGCGTAGTGGCACAGGCGGAGCACCCACGCCTCGGCGCCGGGCGCGACGATCGGCACCGCGTAGGCGATGCCGAAGGCCACCGCCAGGACCAGCAGCGGGGTCTGGGTGCGCTCTTCCCAGCGGACGTGCGGGGGGCGCTCCTTCTTCACGGACATGCCGGGCATCGTAAGGAATGCCGAGGGGCGGCGGGACCGCCGGTCCCACCGCCCCTCACCGCCCGCGCCGCGCGGGCCCCGTCACGGGGTCAGGCGTCGCCGCCCGCCGGACCCGGGTCGGCCGCCGCCACGTCGAGCAGCTGGTAGCGGTCCACCGCCTGCTTCAGGACCGCGCGGTCCACCTTGCCGTCACGGGCCAGCTCGGTCAGCACCGCGAGCACGACCGACTGGGCGTCGATGTGGAAGTACCGGCGGGCGGCGCCGCGGGTGTCCGCGAAACCGAAACCGTCGGCGCCGAGCGAGGTGTACGCACCCGGGACCCAGCGGGAGATCTGGTCCGGCACCGAGCGCATCCAGTCCGAGACCGCCACGAACGGGCCCTCGGCGCCCTGGAGCTTGCGGGTGACGTACGGGACGCGCTGCTCCTCGTCCGGGTGGAGCAGGTTGTGCTCCTCGACCGCCACCGCCTCGCGGCGCAGCTCGTTCCAGGAGGTCGCGGACCACACGTCGGCCTTGACGTTCCACTCCTCGGCGAGGATCCGCTGCGCCTCGACCGCCCACGGGACGGCGACGCCGGAGGCCATGATCTGGGCCGGGATCGTGCCGGCCTCGGCGCGCCGGTAGAGGTGGATGCCCTGGAGGATGCCCTCCACGTCCACGTCCTCCGGCTCGGCCGGGTGCTGGATCGGCTCGTTGTAGACCGTCAGGTAGTAGAAGACGTCCTCGGCCTCCGGGCCGTACATCCGGCGCAGACCGTCCTTGACGATGTGCGCGATCTCGAAACCGAACGCCGGGTCGTAGGCGACGCACGCCGGGTTCGTCGAAGCGAGGAGGTGCGAATGACCGTCCGCGTGCTGGAGGCCCTCGCCGGTGAGCGTGGTGCGGCCGGCGGTGGCACCCAGGACGAAGCCGCGCGCCAGCTGGTCGGCCATCTGCCAGAACTGGTCGCCGGTCCGCTGGAAGCCGAACATCGAGTAGAAGACGTAGACCGGGATCAGCGGTTCGCCGTGGGTCGCGTAGGCGGAGCCGGCGGCGATCAGCGAGGCCGTGCAGCCGGCCTCGGAGATGCCGTCGTGCAGCATCTGGCCGGTCGGCGACTCCTTGTAGGCGAGGAGGAGTTCGCGGTCCACCGCCTCGTACTGCTGCCCCAGCGGGTTGTAGATCTTGGCGCTCGGGAAGAAGGAGTCCATGCCGAAGGTGCGGTACTCGTCCGGCGCGATCAGCACGAAGCGCTTGCCGATCTCCTTGTCCCGCATCAGGTCCTTCAGCAGCCGGACGAAGGCCATCGTGGTGGCGATCGACTGCTGGCCCGAGCCCTTGCGGACGGCCGCGTAGGCCTTGTCGTCCGGCAGCGCCAGCGGACGGGCGCGCACCACCCGGGTGGGCACGTAACCGCCGAGCGCGTTGCGCCGGTCGTGCATGTACTGGATCTCCTCGGAGTCCCGCCCGGGGTGGTAGTACGGCGGCAGGCCGGACTCCAGCTCCTTGTCGGACACCGGGATGTGCAGCCGGTCGCGGAAGCGCTTCAGGTCGTCGACCGTCAGCTTCTTCATCTGGTGGGTGGCGTTGCGGCCCTCGAAGTTCGGGCCGAGGGTCCAGCCCTTCACCGTCTGCGCCAGGATCACCGTCGGCTGGCCCTTGTGGGCCTTGGCCGCCGCGTAGGCCGCGTAGATCTTCTTGTGGTCGTGGCCGCCGCGGCCCAGGTGCAGGATCTGCTGGTCCGACATCGACTCGACCATCGCCCGCAGCCGGTGGTCGTCGCCGAAGAAGTGGTCGCGGATGTACGCGCCGGTCTCCGTGGCGTACGTCTGGAACTGCCCGTCCGGCGTGGTGTTCAGCTTGTTCACCAGGATGCCGTCCCGGTCCTGCGCGAGCAGCGGGTCCCAGGAGCGGTCCCAGATCAGCTTGATGACGTTCCAGCCGTTGCCCCGGAAGATCGACTCCAGCTCCTGGATGATCTTCCCGTTGCCGCGGACCGGGCCGTCGAGCCGCTGGAGGTTGCAGTTGACGACGAAGGTGAGGTTGTCGAGGCCCTCGCGGGCCGCGATGGAGAGCTGCCCGAGCGACTCCACCTCGTCCATCTCGCCGTCGCCGAGGAACGCCCACACGTGCGACTTGGAGGTGTCGGCGATCCCGCGCGCCTCCATGTAGCGGTTCATCCGGGCCTGGTAGATCGCGCCGAGCGGACCGAGGCCCATCGACACTGTCGGGAACTCCCAGAAGTCCGGCATCAGCCGCGGATGCGGGTACGACGACAGCCCGTTCGGGTACTTCGACTTCTCCTGGCGGAAGCCGTCGAGCTGCGCCGGCGTCAGCCGGTCGAGGAGGAAGGCGCGGGCGTAGATGCCGGGGGAGGCGTGGCCCTGGAAGAAGATCTGGTCGCCGCCGTCGCCCTCGTCCTTGCCCCGGAAGAAGTGGTTGAAGCCCACGTCGTAGAGGGAGGCGGAGGAGGCGAAGGTCGCGATGTGGCCGCCGACGCCGATGCCCGGGCGCTGCGCGCGCGAGACCATCACGGCCGCGTTCCAGCGGGTGGCGTTGAGGACCTTGCGCTCGATCTCCTCGTTGCCGGGGAAGAACGGCTCGTCCTTGGTCGCGATGGTGTTGACGTAGTCCGTGCTGCGCATCTCGGGCACGGCCACCCGCTTCTCGCGGGCGCGCTCGATCAGCCGGAGCATCAGATAGCGGGCCCGCTCCCGGCCGCGCTCGTCGACGGCCGCGTCGAGGGAGTCGAGCCACTCCTGGGTCTCTTCGGGGTCAAAATCCGGGACCTGGCTGGGAAGGCCGCCAATGATGATCGGACTGCGATCGGATCCGGGAGCCACGCTGTTCCTTCGCTGGTCGGGGGGAACCCCGCGAGGGCGGGGAGCCCCTTGGAGGCCGGGATGTCCGAGGCCGGGAAAGTCCATCGTCCACCCGGCCCGCGGCACACGTCATCTTTACCGAGAGGTAACCCTCTCCGCGCCCTTCTTGCCCACCGGGTGCGGTCAAATCGCAACCTTACGCCCAATCCGCGCATGCGTTCCGGCGGAGCGTTCGGCAGACTGAAACCGCAGAAACCCGCGAAGCGGGACGAATCGTGTACGCCTGATCACGGAGCGCTGTCGGAAGGCGCCGGAAGTTGCGGTGAGACGGCCCCAAACGTCACCGTTTCGGCGGTCTCCACGGCCGGGTACTTGCGCGATCCGCCCCGTCACGTGTGGACTACGGCCAGCGCCGCGCGCACGCGCGGCCCGAGCATTTTCCGTTACATGATCAGGAGGCAAGCCGTGAGCGCGACCGCGGACCACGCGGAGGAGCGGACCAACCCGGCGGCGAGGCTGGGGTTCGAGCCCGGACAGGTGGTCCAGGAGATCGGCTACGACGAAGACGTCGACCAGGATCTCCGTGAAGGCATCGAGTCCATCATCGGCCAGGAGCTCATGGACGAGGAGTACGACGACGTCGCCGACGCCGTCGTCCTCTGGTTCCGTGACGAGGACGGTGACCTCACCGACACACTGGTGGACAGCATCGGTCTGCTGGAGGACGGCGGCAACATCTGGCTGCTGACTCCGAAGACCGGCCGCGACGGCTACATCGAGCCGAGCGACATCACCGATGCCGCGCAGACCGCTGGGCTCTCCCAGTCCAAGAGCATCAGCGTCGCCAAGGACTGGACGGGCACCCGCCTGGCCGCTCCCAAGCGCTGATCCCCCTTCTGCGCGAAAGCCCCCGCCGGTCCGCCGGCGGGGGCTTTCCCGCGTCCCGGCCCCTCCCCGGCCCTTCCCCGCCCCCTCCGCGCCCCCCTCGCGTCCCTCGGCACGCCTCCGTCCCCGGCCCCGCGGGCGCCCGCCGGGCAGGCCGTAGGGTGGGGTTCACCGGTTCGGCCCAGAGGCCGGGCCCCGTCGAAGGGATGCGTACGCGATGGCGATCGAGGTCGGCACCAAGGCCCCCGATTTCGAGCTCAAGGACAACCACGGCCGCACCGTCCGGCTCTCCGACTTCCGCGGCGAGAAGAACGTGGTGCTGCTCTTCTACCCCTTCGCCTTCACCGGCGTGTGCACCGGCGAGCTGTGCGAGCTCCGGGACAACCTGCCGAAGTTCGTCAACGACGACACCCAGCTGCTCGCCGTCTCCAACGACTCCATCCACACCCTGCGCGTCTTCGCCGAGCAGGAGGGCCTGGAGTACCCGCTGCTCTCCGACTTCTGGAAGCACGGCGAGGCGTCCCGCGCCTACGGGGTCTTCGACGAGGACAAGGGCTGCGCCGTCCGGGGCACCTTCATCATCGACAAGGAGGGCGTCGTCCGCTGGACGGTCGTCAACGCCCTGCCCGACGCCCGCGACCTCGACGCGTACGTGAAGGCCCTCGAAACCCTCTGATTCCGCCCCGCGGCAACCGGAATCGGCGGCTTCCGCCGACATCCCCCGATTCCGCGCGCGAATCGCCTGTTTCGACGGGGAACCCGTCACTAGGATCCAGTCGTTGATCCGATGCCAACGCACGACCGGGGGCGCTGCCCCTGAAAACCAATGATGGAGGGACTCGTGGGAGTCAGCCTCAGCAAGGGCGGCAACGTCTCGCTGACCAAGGAGGCCCCTGGCCTCACCGCCGTGACCGTCGGTCTGGGCTGGGACGTCCGCACCACCACCGGTACGGACTTCGACCTCGACGCCAGCGCCATCCTGGTGAGCGAGGCCGGCAAGGTGCGCAACGACCAGGACTTCGTCTTCTTCAACAACCTCAAGAGCGCCGACGGTTCCGTCGAGCACACCGGCGACAACCTCACCGGTGAGGGCGAGGGCGACGACGAGCAGGTCAAGGTCAACCTGGCCGGCGTGCCCGCCGACGTCGCCAAGATCGTCTTCCCGGTGTCCATCTACGACGCCGAGAACCGCCAGCAGTCCTTCGGCCAGGTGCGCAACGCGTTCATCCGCGTCGTCAACCAGGCCGGCGGCGCCGAGATCGCCCGGTACGACCTCTCCGAGGACGCCTCCACCGAGACCGCCATGGTCTTCGGCGAGCTGTACCGCCACGGCGCGGAGTGGAAGTTCCGCGCGGTCGGCCAGGGTTACGCCTCGGGCCTGCGCGGCATCGCGCAGGACTTCGGCGTCAACGTCTGAGCCGCACACCCTCAGGGCCGTCCGCGGCCCCGGCCCCCGCGGCCGGGACCGCGGCCCGCTCGACGCCGTCCGGCGCCGCACAGCACGTGCGGCGCCGGACGTGCCTCATGGCAGCAGCAACCACCGGGGAGGAACCGAACACCATGGGCGTCACGCTCGCCAAGGGAGGCAACGTCTCCCTCTCCAAGGCCGCACCCAACCTCACCAAGGTCCTCGTCGGCCTCGGCTGGGACGCGCGGTCCACCACCGGAGCCCCCTTCGACCTCGACGCCAGCGCCCTCATGTGCCAGGCCGGCCGGGTCCTCGGCGACGAGTACTTCGTCTTCTACAACCAGCTGCGCAGCCCCGAGGGTTCCGTCGAGCACACCGGCGACAACCTCACCGGCGAGGGCGACGGCGACGACGAGTCCCTCATCGTCGACCTCACCCGCGTGCCGCCCCAGTGCGACAAGATCGTCTTCCCGGTCTCCATCCACGACGCCGACAACCGCGGCCAGACCTTCGGCCAGGTCAGCAACGCCTTCATCCGGGTGGTGAACCAGGCGGACGGACAGGAACTCGCCCGCTACGACCTCTCCGAGGACGCCTCCACCGAGACCGCGATGATCTTCGGCGAGCTCTACCGCTACAACGGCGAGTGGAAGTTCCGGGCGGTCGGTCAGGGGTACGCGTCCGGGCTGCGGGGCATCGCTCTAGACTTCGGGGTCAACGTTTCGTAAAGCCGCGTTATCACACAATGGGGTAGGCAGTGGTTCTGAAAACCTTCGGCTGGTCGTTCGCGATCACCGCGCTCGGCCTGGTCGCCGCAGTTCTCTACGGGGGGTGGAAGGCGTTCGGGATCGTCGCGATCCTCTGCATCCTCGAGATCTCGCTCTCCTTCGACAACGCCGTGGTCAACGCCGGCATCCTGAAGAAGATGAATGCCTTCTGGCAGAAGATCTTCCTCACCATCGGCATTCTGATCGCCGTCTTCGGAATGCGCCTGGTCTTCCCCATCGTGATCGTCGCGGTGAGCGCCAAGATCGGTCCGATCGAGGCCGTCGACCTGGCGCTCACCGACGCCAACCGCTACCAGGAGCTCGTCACCGACGCGCACCCGTCGATCGCCGCCTTCGGTGGCATGTTCCTCCTGATGATCTTCCTCGACTTCATCTTCGAGGACCGTGACATCAAGTGGCTCGGCTGGCTGGAGCGCCCGCTGGCCAAGCTCGGCAAGGTCGACATGCTGTCGGTCTGCATCGCGCTGATCGTCCTGCTCGTCACCTCGATGACCCTCGCCACCCACGCCCACCAGCACGGCGGCACGCACGCCGACAAGGCGCAGACGGTCCTCATCTCCGGCATCGCCGGCCTCATCACCTACCTCGTCGTCGGCGGTCTCTCCGGCTTCTTCGAGAACAAGCTGGAGGAGGAAGAGGAGCGCGAGCACGAGGCCGAGGAAGAGGCCAAGCGCAGCGGCAAGAAGGTCTCCGCCGTCCAGCTCGCCGGCAAGGCCGCCTTCTTCATGTTCCTCTACCTGGAGGTCCTCGACGCCTCCTTCTCCTTCGACGGCGTCATCGGCGCCTTCGCCATCACCAACGACATCGTCCTCATGGCCCTCGGCCTCGGCGTCGGCGCCATGTACGTCCGGTCCCTCACGGTCTACCTGGTCAAGCAGGGCACCCTCGACGACTACGTGTACCTGGAGCACGGCGCCCACTACGCCATCGGCGCCCTCGCCGTCCTCCTCCTCGTCACCATCCGGTACGAGATCAACGAGGTCATCACCGGCCTCATCGGCGTCGTCCTGATCGCCTGGTCCTTCTGGTCCTCCGTCCGCCGCAACCGCGCACTGGCGGCGGCCGAGGGCGGTTCCCCGGGCGACAAGGCCGAGGTGAGCTCCGGGGTGTGACACCCTGCACCCGGGTGTGCGCCCCGCCACGGGGTGTGACACCGGGGACAATGAGGAACGCTTCCCTGCGGGGCGGCCGGCCCGTCCGGTCGCCCCGCAGGCGTGTGACCGCCGGACGAGGCGACCGATGTGGGGGGTGGGGGCCCGATGGCCTTCTGGGACAACCTGATTCCGGGGCGGACGACGTCCTTCGACAACGGTATGGGCGCGTCCCACACCATCGACCTGACCCGGCGCCGCCCCACGGTCTCGCTGGCCAAGCAGGGCGGCGCCACCGGCAACCTCCGCGTCAACCTCTCCTGGCGGATGCGGACCTCCGACATCGAGGGCCGCTCCCGGCAGAGCGGCCGGCTGCTGCGCAACCCCGCCCAGTTCTTCAAGCCCGAGGTCGTCCAGGCCCACACCCAGGGCATGGTCAACGTCGACCTCGACCTCGGCTGCCTCTACGAGCTCAAGGACGGCAGCAAGGGCGTCGTCCAGCCGCTCGGCGGCTTCTTCGGCGACCTCAACGCCGCCCCGTACGTGAAGCTCAGCGGCGACGACCGGTTCGGCGCCCCCTCCGGGGAGACGATCTTCGTCAACCTCGATCACCAGGACCAGATCGAGCGGCTGCTCTTCTTCGCGTACATCTACGACCAGACCCCGGCCTTCGACCGCACCCACGCCACGGTCACCCTCTACCCGAGCAACGGCCCCCGGATCGAGATCGAACTCGACGAGCGCGCCCCCCAGGCCCGCTCCTGCGCCGTCTTCTCCGTGGACAACAGCAAGGGCGAGCTGCTGGTCCGCCGCGAGGTGCGGTTCGTGTACGGCTTCCAGGCCGAGCTGGACCGGCTCTACGGCTGGGGCCTGCAGTGGGGCCGCGGCTACAAGTCACGGACGTGACCGCGGCCCCCGGCGGCTTACCGGGCCCGGCGGGCCCGCCGCCCCCGTCACGGCCGCTGGAACTGCGGCCCCATCGGCGGCATCCGGAACTCCGGGACCGGCTCCGGACCGGCCCCGGTGTGCACCGGCTGCGGATAGCCGTACGCGGGTGCCGGGCCCGGCACCGGGGCCTGCGGGTAGCCGTAGGCGGGCGCCCGGTCGGGCATCGGCGGCACGGGCGGCGCCGGCGGCCGGGGCGTGTGCACGACGGTCGCGTCGGGGTCCGGCCCGGGGGCGGAGCCCGTACCGGCGCCCGCGCCCGCTCCCGTACCGCCCTCGGCGGCGTCCACGAAGGCGGTCTCGGCCCCCGGGTCCGCCGGGGTCCCGGCGGCCGTCTCCGGGCCGGACGGCGGCCCGTCGGGCTCCTCGTCGACCGAGATGCCGAAGTCCGTCGCCAGCCCCACCAGGCCCGTCGGATAGCCCTGGCCGACCGCCCGGAACTTCCACCCCTCGCCCCGCCGGTACAGCTCGCCGCAGATGACGGCGGTCTCCTCGCCGGTCTCCGCCGTCACGTCGAACAGCGCCAGCTCGCGCCCGTCCCCGCCCGCGGCGTCGTACAGCACGATCCGCAGGTCCGTCACCGAGCGGAACGTCCCGCCGTCCGAGGAGGCCGCCAGCACCACCCGGTCCACGGACGGGTCCAGCGCGCCCAGGTCCGCCTCCACCGTGTCCGTCAGCGCGTCCGCGACCCGCTTCTTCGGCAGCCGCCGCACCAGGCCCGACGGGTGGCGCGGCTGGTTGTAGAAGACGAAGTCCTCGTCGGAGCGGACCCGCCCGTCGGGCCCCAGGACCAGGGCCGAGGCGTCCACGTCGGGGACCCCGGGGCCCGGGGTCCAGCGGAGCACGGCCCGTACGGCCGCGGTGTCGAGAGGGACGTTCGAGCCCTTCAGCATCGCGTGCGTCATGACGGCCATCCTGCCCTCCGGCCCGACCGGGGGACAACGCGGGGGCGCCGCGGGAAGCGGAGCGGCGCCGTACGCCCCGGACGGACCGGCGCGGACACGGGTGGAGGTGCGGGACCCGACAGGGACGAGTTACCTGGATTTCACGCGGAGCGGGAACTACGGACACCCGTACCTACGTACTATTACCGGCCACATGTCGTCAGGGCCCAGGCAAGCAGACGGGGGACACACATGCGTCATTTCGGGCACATCCCCTCCGCGGTACGGAGCGGGCTGTTCCATCGCGAGCCGGCGGAATTCACCGCCGACTCGCCCGCACGCGTGCTCGCGGTCGCCCTCGGCGCCACCCTCTACAGCCCCGCCACCCGCCCCCGCCTCGCCGACGACATCCGCAAACAGGCCGCCCGCGGCGTCGTCTCCATGGTCCTCTGCCTGGAGGACTCGATCAGCGACGCCGACGTCGAGGCCGGCGAGGGCAACCTCGTCCGCCAGTTCCGCGACCTCACCGACCGGCGGGACACCGCCCCCGCCGACGGCCCCGGCATCCCGCTCCTCTTCATCCGCGTCCGCGAACCCCGCCAGATCACCGACCTCGTCACCCGCCTCGGCGACACCGTCGGCCTGCTGTCCGGATTCGTACTCCCCAAGTTCACCGAGGCCCGCGGCGCCGCCTTCCTCGACGCCCTCACCCGCGCCGAGCGCACCGCCGGACGCCGCCTCTACGCCATGCCCGTCCTTGAGTCCCCCGAACTCCTCCACCTGGAGACCCGGGCCGAGACCCTCGCCGGCATCGCCGCCGTCACCGAGAAGTACCGCGACCACGTCCTCGCCCTCCGCCTCGGCGTCACCGACTTCTGCTCCGCCTACGGACTCCGCCGCTCGCCCGACATGACCGCGTACGACGTCAAGGTCGTCGCCCACGTCATCTCCGACGTCGTCAACGTCCTCGGCCGCGCCGACGGCAGCGGCTTCACCATCACCGGCCCCGTCTGGGAGTACTTCCGCCCCGGCGAGCGCATCTTCAAGCCCCAGCTGCGCCGCAGCCCCTTCCTCGAAGGCCGCGCCGAGGACCTGCGCACCGCCCTCATCGAACACGACATGGACGGCCTGCTCCGCGAGATCGAACTCGACCGCGCCAACGGCCTCCTCGGCAAGACCTGCATTCACCCCACCCACGTGCTGCCCGTCCACGCCCTGTCCGTGGTCAGCCACGAGGAGTGGAGCGACGCCCAGGACATCCTCCGGCCCGAACAGGACGGCGGCGGAGTCCTCCGCTCCGCCTACACCAACAAGATGAACGAAGTGAAACCGCACCGCGCCTGGGCCGAGCGCACCCTCGTCCGCGCCGAGGTCTTCGGCGTCGCCCGCGAGGACGTCGGTTTCGTGGAACTGCTCACCGCCGGCCTCGCCGGCTGACGAAAGGACTGCGGCGACGTGGTGTGGACCGGAACGTGGGTCGCGGAGCGACTCGGCGTCGAGCTGACCGGCGACGAGGAGCTGACCGCCCTCCTGGGCCTCGCCCTGCGCCGCAACCCCAAACGGGCCCACCTGCTCGTCTCCAGCGTCCTCGGCAAGCACGTGCCGCAGCACCCCTCCGTCGTCTACGGCTCCGGCCTCGGCCTCGGCCTGCGCGTCCGCGAACTCCTCGGCCCCGACGAGGCCGCCCGGGCCGTCGTCCTCGGCTACGCGGAGACCGCCACCGCCCTCGGCCACGCCGTCGCCGACGGCCTCGGCACCGCCCCGTACCTCCACTCCACCCGCCGCCCCGTCGCCGGCGCCGCCACCGCCGGCGGCTTCGAGGAGTCCCACTCCCACGCCACCTCCCACCTGCTGCTCCCGGAGGACCCGGAACTGCTGGCCGGGAAGGGCCCGCTGGTCCTCGTCGACGACGAGTTCTCCACCGGCAACACCGTCCTCAACACCATCCGCGGCCTCCACGACCGCCACCCCCGCGACCGGTACGTCGTCGTCGCCCTCGTCGACATGCGCGCCCCCGCCGACCGCGACCGGCTCACCGCCTTCGCTGCCGAGATCGGCGCCCGCGTCGACCTCGTCAGCCTCGCCGCCGGCACCGTCGCCCTCCCCGCCGACGTCCTGGAGAAGGGCCGGGAACTCGTCGCCCGCCACGAACCCGACGGCGCGACGGCCCCGGCCCCCCGCTCCCGCGGCGGCTACGCCGCCGTCGCCACCCCCGTCCGCGTCGACCTCGACTGGCCCGACGGACTCCCCGACGGCGCCCGGCACGGCTTCACGCCCGCCCACCGCGCCCGCCTGGAAGCCGCCCTTCCCGCGATGACCGACGCCCTCACCGAGGCGCTGGCCGCCGCCACCGCGGGCCCGGACCGCGCCCCCCGCGCCCCCCGCGTGCTCGTCCTCGGCTTCGAGGAGCTGATGTACGCGCCGCTGCGGCTCGCCGGCGCCCTGGAGGACGCCGGACTCGACGTCCGGTACTCCACCACCACCCGCTCACCCGTCCTCGCCGTCGACGACCCCGGCTACGCCATCCGCACCCGCCTCGTCTTCCCCGCCCACGACGCCCCCGCCGACGGCCCCGGCGAGCGGTACGCCTACAACGTGGCCGGCGGCGGCTTCGACGCGGTCGTCGCCGTCGTCGACTCGACCGCCGACACCCCCGAACTGCACGCCCCCGAGGGCCTCCTGGCCCAGCTCTCCGCCCACATCCCGCACGTCGTCCTGGCGGTCGTCCCGTCGTACGCACCGCGCGCAGCGGCGGCCGACGCCGGAGCCGCCGCGCCCGGGCGACCGGAGACCACCGCGTCCGGCACCGCACCCGCGTCCGACCCCGCATCCGAAGCGATCGGATCCGAAGCTCCCGAAAGGAGCTCCATGCTGCCCGAGCCCCTCCGCGGCCCCGCCTTCTCCTCGTACGCCCCCGAGGAGGTCGGCTGGCTGCTCCAGGACCTCTCGGACGTCGAGCTGGAGGCGCCCACCGAGGAACGCGAGGAAGCCATCCAGCGCGGCGGCGCCCACTACGCCGAGTCGCTGCCCGTCGAGTACCAGCCCAGCGCCCGCTACCAGGAGCTCTTCCACGCCGCCCTGGAGACCTCCGCCGCCCGCATCGCCCACGCCGTCGGCACCGTCACCGAGACCGTCCTCGCCGAGCGGTCCGCCCGCCCGGTCCTCGTCTCGCTCGCCCGCGCCGGCACCCCCGTCGGCGTCCTCATGCGCCGCTGGGCCCGCCACCGCCACGGCCTCGACCTGCCGCACTACGCCGTCTCCATCGTCCGCGGCCGCGGCATCGACGCCAACGCCCTGCGCTGGCTCGCCGCCCACCACGACCCGGCCGACGTCGTCTTCGTCGACGGCTGGACCGGCAAGGGCGCCATCACCCGCGAACTCGCCGCCGCGCTGCGGGAGTCCGAGGAGTTCGCCGGCTTCGACCCGGAGATCGCGGTCCTCGCCGACCCCGGCTCCTGCGTCCGCACCTACGGCACCCGCGAGGACTTCCTCATCCCGTCCGCGTGCCTCAACTCCACCGTCTCCGGCCTCATATCGCGCACGGTGCTCCGCGCCGACCTGGTCGGCCCGGACGACTTCCACGGCGCCAAGTTCTACCGCGACCTCGCCGCCGCCGACGTCTCGAACGCCTTCCTCGACGCGATCGAGGCCCGCTTCGACGAGGTCGCCGCCACCGTCGACACCGACGTGAAGGACCTCCTCGCCGCCGACCGCACCCCCACCTGGGAGGGCTGGGCGGCCGTCGAGCGCATCAGCGAGGAGTACGGCATCCACGACGTCAACCTCGTCAAGCCCGGCGTCGGCGAGACCACCCGCGTCCTCCTCCGGCGCGTCCCCTGGAAGATCCTCGCCCGGCGCGGCGCCGACGCCGACCTCGCCCACGTCCGCCTCCTCGCCGAACAGCGCGGCGTCCCCGTGGAGGAGGTCGACGGCCTCCCGTACACCTGCGTCGGCCTCATCCACCCCCAGTACACCAGGGGTGCGACAGGCGCCGACGGCAAGGCGGTGGTGTCCCGGTGACCACCGCCGCGCCCACCACGACGCTGGTCGCCAGCGACCTCGACCGCACCCTCATCTACTCGTCCGCGGCCCTCGCCCTCGGCATGCCCGACGCGCAGGCGCCCCGGCTGCTCTGCGTCGAGGTCCACGAGTCCAGGCCGCTCTCGTACATGACGGAGGAGGCCGCCGGACTGCTCGCCCGGCTCACCGCCGAGACCGTCTTCGTGCCCACCACGACCCGCACCCGCAAGCAGTACCAGCGCATCAGCCTCCCCGGCAGCACACCGGCGTACGCGATCTGCGCCAACGGCGGGCACATCCTCGTCGACGGCGTCACCGACACCGACTGGCACGCCTCCGTCGTCCGCAGGCTCGCCGACGAGTGCGCCCCGCTCGCCGAGATCCGCGCCGGGCTCCTCGCGACGACCGACCCGTCCTGGGTGCGCAAGCACCGGGTCGCCGAGGACCTCTTCGCCTACCTCGTCATCGACCGGGAACGGCTCCCGGAGGGCTGGCTCGACCGCTTCGGCGCCTGGGCCGGCGAGCGCGGCTGGACGGTCTCCCTCCAGGGCCGCAAGGTGTACGCGGTGCCGAAGCCGCTGACGAAGAGCGCCGCCGTCCGCGAGGTCGCCCGGCGCACCGGCGCCGCGCTCACCCTCGCCGCGGGCGACTCGCTCCTCGACGCCGACCTGCTGCTCGCCGCGGACCGCGCCTGGCGCCCCGGCCACGGCGAACTCGCCGACACCGCCTGGACCGCCCCCCACCTCGACGTCCTCGCGGAACGCGGCGTCGCGGCCGGCGAGGAGATCCTCCGCCGCTTCCGCGCCGCCGCGCTCGGCTGACCGTCAGCCGCAGCAACCCCCGCCGCAGCAGCCCCCGCCACCCCCGCCGCCGGCGGCGGGGGCCGGGCGGCCGGAACCGGAGGCCGTACCGCCGACGGCCACCGCCGACAGCAGCTTCACGGTGTCGTCGTGCCCGGCGGGGCAGGAGGCGGGCGCCGAGGACTCGGCCATCGGCCGGCTCAGCTCGAAGGTGTCACCACAGGTGCGGCAGCGGAATTCGTAACGAGGCATGACCCCAGGCTAACGGCCCCTCCGCCCCGCCAGGAGACCTCATGCGCCCCGCCATGAGGCCTAATGCGCCCCCGCGCCGCGCTCCTCACGGATCGCGGCGACGACCCGGGCGGCCTGGGCCCGTACCGCCTCCAGCTCCATCAGGAAGTGCCAGTAGTCGGGATGGCGCCCCTCCAGACCGTCGACCGCCCGGTCGATCCGCGCCACGGCCCGGTCCAGCGGCTCCGCGTGCCGCGGATCCGGCCGGGTACGGCTCTCCATGGCCAGCCGCTGCGCGTCCCGCACCGCGAACCGCGCCCGGTCCGTCTCCGCCTTCGGGTCCTTCGCGACCGCGTCCAGCCGCCGCAGCCGGTCACCGGCGGCCGCCACGGCCTCCCCGGTGGTGTCGAGCAGCGCCCGTACGGTCGACAGCAGCGCCGTCGCGTCCGGCCACCGCTGCTCGGCCCGCGCCGCGGTGGCCTCCGCCAGCCGCTCCTCGGCCTGCCGCACGGCCTCCGCGGCCTGGTCCGGCACGTGCTGGAGGTCCTGCCAGCAGGCCGCGGAGTACCGCCGGCGCAGCTCCGACAGCACCGGCTCGACGGCCTCCGCGCGCGTCGTCAGCGCCTCCGCCCGGGTCCGCAGCGACACCAGCCGCTTGTCGATCTCCGCGGCCCGCTCCGGCAGCCGCCCCGCCTCCGCCCGCACCGCCTCGGCGTCCCGCAGCACCCGGTCGGCCCGCTCCAGCGTCGCCGCGACCCCGTGCCGCCCGGCGCCCTCGTTGAGCCTGGTCAGCTCGGGCCCGAGCGCCGCCAGCCGCGCGGCCAGATCGTCCGCGCGCAGCCCCGCGTCCCGTACGGAGTCGAGCGCGTCGCTCGCCCCGCGCAACGCCTGCCGGGCCCGCTCCACGGCGGGCGCGAGCCGCGCCAGCTGCGTCTCGGCGCGCCCCACCAGCGGCGCCAGCCCGCGCTCGAACCCGTCCAGCTCCCCCTTGACCCGCTCCAGCTCCTCCCGCGCCCGGACCAGCTCCCGGCGGGCCCGCTGGGCGGTGCCGGCGTCGAGCTCGTCCCGGTCCAGGTCGTGCGCGTCGACCGCCGAGATGTACGCGTGCGACACCTCGTCGATCCGCCGCCCCAGCGCCTCGAACCCCTCGACGGCCCGCAGCGCCTCGGGCGACCCGTCGACGGCGGTGATCGTCTCCATGGTGATCCGCAGCCCCCGCTGGGCGGTGTCCAGCTCGTAGAACGCCGCGGCCGCCGCGTCCTTCGCCGCCTGCGCCTCGGCCCGCTGCCCCTCGCCCCGCCCCCCGAACCACCGCCGGCCGCCCCCGCCGGCGAACGACTGCGACACCAGCGCCCCGACGAGCACCGGCAGCACCAGCGCGAGCCCCACCACCGACCCGCCCCCGGACGCCGCCCCACCCCTCACGTCGCTCGCCACGTCCCTCTCCCGCGTCTCTCCGAACCGCCCGCAGCCCGGACGCCCATTCTCCCACCCCCAGAGGACGAACACACGACCCGATCAGTTCACCCCACCCCCTCACCCGACCGCCCGCGACCCCCTCACCCGACCGTTTGCGATCCGCCCATCCCCTCCGTGTAGGCTGTTGACTTCTCCCAAGGGTGCGTAGCTCAGGGGTAGAGCGCTGCTCTTACAAAGCAGATGTCGGCGGTTCGAAACCGTCCGCGCCCACCAGCAGGTAGATAGACAAAGGCCCAGGTCACCGGTACTGAACCGGGAGCCTGGGCCTTGTCCGTTCTCCGGGTCGGGGAGGGGGGGAGGGGGCGGATGCCACTCGCATGCCACGTGCCCGTGGGGCTGGGGTGCAGCGGGCGGCGGGGTGTGGGTTGACGGGTGGGGTGGGGGTGGGTGTACTGCGGGGATGGTTGAGGTGGGGGACGCGCCTGAGGTGTTGGGCGGCGGGGAGATGACGGCGCAGCGGTACGTCGAGGGGCGGCTGGCGCAGTATCAGGAGTGGTACGACGTCAAGGCGACGCGGATGAAGGCGATGCATCTGCGGATGCGGACCGTCTCCGTCGTCGGCGGGGCGCTCGTGCCGGTGTTCGTGAATGTCGACGCCGGGTTCGCGCGGGTCACGGCGACCGTGCTGAGCGTGGTCGTGGTGGCGGCCGTGTCGCTGGAGAGCGTGTTCCGGTACCGGGAGCAGTGGAAGAACTACCGGTCCACCGAGCAGTTGCTCGGGCACGAGCGGATCTACTTCGAGGCGCGGGTCGGGCCGTACCGGGAGCTGTCGAAGCGGGAGGCGTTCGGGCTGCTGGTCGCCCGGGTCGAGAAGGCCATCGCCAATGAGAACGCCGCCACCCTGAACGTGATGACCCTCGGGGGGCAGGTCAGTGCCGATCTTCAGGGAGGCGGCGGTGGTGGGGGGCAGGCCGCCAAGGCGGGTGCGGGTGGGGGTGACGGGGCCGTGGTGGTCGTGCCTGCGCCTCGGGAGGGGTGACCGTGCCGGGCGGTCACGCTTCGAAGTCGTATTCCAGGATGTAGGACGACGCGTCCAGGGTCATCTCGTTGACCTCGACCGGCCGGCCCGGCGCCGTGAACGCCGTGCGGCCGATCAGGACCACGGGCGTGCCCGGCGGGAGCGTCAGGCGGTCGGTCTCCTCGGCGGTCGGCATCCGGCAGCGGATCTCCTCGCGGAAGCGGACCGGGCGCTGGCCCAGTTCGGCGAGGCGGGCGTACGTTCCTCCCGGGCCGGTGTCCGGCCGGGTCACGGGCGTGCCGCGCACCAGGTCGGCGGCGAGGTACGAGACGGAGAGCAGGACCGGCCGGCCGTCCAGGACGAAACGGCGGCTGCGGACGCACACGGGGTCGTGCGGCGCCAGGTCCAGCGCGTGCGCGATCCGCGGCCCCGCCTCCTCCTCCGCCACGGTCACCTGGTCCACCACGAGGGCCCGGTCCTCGATCTCCGCCGCCCACACCGACCGGCCCGCGCCCCAGCCCTCGCCGGACAGCCGCGGAACGCCGCGGCGGCGCAGCGGGCGGAACGAGCGGACGAAGACGCCGGCGCCCTTGCGGGCCTCCGTGAGCCCCTCGCCGCGGAGCACCGCGAGCGCCTGGCGGGCGGTCATGCGGGCCACCTCGTACGTGGACATCAGGTCGTTCTCGCCGGGGAGCCGGTCGCCCGGCGCGAAGTCGCCGCACTGGATCGCCGTCCTCAACTCGTCGGCGATGCGCTGGTACTTGGGCCGACGGGTGCCCTCCTGATCAGTCACGGGTGGACCACTCCCTTCGTCTGCGGGACACCCTAAGGGGCTCGCCGCGGCCAGGGTGCACACGTGTGCGCCGTCCCGCCCCCGTGATCCATCCATCGGGGGACATCTCTAGAGATACGTTGACAGGGCGGGGTCTCCGCGTTTCCCTGGGTGTCCCCCACGCAGCAAGCGGAACCGGACGGAGGGGTTGCGTGCAGCCAGTGCCCGAGGTCGGCGACCTCGTCCGCGACACCGCCACGGGGCGGGTCGGATTCTTCGTGCGGAGCACCTCCGGACGCTTCCTCATCCGCGCCGTCCACGGCGGCGCCGAATGGGAGGCCGAGCCCGGCGACGTCCAGCTCGCCACCCCGCTGCGCGAGCTCCGCGCCCGCGCCGCCGAGATCAACGCACGCAGCCGGCGCGGGCTGAACTGACCCCGGGGGAGGAGCGCGGTCCGCGCTCCGCGGCGTTGTCAGTGGCGGGGGTCACACTGGAGACATGTGCCGAAGCATCAAGACGCTCCGCCCGCCCGTCCTGCCCCACGAGGCCACCCAGGACGACATCCGCGCCGCCGCGCTCCAGTACGTCCGCAAGGTCTCCGGCTTCCGCGCCCCCGCCGCGCACAACCGGGAGGTCTTCGACCGTGCCGTCGACGAGATCGCCGACGCCACGGCCCGGCTCCTCGCCACCCTGGAGGTGAGAGGCGTCAGCACGCACCGGAGCCAGGAGGTGTAGCAGCTTCGGTCAGGCCGCCGGGGCCGGGGCCGCGCCCGGGCGGCGTATCAGGTAGCCGGCCAGGCCGCCCGCCAGCAGCAGCGCCAGGGTCGACACGCCCGCGCTGAACCACGTCGCCCCCAGCCACGCGCCGCCCAGCCAGCCGAGCCCCACGCTGTACGAGGCCCACACCACCGCCGCCAGGGCCGACCACGGCAGGAACTCCTCGGGGCGCCGCCGCGCCGCGCCCGCGCCCAGGGAGACCACCGAGCGGCCCGCCGGCGCGAACCGGGCCAGCACCACGATCAGGCCGCCGCCCCGGGCCAGGGCGGTGCCGAGACGTTCCCGCGCCACGGTGAGGCGGCGGGAGCGGGCTATCGCCCGGTCCAGACGCCGGCCGCCGCGGAGCGCCAGCCGGTACGCGAGGAAGTCGCCGAGCATCGAGGCCGCCGCCGCGGTGAGCAGCAGCGGGAGCAGGGACGGTACGTCCGCGGGCGCCGTGGCCGCGCCGAGGGAGGCGGAGGCGGCCGTGGCGGCAGAGATCACCAGGAAGCCGCTCGGCAGCACGGGCAGAAAGACGTCGAGCAGGATCGACGTCGCCACCACCGGATAGATCCACGGGCCCGCGGTCAGCGACCTCAGCGAGCCCATGCTGTCGAGCAGATTCACAGGGCGAGAGCCTACGCGCCGACCCCCGGACCCCCGCCGGGTGGGTGCCGACGGGGGTTTTAGGGGACTGCGGGGGCTGTGGGGGTAGCCCCGAGGGGGGCGGTGGGCCCGTCAGGCGGGCAGCGGCGTGCTCTGCTGCTTCTCCGGGTCCTCATCCTGGGCGTTCCGGGGGGTCGCGGGCGACTTGGTGCCGAAGAGGCTGTCTATCGCGAGGGCGCCCGGGCCCGTGAAGATCAGGAGGGCGAAGGCCCAGCAGAAGAGGGCCGCGGTCTCGCCGCCGTTCTGGAGCGGGAAGAGGGCCTCGGGCTGGTGCGCCCAGAAGTACGCGTACGCCATCGAGCCGGAGGCGAGGAACGCGGCGCCGCGGGTGCCGAGGCCGACGAGGACGAGCGCGCCGCAGACGAGCTGGATCACCGCCGCGTACCAGCCGGGCCAGGTGCCCGTGGGCACGGTGCCGCCGCCCATCGCGCCGCCGAGGACGCCGAACAGCGAGGCCGCGCCGTGGCAGGCGAAGAGCAGGCCGACGACGATCCGGAACAGGCCGAGGGCGTACGGCTGCGCCTGATGCAGGCGGTGGTTCAGGGTGCTCATGGTGGGGGGCTCCTTCGGTCGGCCCGGCCCGGCTGGGACGGGCGGTGGGGGACTGGTACCGAACGGCCGCCAGGTTAGGCATCCCTGATAAGTACTTGCAAGTTCAAACATCTCGTGGCGCGGGGGCGCCCTCAGGGAGGCCACTCTGGTCTGGACCAGATGGTCTGGACCAGGGTGGCGCAGGTCTGGACCGGAGGGAGCGTCGATTTCAGGCCGTTCCCGGGGTGGTCCCTGACGCCGTGCTTACGCGGCGTCAGGAACCCTGTCGGTGGCCGGTATCGGCAGCTCCGGTCGGCGGTCGTGGGCTCAGCAGCCGTTGAGGACCGACTGGAGCGCGCTCTTCTCCGCCGAGTCGACGCTGAGGTTGTAGTGGTACTTCACGTGCACCCAGGCGCGGGCGAACGTGCAGTGGTAGGCGGTCCGCGGCGGCATCCACTCGGCCGGGTCCAGGTCGCTCTTCGCCTGGTTCACGTTGTCGGTGACGGCTATGAGCTGCGGCCGGCTGAGGTCGTTGGCGAACGCCTGGCGCTGGCTGGTCGTCCAGGAGTTGGCGCCCGAGCGCCACGCCTCGGCGAGCGCGACGACGTGGTCGATGTCGAGATCGGAGGCGGCGGTCCAGGTGGCGCCGTCGTACGGCGAGTACCAACTGCCGCTGACGGAGGCGCAGCTGGAGTCGGTCACGACGTTCGAGCCGTCCCGCTTGAGGACGGTCTCGCGGGTGTTGCAGGTGCCGGACTGGGTGATCCAGTGCGGGAAGAGGTCCCGGCTGTACCCGGTGAGGGAACCTTCCGCCTTGACCGTGAGGGAGGCGAGGTAGGTGCGGGCGGTGGCGGCGCTGACCGGCGTCGGCATCGCGGCCTGTGCGGAGGGCGCGGCGGTGACGAGACCGGTGAGGGCGAGGGCGGCGGTGGAGGCGAGCACGGCGGCTCGACGCGCGTAGACCTTGCCGACAGGCATGGGGACTCCCTTGATTCGGTGGGGCCGTGGCGGTTCGGCCGGCCCCGTGCGGTACCGGGCGGCGCCCGGTCATCGTGGTGGCGCGAGGTTGCGGTGCGGGATGCGCCAGGTAACAGGGTGGCGACATGAACACGTCACATCAAGGGGTGTGGCGTGCCCTGACGGAGCGTCGGATTCCGCCGGGCGGCGGCGAGTTCCCCCGGAGCGGGCGGAGGAGGGGGCGGAGGGGGGGCGGAGGGGGCGGGTGCGCCGCGGGTCGGCCGTGGGTGCTGTCGGAGTCGGCGGTACGGCTCCGAGGGCGGGGGCGCCCCGGGTCCGGCGCCGCGCAGCGGCGGAGCGCGCCGGCTCCGCCCGGACGTCAAGGCGGTACGGGCGCGGCGTGCTGACCGGGTCGTCGGCGGGGTGGCGGCGGGAAGGGGTGCCTGTGCGCGGAACCCGCCCGGAGGGGTCCGGGCGGGTTCCGTGTGAGCTCGTATCGGGTGGCCCGCAGGGGGGCCGGGTGCGTCAGGCCGGGAAGGCGGTGAGGGTGATCGTGCCGGTGGGGGTGGCGGTGACGCGGAGCGAGGTGAGGTCCGGGACGTGGACGTCCGGGGCGAAGGCCGCCGCGCGGGGGCCGACGCCCACGACGCGCATGCCGGCCGCCTTCGCCGCCCGGATGCCGGCCTCGGAGTCCTCGAACGCCACGCACTCGGCCGGTTCGACGCCCAGTTCCGCCGCGCCCTTGAGGAAGCCCTCCGGGTCCGGCTTGCTCGCGCCGACCTGCTCGGCGGTCACCCGGGTGACCGGCATCCGCAGGCCCGCCGCGCCCATCCGGGCCTGGGCGAGGGTTTCGTCGGCCGAGGTCACCAGGGCGTGCGGGAGCGCGGCGATCGCGTCCATGAAGGCGGGGGCGCCGGCGACCGGCACGACGCCGTCGAGGTCGGCGGTCTCCTCGGCGAGCATCACCGCGTTGTCGGCGTGGTTCTCGGCCATCGGACGGTCGGGGAGGAGGACCGCCATCGTGGCGTAGCCCTGCCGGCCGTGCACCACCTTCAGCACCTCGTCCGGGTCCAGCCCCTGGCGGTCCGCCCAGCGGCGCCAGCAGCGCTCCACGACGGCGTCCGAGTCGACCAGGGTGCCGTCCATGTCGAGCAGGAGGGCGCGGGCGGTGAGCGTTGCCGGGGTGGCGGCCATGGGGTCTCCAGGGGGTGGTGCGGAGAACGAAGCGGTCCCGCCCGCCGGTCAGGGAGTACGGGCGGGGCCACTTTGTTTCTTCACGATACAAAACCGGGGGCGGTCCGCGCCACCCGCCCCCGCCACCCGCCCCCGCCGGCCGCCCCCGCCTCCCGTCAGCGGTACTCGCGCCTCGTCGCGTGCTCCAGCTCCCGCCGGGTCTCCGGGCCGTACACGCCCTCCGGGTCCCCCAGGCGCCAGAACCGGCTCTGGTACTGGATCAGCGCCGCGCGCAGCCCCTCGTCGAAGACGCCGTCGGGCTCCTCCAGATAGACCCAGAGCAGGCGCAGGCGTATCTGCAGCTCCTCCACCTCCGGGCCCGTGTCGCCGAGGCTCAGCGTCGCGCCCTCGGGGGCGTCCGTCCGGGTCGGGGTCGGGGACGCGCTGGTCGGCGCCGCGGAATGCGCGGGCGCCGAGGTCGCCGGACCGGACGGCGCCCCGCCTCCGGTCGCCGAGGGCGCGGCGCCCTCCGTCGGGCGCGCCACCGGCTTCTCCGACACCGGCGCCGACGGGGACGAGGACGCCGAAGGGGACGCCGTCGTGGGCGTCGCGCTCGCGGAGGACGGAGGCGCGGACGGCGTCCGGGACGCGGTGCGGCTCGGCGTCGGGGTCGGCGTCGCGGACGACGGGGACGGCTCCTCCGAGACGGCCAGGTTCAGGGACGCGCTGGTGGTCACCTCGGGCACCATCGCCCGGCCGTCCGGCTCCTCGCCGCCGCCCAGCACCGCCGCCGCCAGCGCCGCCGTGCCGACGACCGCCGCCGCCGCGACGCCCACCACCAGCCCGCCGCGCCGCCTGCGCCCCGGCTCGCGCCGCGCCCCCGGACCGCCCCCGTGGTCCCCGCCCCCGACGCCGCCGAGCAGCAGCGGCATCGTCGCGTCGGCCCCGCCCTCGGAGCCGTACGGCGCGAAGCCGTGATCCTGGGGGCGGTGACCCTCGGGGTGGGCCGGCATGTCGTGGCCGTACGGGGCGCGCACCGCCCTGAGCTGCGCCGTCGGCGGGTCGCCCGCCTCGTCCCGCATGCCGTCCGGCATCCCGTCCGGCATTCCGCCCGGCGCGCGGTGCGGCCCCTCCTGCTCCTGCGCGTCGAGCGTCACGTACGGCCGGATGCGGAGCGGGTCGTAGTCCTCGGCCGCCGCCATCTCCGCGTACGCGCAGGCGCAGCCCGGTCTCCGACCACCGCATTCAGGACATGCCTGTCCGGTCATGATCTGTCCCCTCCCCATGCAACTGGGGGTGATTATGCAGGCCACCCCATGCCGCCGGGTGAACACACGGACCCCTCCGCAGGCCATATCCGGACATTCGTCCCAGGATGGAGAACACGCCCGGCAGCGACGCGCAGGGAGACGCTCATGGCCCAGGAGACCAGCCCGCCCGAGCCCGGCCGCGAGCCGGCGCGATCACCGAAGGCGCAGGCACCGGCGCAGGCACCGGCAGACGCCGCGGGACCCGCGCCCGGCGAGGGCCAGAGCCGCCGCACGGTCCTCGTCGCGATCGGCGCGCTGCTCCTCGGCATGCTGCTCGCCGCGCTCGACCAGACCATCGTCTCCACCGCCCTCCCCACGATCGTCAGCGAGCTCGGCGGCATGGAGCACCTCTCCTGGGTGGTCACCGCCTACATGCTCGCCTCCACCGCCGCGACACCCCTGTGGGGCAAGCTGGGCGACCAGTACGGGCGGAAGAAGCTCTTCCAGGGCGCGATCGTCCTCTTCCTCATCGGCTCCGCCCTCTGCGGCATCGCCCAGAACATGCCCCAGCTCATCGCCTTCCGCGCCGTCCAGGGCCTCGGCGGCGGCGGTCTCATGGTGCTGTCGATGGCGATCGTCGGGGACCTCGTACCGCCCCGGGAGCGCGGGAAGTACCAGGGCCTCTTCGGCGCCGTCTTCGGCGCCACCAGCGTCCTCGGCCCGCTGCTCGGCGGCTTCTTCACCGAGCACCTGTCCTGGCGCTGGGTCTTCTACATCAACCTCCCCATCGGCGTCGTCGCCCTCTTCGTCATCGCCGCCGTCCTGCACATCCCGGTCCGCTCCACCCGCCACACCATCGACTACCTCGGCACCTTCCTCATCGCCTCCGTCGCCACCTGCCTCGTCCTCGTCGCCTCCCTCGGCGGCACCACCTGGGACTGGGGATCGCCGCAGATCATCGGGCTCGCCGTGCTCGGCGCCGTGCTGCTCGTCTGCTTCGTGGCCGTCGAACGGCGGGCCGCCGAACCCGTCCTCCCGCTCAAGCTCTTCCGGATCCGGACCTTCACCCTCGTCTCCGTCATCAGCTTCGTCATCGGCTTCGCGATGTTCGGCGCGATGACCTACCTGCCGACCTTCCTCCAGGTCGTCCAGGGCGTCAGCCCCACCATGTCCGGCGTCCACATGCTGCCGATGGTCGTCGGCATGCTGCTCACCTCCACCGCCTCCGGCCAGATCGTGTCGCGGACCGGCCGCTGGAAGGTCTTCCCGATCGCCGGCACCGCCGTCACCGCGCTCGGCCTGCTGCTCCTCAACGAACTCACCGAGACGACGCCCACCTGGCAGATGAGCCTGTACTTCTTCGTCTTCGGCGCCGGACTCGGCCTCGTCATGCAGGTCCTCGTCCTCGTCGTGCAGAACGCCGTCGGCTACGAGGACCTGGGCGTCGCCACCTCCGGAGCGACCTTCTTCCGCTCGATCGGCGCCTCCTTCGGCGTCGCCGTCTTCGGCACGATCTTCACCAACCGGCTCACCGGCAAACTGGAGGACGTCTTCGCCCGGGCCGCCGACAGCGGTACGCCGCTCCCGCCGGGCACCGGCGCCGGCCAGGTCGCCGCCGACCCGCGCGCCATCGCCCAGCTCCCGCCCGCCCTGCGCCCCGAGGTCCTGCACGCCTACGCCACGTCCATCACCGACGTCTTCCTGTACGCGGCGCCGGTCGTCCTCGTCGCCTTCGCCGTCGCCTGGTTCCTGAAGGAGGACCCGCTCCGCGCCTCCGTCACCGCGCCGGACACCAGCCAGACCCTCGCCTCCAACCCGGTCGAGCGCACCTCGTACGAGGAGGCGGCCCGCGCCCTGTCCGTGCTCGGCTCCCGCGAGGGCCGCAAGGAGATCTACGAGAAGATCACCGCCCGCGCCGGGCTCGACCTGAAGCCCGCATCCAGCTGGCTGCTGCTGCGCATCCGCCGCCACGGCGTCGTCGAACCGGCCCGGCTCGCCGAGACCGTCCCCGTGCCGCTGCGGGTGATCACCGACGCGGCCCGGGAGGTCGAGGAGCGGCGGCTCGCCCGCCGCGAGGGGCTGCACCTGCTCCTCACCGACGAAGGAGCCGAGACCGCCGCCCGCCTCTCCCGCGCCCGCGAGGAATCCCTCGCCGCGCTCCTCGGCGACTGGTGGGGCCCCGACCGGCCCACCGACCTCGTGCAGCTGGTCGAGGAGCTCAACACCGAACTCTGCGGCTCCGACGCGGAGCACCCCCGCGCCCCCGGACCGCCCCGCGACCACCGGCCCTGACGGGGCCTCAGGGGCGATCGGTGCGCTGTCCTGCCGAAGATCAACTTCAGTCACGGGGGGATGGACAGGATGAGCAGCCGGTCACGGACGCACCCGCCTCACCGGTCACCCCCGGCACGGACCCGGCGTCCGACACCGCCACGCCCGCCGCCGTGGACACGACGGCGGCGGCCTCCCCGAGCGGGCCCGCGGCCGGCACGGTCCGGTGGCAGGGGCCGCTGGTCATCACATACGTGGACGACAAGGACCTCGACGCCGCGCCGCCCGTGGAGTCCGAGATCGGCGGCGACAACGACTTCGCCGTCTACCCGTTCGGCGATCACATGCTGCGGCCCGACAACGGCGCCAAGGCGCCCGTCTGGGACGGGCCGAAGGCTCCGGCGCACGCCGACTGCGCGGGCGTCGTCGACACCCTCGGCACCTCGAACGACATCCGGCTGAAGACCGGTCTGACCGTGTGCGGCCGCACCGGCGACGGCCGGCTCGTGCGGCTGACCGTGAAGAAGCTCGACGGCCTCGCCAGCGACACCAGCGCCACCTTCGACGTCACCGTCTGGAACGGCTGACCCGGAGGGCCGGAGCGTCAGAGCTCCTTGCCGTACCAGATCTCCATGTACGGCCCCGTGCAGTACGCGGGGATCTCCGCGTACCCGTGCCGCACGTACAGGGCCCGCGCCTCGACGAGGTCGAGCCGGGTGTTGAGCACGGTCCGGCGGGCGCCGAGCGCGCGGGCGGCCCGCTCCAGGCCCTCCATCAGCAGGTCGGCGCCGCCGCGCCCCCGGAACGCGGGCCGGATGAACACCCGGGTCAGCTCGGCCCGTCCGGCGTCCAGCAGCACGATCCCGCCGCACGCGGCGGGCCGCCCCTCGTACCGCCCGACCAGGAACTCCCCGGCGGGCGGCGCGAGCAGGTCGAGCCCCTCGTCGATCATCGCGTCGTCGTACTCGTCCTCGCCCAGCACCCGCCCGTAGTAGCGGCCGGCGACATCGCCGAAGTAGTCGCGGCGCAGGGCGGTGGCGTCCGGGGTGTCGACGCGCTCGGGGCTGAAAGTCCAGGTCATGCGGGCCATTCTGCGGCCCGCACCCCCGGACGCGCCGCCGGATTACCGCGGCTCCCGCCCCGGCACGCGGGGACCCGCTCCCGGCGCGGGCCTACTTCGGCGCCGCCTGCTGCACGACCTCGAACGACCACAGCGTGGACCCGGACGCCGCCGGCTTCGGCCGCTCACCGCCGTCGCCGCCCTCGCCGCCCGAGGTGCCCTGGTGAGCGGCCTTCATGGAACCGCTCATCCACTTCTGGAAGTCCTCCTCGCTGCGCCACCGCGTGTACACCAGATACTGGTCGGTGCCCTCCAGGGGCCGCAGCAGCTCGAACCACTCGAACCCGTCGGACCCCTCGACGGCCCCGGCCCGCGAGGCGAACCGCTGCTCCAGCACCTCCCGCTGCTCGGCGGGCACGGTCAGGACGTTGATCTTCACGATGCTCATGGAGGGCAGGATATGACCCACGGTGCCGGAGTCCTCGAAGCGGAGGCGGTGCGGGAGCTGGCGCGGCGGTGGGTGGCGCGGCTGGGGGACGGGGACTTCGTGGTGTCGCCGGCCGGGTTGTGGCTGGCGCTCGGGGCGGCAGCGTCCGGGGCGCGGGGGCGGACCGGGGAGGAGCTGCGGGGGGTGCTCGGGGTCGCCGGCGAGGAGGCGGCCGGGGCCGTGGGCCGGGTCGGGCGGCGGCTCGTGGACGCGGGCGGGGTGTCGGCGGCGACGGGGGTGTGGAGCCGGGTGCCGGTGGCGGACGGGTTCCGGCGGGGGCTGCCGGGGGTGCGGTTCGGGGTGCTGCCCCGGGCGGCCTGGCACGACGTGCCGGACGCCGTCTTCGGAGCCACGGACGACGTGTCGCTCGGGGACGTGCCGGTGGACGCGCAGGCCGCGCTCGACGCGTGGGTGCGGGAGGCGACCGGCGGGCGGATCGCGCGGCTGCCGGTCGCGCTGGACGGGGCCGAGGAGCTGGTGCTGGTCAACGCGCTGGCCCTCACGGCGTCCTGGCAGGCCGGCTTCTCCCGGCGGCTGACCCGGGACGAGCCGTTCACCGACGGGCGCGGCGTGACCCGGCCCGTGCCGACGATGCGGCGGCGGATCCCGGCCGGCTGGGTGTGGTCCGTGGGCGGGGTGACGGTCGTCGAGCTGCCCTGCCGGGACGGGGTGCGGGTGCGGTTCGTCCTCGGGCCGGAAGGGGGCGGCGGGTCGCCCGCCGAGGTGCTGGCCGCCGCCTGGGCGGGCGCCGGGGCGCGGCGGGTGTTCGGGACCGGGGCCGTCGAGCTCCTGCTGCCGCGGTTCACGCTCCGGACGACGGGCGGCGACGTGCGGGGGCATCTGGCGGCGCTGGGCGTCACCCGGGCGCTGCGTCCCGGCGCCGACTTCTCGGGGATCTCCGGCACCGGTCTGTACGTCACCACGGTCGCGCAGTCGGCGCTGGTCGAGGTCGCCGAGGAGGGGGTGGAGGCCGCCGCCGTCACCCAGGTGGGGATGGCGCGGAGCGCCGCCCGGCCGCGCCCCGGGGCGGTGGAGCGGATCGCGTTCGACCGGCCGTTCGGCGTGGTGGTGCTGGACGCCGCCGGTGAGCTGCCGCTCTTCACCGGCTGGCGGTCCGGCGTTCCCGCGGGGTGACGGCGGTGGGCTAGCCGGTCACGCGGGCCAGGAGCAGGCCGTCGTAGCCCTTGGCGCCGACGGTCTGGACGGCGGTCGCGTCGAGGCGCGGTTCGGCGGCGACCAGGTCGAACATGGCGCGGGTGCCGGTGATCGACGGGTCGTCGGGGTGCTCGGTGGCGACCTCGCCGTTCCGGATCACGTTGTCGACGACGATCAGCGTGCCCGGGCGGGAGAGCTTCAGGGCCCACTCGACGTACCGCGGGTTGTTGGCCTTGTCGGCGTCGACGAAGACCAGGTCGAAGGGGGCGGCGCCCTCCTTCGCGAGCAGCGGGAGGGTGTCGAGGGCGGGGCCGGTGCGGACCTCGACGCGGTCGGTGAGGCCGGCCCGGGCGAGGTTGCCGCGGGCCACCTCGGCGTGCCGGGGGTCGTACTCCAGGGTGATCAGGCGGCCGTCGTCGGGCAGGGCGCGGGCCAGCCAGATGGTGCTGTAGCCGCCGAGGGTGCCGATCTCCAGGACGCGGCGGGCGCCCTGGATCCGGGCGAGGAGGTGGAGGAGCTTGCCCTGGGCGGGGGAGACGGCGATGTCGGGGAGGCCGGCGGCCCGGGAGTCGGCGAGGGCGGCGGTGAGCGCGTCGTCGGCGGGGACGAGGAGGTCGGCGAGGTACGCGTCCACGTCGGTCCACTGAGGGTTCGTCATGAGGCTGACGGTACTCGCCGGCGGCGCCTCGCCCGTACGGCCAGGGACACGGCCGTCGCGGCGAGCGCGAGGGCGCCGAGGGTGACGGTGAGCAGCCAGGCGGGGACGTCGCCGACCGTCAACAGGCGGTCGCGGTAGATGACGTGGCGGTACGGGGTGTCGGCGACGGCGCGCAGGACGTGGTCGTCGTCGATGCGGGAGGGGTCCGGGAAGCGCTGTTCCAGGACGGTGAGGTGGGCGGGCGCGCCGCCGGTGAGCGCGGCGACGGGGCCCTCGGGGTGGTCGACGCGGCCGGAGAAGGTGACCTCGGGGCGGTCGCCGCCGATCGCCGAGCGGGGTTCCATGCGGTGGTCGGCGAGGATCGCGAGGCCGAGGTTCTGCGGGGTGCGGGCGAGCCGGGAGAGGCGCATGGGGTAGACGAGTTCGGTGGAGGCGAAGGTGACGCGCAGCGGGGTGAGGTCGCCGTGCAGGGGCGCGTTCCGCTTCTCCGGTACGAGGCGGATGGCAACGTACTCCCACGCGCGGTCGACGTACGGCTGGAGTTCCGGGGTGAGGCGGTCGGGCAGGGCGAAGCCGTGGTCGCGCAGCCAGGTGGCGAGGGCGCCGGGGTCGGTGGCGGTGAGCCGGGCCACGTCGAAGGAGCCGAGCCGCTGGCGGCCGACGACGCCGACGGAGCCGTCGGGGGCGGTGGCGCCCGGGGCGTTGTGACCGCCGTACCAGCCGTCGAAGGGCCAGTCGCGGGAGCGGGGCCAGAAGTAGGAGCGGACGCGCCGTTCGGGGGCGGCGAGTTCGTCGATGCGGGCGAAGAGGTCCGGGTCGCCGAGGGTGACGTCGGCGCGGTGCGGCACGGGCATGACCCAGGCGGCCTGCCGGGCGTCGCCGTGGACGCGGAAGCGCATGACGACGGTCTCGGTCCGTCCGTCCCAGTGGACGGCGGCCTCCTCCTGGTCGACGCCGATGCGCTCCTCGGTACGGGTGATCATGGCGCCGCAGCCGCAGGCCCAGGCGGGCGCGACGAGCGACCCGAGCTGGAGCGCGAGCAGCGCGACGAGCGTCGTCAGGATCCTGCTGGTCCTGGTGGTCCCGGTGGTCCTGGTGGTCCTGGTGGTCCTGCTGGTCCCGGTGTTCCGGCTGTTTCCGGCGTTCTCTGTGGTGTGTGTCCCCCGCATGTCCGGTCGGACGTACGGGGGAGGGTTCCGGTTCCGGGTGGCCGCGCGGGGGGCCGGCGGGTCATGCCGTCGTGCGGACCCGGAGTTCCTTGACGCCGTTGAGCCAGGCGGCGCGCAGCCGGCGCGGTTCGCCGGCGAGGGCGAGGTCGGGCAGGGTGTCGGCGAGGGCGTCGAAGATCAGCTCGATCTCCTTCACGGCGAGGGCCTTGCCGAGGCAGAAGTGCGGTCCGCCGCCGCCGAAGCCGAGGTGCGGGTTGGGGTCGCGGGTGATGTCGAAGGCGTCGGGGTTCTCGAAGACCTCGGGGTCGCGGTTGGCGGAGGAGTAGAACAGGCCGACGCGGTCGCCCCGTTTGATCTTCTGGCCGCCGAGTTCGGTGTCCTGGGTGGCGGTGCGCTGGAAGGAGACGACGGGGGTGGCCCAGCGGACGATCTCCTCGGCGGTGCCGGCGGGGCGCTCGCGCCGGTAGAGGTCCCACTGGTCGGGGTGGGTGAGGAAGGCGTGCATGCCGTGGCTGATGGCGTTGCGGGTGGTCTCGTTGCCGGCGACGGCGAGCAGCAGGACGAAGAAGCCGAACTCGTCGGAGGAGAGGTTGCCCTGGCCCTCGGCGGCGACGAGCTGCGACACGATGTCCTGGGCGGGGCACTCCTTGCGCGCGGCGGCCATGTTCATGGCGTAGCCGATGAGTTCCATGGCGGATTCGACGCCGACCTCTTCGGTGATGGCGTACTCGGGGTCGTCGTACGCCACCATCTTGTTGGACCAGTCGAAGATCCGGGCGCGGTCCTCCTGGGGGACGCCGATGAGTTCGGCGATGGCCTGGAGGGGGAGTTCGACGGCGACCCGGGTGACGAAGTCGAAGGTGTGGCCGGGGTCCTCGGCGGCGGCGGCGCGGGCCTCCTCGGCGATCGCGCGGGCGCGGTCGCGCAGGGCGGTCTCCAGGCCGCGGATGGCGCGGGGGGTGAAGCCGCGCTGGATGATCTGGCGGACGCGGGTGTGCTCGGGAGGATCCATGTTGAGCATGATCAGCTTCTGGACGTCTATCTGCTCGCGTCCGATGTGCTCGTTGAAGCGGATGACGGCGGTGTTCTCGTTCGAGGAGAACAGTTCGGGGTGGGTGGAGACGTACTTGACGTCGGCGTGGCGGGTGACGGCCCAGTAGCCCTCGTCGTCGAAGCCGGTGATGCCGCGCGGCTGGGCGCACCACCAGACCGGGGCGGTGCGCCGCAGCTCCGCGAACTCGGGGAGTGGGACGCGGTCGCGGAGCAGGTCGGGGTCGGTGGCGTCGAAGCCCTCGGGGAGGTGGGGGCAGGTCATCGGCAACACGCTCCAATATCTGATGGACCATCAGAAGTTGCCGGGAAAGTTAGTAACGAGTTCTACAACTCGCAAGAGGCGCGGGTCGAATGCGCCCCCGTGACCCTCCTCCCGCACCGAACTCCTCCCTTCCGCACCCTTGCGTACCGGCGGTAGCAGTCAGCAGACTTCCCCCAGAACTAGAACGCGTACTAGTTCTCCCATGACGCCGACCGGCAGGTGCCGGGACACCCGCCCGGTCGAGGAGAGGACCAGCTCATGGCCGCGGAACCCGTCATCGTCGAAGCCGTACGCACCCCCATCGGCAAGCGCGGAGGCGCGCTCGCCAACCTCCACCCCGCCTACCTCCTGGGCGAGACCTACCGCGAACTCCTCGGCCGCACCGGCATCCCCGCCGACTGCGTCGAACAGATCGTCGGCGGCACCGTCACCCACGCCGGCGAGCAGTCCATGAACCCC
The DNA here is from genome assembly GCF_042797055.1 of Streptomyces sp. NPDC057854. Lineage (NCBI taxonomy): Bacteria > Bacillati > Actinomycetota > Actinomycetes > Kitasatosporales > Streptomycetaceae > Streptomyces > Streptomyces sp. NPDC057854. The sequence goes on from NZ_JBHVMF010000028.1 coordinate 91,347, forward strand.
GCGCGCACCGCCTGGCTCACCATGGGGCTGCCCTACGAGACCGCCGCCTCCACCGTCGACGCCCAGTGCGGCTCCTCGCAGCAGGCGAGCCACATGGTCGCCAACATGATCGCGGCCGGGGTCATCGACGTCGGCATCTCCTGCGGCGTCGAGGCCATGTCCCGCGTCCCGCTCGGCTCCGGCTCCAAGCACGGGCCCGGCAAGCCCTTCCCCGACGAGTGGAACGTCGACCTCCCCAACCAGTTCGAGGCCGCCGAGCGGATCGCCCGCCGCCGCGGCCTGACCCGCGAGCGGGTCGACTCCCTCGGCGTCATCTCCCAGGAGCGGGCCGCCGTCGCCTGGTCCGAGGAGCGGTTCAAGCGCGAGACCTTCGCCGTCCAGGTCCCGACCACCGAGGAGGAACAGCACGCCGGGCAGGGCATGTGGCGGCTGGTCGACCGCGACGAGGGGCTGCGCGACACCAGCATGGAGGGGCTGGCCCGGCTGAAGCCGGTCATGCCGACCGCCGTGCACACCGCCGGGAACTCCTCCCAGATCTCCGACGGCGCCGCCGCCGTGATGTGGGCCTCCAAGCGCATGGCCCGCGCCCTGAAGCTGCGCCCGCGCGCCCGGATCGTCGCGCAGGCGCTGGTCGGCGCGGATCCGCACTTCCACCTCGACGGGCCCGTCGACGCGACCCGCGCGGTGCTCGGCAAGGCGGGCATGTCGCTGCGGGACATCGACCTGGTCGAGATCAACGAGGCGTTCGCGTCGGTCGTGCTGAGCTGGGCGCAGGTCTTCGAGAAGGAGCTCGACGGGCTGGAGAAGGTCAACGTCAACGGCGGTGCGATCGCCCTCGGCCACCCGGTCGGCGCGACCGGCGCCCGCCTGATCACCACGGCGCTGCACGAGCTGGAGCGGACCGACAAGGAGTTCGCGCTGGTCACGATGTGCGCGGGCGGCGCGCTCGCGACCGGGACGATCATCCAGCGCCTCTAGACCCGGCAGGGGTGCCCGGAAACCGCGGGGTCCCGTCCTCCCCCGGGAGGCGGGGCCCCGCGCCCGCGCGCCGGGGAACCCGGGGGAGGGGGTCCGGCGTCCCCGGGGAGGTACGGACGCCGATCACGAGGGGGACGCATGGACGGACGACGCGTACGGACGGGGATCGTCGCGGCGGGCGCGCTGCTGGCGGGGTGCGCGCAGGAGCCCGCGGCCGAGGGGCGTACGGAGCGGCAGACCGCCGACGCGTACGTCCGGGCCCTGAACGACCGAGACGCCGCCGCGCTCGCGGAGCTCGGACCGCCCGGGTACGAGGACGTCGAGGCGGACGCCCGGAAGCTCGTCGCCGAGGAGGGCGGCAGGGGGCTGCGGGTCGAGACCGTCGAGGTGTCGCACGAGTTCGGCGACGACGTGGCGAGCACGCGGGTCGCCGGCACCGCGCGGGACGGCCGGCCCTTCAGCACGTACGTGCAGATGGCCCGGGAGGGCGGGGACTGGGTCGTCGCGCTCGGGCACGCCCCCGGGGCGCCGAAGGGCGACGACGTGGCGAGCACGGCCAGGCCCTGAACCCGGGCGCGGAAACGCCGCAGGCCCCGCCCCTCCGGACGGAGGGCGGGGCCTTGCGGGTGCGCGGGTGCGGCGTGGTGACTCTTAGTACCAGCCGTTGGCCTGCCAGAACGCCCAGGCGGCGTTCGGGGAGCCGTAGCGCTCGTTCATGTAGTTGAGGCCCCACTTGATCTGGGTGGCCGGGTTGGTCTTCCAGTCGGAACCGGCCGAGGCCATCTTCGAGGCCGGCAGGGCCTGGACCAGGCCGTAGGCGCCGGAGGAGGAGTTGGTGGCCTTGTGGTTCCAGCCGGACTCGTGCGAGACGATCTTGCTGAAGGCGGCGTACTGCGAGGCGGGCACGATCTGCCGGGCGATCTCCTGCGGGCTGGCGGCCGAGGCCGAGCCCGTCGTGCCGAGCACCGCGCCGGAGGCGCCGAGGAGGACGGCGGCCGTGGCGGCGAAGGTCTGCTTGCGGGCGGCGGCACGAGTGGTGAGCGAGCGGAACAAAACGTCTACCTAACGTCGGGGACTGGGTCGCGCCGGGCGTCCCGGCCGTTTCCGGCCGGTTTCGGCATGCCGGAACCAGGGCCCGGGGATTCCGGGAACTGGGGGGAACCGGCCTGCCGCGGTGCTGCGATGAGCACCTGCCGCCTGGCGACGTCCACAACAGAAACAAATCCCCGGGGGCGGCGCAACGGTCCCCTGTACGACGCGGGTTCGGACTCGGCGGGGTGCGGCACCCGCCGGACCCCCGGGTGTTTTCGCAGGTCACGCCCGCGAATGGGCGATTTGGGCGACTCGTCCCGTTCTACTATGTCCGGTCGTACGTGACGTGGGTCCTATGAGGCGCCTCACCCGCGGACCCCTCCGCAGGCCCCTCGAATGTGACCTGGGCCTCGAAGTTCGCCCGCCGCGTGGCCCTCCGCAGCGCCCGCAGCAGCGGCCCCCCGACCACGAGCGTCAGCACCACGGTGAGCGCCGCCCGGCCGAGGTCCCAGCCGAGCGAGGTGGCCAGCACGTACGCCGCGAACCGGACCAGGTTCTCGCCCGCCGGGGCGCCCGGCACGAAGGAGAGCCCCGGGGCCAGCGTGATCGTCACCCACCCGTACAGATTGGTGACCGTGCCGTACGCGAACGCCGCCGCGAAGCCGTACGCCGACAGCATCAGCAGCTCCCGCCGCCCCCGCACCCCCGCCGGCAGCAGCCCCGCGCCCATCGCGAACCAGCCCATCGCCAGCATCTGCGTCGGCATCCACGGCCCCACCCCGCCCGTGAGCAGCGCCGACGCGAACATCGTGACCGCCCCAAGCACGAAGCCGAAGCCCGGCCCGAGGACCCGGCCGCTCAGCACCATCAGGAAGAACATCGGCTCCAGGCCCGCCGTGCCCGCGCCCAGCGGGCGCAGCGCCGCCCCCACGGCGGCCAGCACCCCCAGCATCGCCACCGCCTTCGCGTCCATCCCGCTGTCCGCGATCGTCGCCACCACGACGGCGATGAGCAGCGGCAGGATCAGCGCGAAGAGCCAGGGCGCGTCGGCGGCGTGGTCGGTGACGGCGGCGCCCGCGTCCGCGAAGAGCGGCCAGCCGATGCCGGCCAGCCCCACGGCGGAGACGAGGACGAGGGCCGCGACCGAGCGCGGGCCCAGACGGATCGGGCGGGTCCTCACGGGCGCAGCGCCTCCTCCACCTGCTCGACGGTGAGCCACGGCCGGGGCGCCAGGACCTTCGCGACCTGCGGGGCGAAGGCGGGGGAGGAGACGACGACCTCGGCCGTCGGACCGTCCGCGACCAGCTCGCCGCCGGCGACGATCACCACCCGGTCCGCCAGCTCCGCCGCCAGCTCCACGTCGTGCGTGGCCAGCACGATCGCGTGCCCGGCGGCGGCGAGCGCCCGCAGCCGGCCGACCAGCCGGGCCTTCGCGGCGTAGTCCAGGCCGCGGGTCGGCTCGTCCAGGAGGACCAGTGGCGGGGCGGCGGTCAGCACCACGGCGAGCGCGAGCGCCAGCCGCTGCCCCTCGGACAGGTCCCGGGGATGCGTGGCGTCGGTCACCCCCGGTACGAGGTCCGCGACCAGCGCCCGGCAGGTCCCCGGCGGCGCGCCCGCGTCCGCGTCGGCGGCGGCGCACTCGGCGGCGACGGTCTCCGCGTACAGCAGGTCGCGCGGCTCCTGCGGGACCAGGCCGACCCGGCGGATCAGGGTGCGGGGGTCGGTGGCGTGCGGGGTGAGGCCGGAGACGCGGACGGTGCCGGAGGTCGGCGCGATCATGCCGACGAGGGTGGACAGCAGTGTGGACTTCCCGGCGCCGTTGCGCCCCATGAGCGCGACGGTCTCGCCGGCGCCGACGGTGAGGTCGACGCGCCGCAGCGCCTCGACCCGGCCCCGGCGGACGGCGAGCCGGCGCACGTCGACGAGCGGCGCGGCCGGATCGGGCGCGAGGCCGGGGGCGGCGGGGCGGGTGCGGCGCCAGGGCAGGCGGGTGCGGGCCGCGTAGTCGAAGGA
>NZ_JBHVMF010000029.1:0-92167 GCF_042797055.1 Streptomyces sp. NPDC057854
GGTCGGCGGCCGGCGCGGGTGCCTCGGCCTGCGCCGGGGCGGCCGGCCACTCGACCGGCGACCGCGGGTCGGGCACGGCGGGCGCGGGCTCGGCGGCGGGCGCGGGCGCGGCGGGCCGGGGGGCGTTCCAGGCGGCGGGCCGGTCCTGCGCGTCCGCGGGGGCGGACTGGCGGGCGGCGTCGGCGCGCCAGGCGGTGGCCGGTTCCCTGGCGGGGGGTTCCTCGTCGAGGAAGACGGGCCCGGTCTCCTCGACGGCGGCGGGCGCGGACGCGGCGGCCGGGGCCGGTTCGGGGGCGGGCGCCGGCACCGGGGCCGGGGCGGGTGCGGGGCTCGGGGCGAGGATCGGCCCGGCCGGCATGGCCGAGGCGGGCGGGACCGGTGCCGCCTCGCCGTCCTTGGGTGCGGGCCTGCTCGTGCCCGGCACCCAGGCGCCGCCGTTCCAGTACCGGATGTATCCGGGGATCGACGGGTCCGGGTAGTACCCCGCCTGCGGTACCTCGCCGCCGCCTCCGGGAGGAGTAGCCACTGCCCCGACTCCGTTCAGTCACAACGTTCCGTCACCACACTAAGGAGGCACAGTAACGAAGAACCTCCGCGGGGGAGGAAAGAGCCCGCGAGAAAGCCCGCCTTCACGCGAAGGAGGACGGAATCGCTCACTCCATGTGAGGTTCGGGCCCGGGGCCGGGGCTTCGGAGGGGCCGGAGAAAACTTCCCGGAAAAAACTTCCCGAAGTCGCGTAATGAACGGCGGGCGCCGCGCTCTCTCCAGGTGAAGGCCCGTCCGGGGCCCCTACGCGAGAGGCAGTCCGTCATGCGGAACACCGAGCACACCACCGTCGAGCGCGAGCTGGAGCTGAAGCTGGTGCTGTCCCCCGAGCGCTCGGTGCCGGTGCCGGCGCGGCTGGCGTACCGCACCGACGACCCGTACGCGGTGCACATGACCTTCCACATCGGCTCCGAGCACCCGGTGAACTGGACCTTCGCCCGCGAGCTGCTCGTCGAGGGCGTCTTCCGGGCGTGCGGCCACGGCGACGTGCGGATCTGGCCGACCAAGGTCGACGGCCGCAGCGTGATCCTGATGGCCCTCTCCTCGCCCGACGGCGACGCGCTGCTGGAGGCCCCGTCGGCGCAGGTGTCCGCCTGGCTGGAGCGGACCCTGCGCGTGGTGCCGCCGGGCACCGAGTCGGAGCGGCTCGGCATCGACGACGGGCTCGCCGAACTGCTCGCGACCACCGTGGTCGGCGACGACCTGTGGCTGCGCGACCCGTGGCCGTCGGACGACGCGCAGGACGGCGAGCTGTGAGCCCGTGCCGGTGTCCGGACCGGCCGGGTCAGAACAGCTTTCCGGGGTTGAGCAGCCCCAGCGGGTCGAAGACGCGCTTGATCTCGCGCTGGAGCTCCACGCCGACCGGGCCGAGTTCGCGGGCCAGCCACTCCTTCTTGAGGACGCCGACGCCGTGTTCGCCGGTGATGGTGCCGCCGAGGGACAGGCCGAGCGCCATGATGGCGTCGAAGGACTCACGGGCGCGCCGGGACTCGTCCTCGTCGGCGGGGTCGAAGCAGACGACGGGATGGGTGTTGCCGTCGCCCGCGTGGGCGCAGACGCCGATGGTGAGCGCGTACTTCTCGGCGATGGCGGTGGTGCCGGCGAGCATCTCGGCGAGCCGGGTGCGGGGCACGCAGACGTCGTCGATCATCGTGGCGGGCTTCAGGGTCTCCAGGGCGGTGAGGGAGAGCCGCCGCGCCTGGAGGAGGAGTTCGGACTCGGCGGCGTCGGCGGCGGGGACGACCTCGGTGGCCCCGGCGGCGGCGCACAGCTCCCCCACGGCGGCGAGGTCGGCGGCGGGGTCGGGGGTGTCGAAGGCGCACAGGAGCAGTGCCTCGGTGGACTCCGGGAGGCCCATCCGCGCCATGCCGTTGACGGCCTGGACGGTGGTGCGGTCCATGAGTTCGAGGAGGGACGGGGTGTGGCCGCGCTCCATGATCGCGCAGACGGCGGCGCAGGCGGCGTCCGTGGAGGGGAACTCGGCGGCGAGGGCGAGCTGGACGGGCGGCTGCGGCTTGAGGGCGAGGACGGCCTTCACGACGACGCCGAGGCTGCCCTCGGAGCCGACGAAGAGGCGGGTGAGGTCGTATCCGGCGACGCCCTTGGCGGTGCGCCGGCCGGTGCTGAGGAGGCGGCCGTCGGCGAGGACGACGTCGAGGCCGAGGACGTACTCGGCGGTGACGCCGTACTTGACGCAGCACAGGCCGCCGGAGGCGGTGCCGATGTTGCCGCCGATGGTGCAGGACTCCCAGCTGGAGGGGTCCGGCGGGTAGTACAGGCCGTGTGCGGCGACGGCGCGGGACAGGACGGCGTTGACGACGCCGGGTTCGACGACGGCGATGCGGTCGACCGGGTCGATCTCCAGGATCCGGTCCATCTTGACGAGGGACAGCACGACGCAGCCCTCGGAGGCGTTGGCGCCCCCGGAGAGTCCGGTGCGGGCGCCCTGTGGCACGACCGGGACCCGGTGGGCGGTCGCGGTCCGCATCACGTGCCGGACCTGGTCGACGGTGCGCGGGAGCACGACGGCGGCGGGGGTGCCGGCCGTGCAGAAGCTCGCCATGTCGTGGGCGTAGGAGGCGGTGACGTCGGGGTCGGTGAGGACGGCGTCGGCGGGAAGTCCCGCGTGCAGGTCCGCGAGGAGCGTCTGAAGATCGTCCATGCCTCCAGCCTGGCACCGGGAGCCATCGGTGTGAACCCGCCGGAGCGGGCGGCCGGTGTGCTCTTCGTACGAGCGCGGGCGGGCGCACAGTGGGGCGCATGAGCCCCCTGAAGAGCCAGAACGTATCGCGGCTCGTGCTCGCCTCCGGGGCGGGCGCGGTGCTCGCGGCGACGGCCCTGCTGTACCTGCCGGAGTTCCTGGACCGCGGCGCCCCGCCGCGCCCGCCGGGACCCGCCGAGCGGGCGGCGAGCGCGGCGCACGCGGGAGCCCCGGCGGCGCTGCCGGACCTCGTGGCGCTGATCGGCGACCGGGAGGCGTGGCTGCGCGAGCACCCGGACGACGCGGCGTCGTGGGCGGTGCTGGGCGCGGCGTACACGGAGCGGGGCGTGCGGCTCGGTGACGTGCGGGACCTGCCGCGGGCGCAGCGGGCCCTCGACCGGTCGCTCGCCGAACGGCCCGCCGCCCGCGGGAACCTGGACGCCCAGCTCGGGCTCGGGGTCCTCGCCGGGGCGCGGGGCGACTGGAAGGGCGCGAAGGCGTGGGGGGAGCGGGTCCGCGCGGCGGCCCCGCGGCGGTGGAACACGTATCCGCTGCTCATCGACGCGTACAACGGGCTCGGCGACCTCCCGGCGGCCCGGAAGGCGCTGGAGAGCCTGGAGAAGCTGCGCGGCGGGTCCGTGGTGCGGGGCCGGGCGGCGCAGGCGTACCGGGACCGGGGCTGGCGGGAGGACGCGGACGCCACGGCGCTGGACGCGGCGGCGCTCGCGGCGACCGACGCGGAGCGGGCGGACGCGTACGCCCGGCTCGGGCGGTTCGCGTGGGAGCGGGGCGAGCCGGCGGAGGCGCTGGAGCGGTACGGGACGGCGCTGCGGTTCGTCCGGGACCACGGCCCGGCGCTCGCGGGCCGCGCGCGGGCGCTGGCCGCGCTGGGACGGACCGCGGAGGCGGCGCGCGCGTGGGAGGCGGCGCTGGCCCGGCAGCCGCTGCCCGAGTACGTGCTGGAGTCCGGGGAGCTGGCCGAGGCGCTGGGCCTGGACGGGGACGCGTGGGCGGCGTACGAGCGGCTGCGGGCCGGGGAGTGGGCGTCCGGCTCGGCCGAGGTGGTCCTCGGGATGCTGGACGCGGACCACGGGGACCCGGCGGCGGCGGTGACCCGGCTGCGGGCCGCGTGGGCGGCGGGCCACCGGTCGGTGGCGGTGGCGGACGCGCTCGGCTGGGCGCTGCACCGGGCGGGCGAGCCTGCGGAGGCGCTGCCGTACGCGCGGCGCGCCGTCGACGAGGGGCCGCGCAGCGCCCCGTACACGTACCACCTGGGCGAGATCGAGCGGGCGCTCGGGCGGACGGGTCCGGCGCGGCGGCACCTGGAGGAGGCGCTGCGGATCCATCCGTCGTTCTCGCCGCTGCACGCGCCCCGGGCGCGGGCCGCGCTCGCGGAGCTGGGCGAGCCGGACCCGGACGCGGTGCCGGAGGACGCGCTGGGGCCGGGCGGGGGCGGGGCGGCGAAGGACGGGCTTCCCCAGCGCGCGCCGAAGCCGGCGGGCACGCCGGCGGAGCAACCGGCGGAGAAGCCGGCGCGGGCGTGACCGCGCGTCCGGAGCGGGCCCCGTGAACCCGCTCCGGACGCGCGTGCCGGACTAGAGGTTGCCGCGCTTCTCCTGCTCGCGCTCGATGGCCTCGAAGAGGGCCTTGAAGTTGCCCTTGCCGAAGCCCATGGAGCCGTGGCGCTCGATCATCTCGAAGAAGACGGTCGGGCGGTCCTGCACCGGCTTGGTGAAGATCTGGAGCAGGTAGCCGTCCTCGTCGCGGTCGGCGAGGATCTTCAGCTCGCGCAGCTCGTCGATCGGCACGCGGGTGTCGCCGACCCACTCGCCGAGGGTGTCGTAGTACGCGTCCGGGACGGACAGGAACTCGACGCCGGCGGCGCGCATCGCGCGGACGGTGGCGACGATGTCGTTGGTGGCGAGGGCGATGTGCTGGACGCCGGGGCCGTTGTAGAACTCCAGGTACTCGTCGATCTGCGACTTCTTCTTCGCGATCGCCGGCTCGTTGATCGGGAACTTCACCTTCTTGGTGCCGTCCGCGACGACCTTCGACATGAGGGCGGAGTACTCGGTGGCGATGTCGTCGCCGACGAACTCCTTCATGTTCGTGAAGCCCATGACGTCGTTGTAGAACGCCACCCACTCGTTCATCTTGCCGAGTTCGACGTTGCCGACGCAGTGGTCGATCGCCTGGAAGGTGCGCTTGGCCGGCGGCTCGACGATCGGGGCGGCGGCGGTGTAGCCGGGGAGGTACGGGCCGTCGTAGCCGGAGCGCTCGACGAGGGTGTGGCGGGTCTGGCCGTAGGTGGCGATGGCGGCGAGGACGACGGTGCCGTGCTCGTCCTTCAGCTCGTACGGCTCCACCAGGCCGGTGGCGCCCTGCGCGACCGCGTGGGCGTAGGCGGCGCGGGCGTCCGGGACCTCGATCGCCAGGTCGATCACGCCGTCGCCGTGCTCGGCGACGTGCGCGTCGAGGAACCGGCCCCAGTCGGTGGTCGCCTTGATGACGGAGGTGAACACGAAACGGGCGGAGCCGTTGGTGAGGACGTAACTGGCGGTCTCGCGGCTGCCGTTCTCCGGTCCGGAGTAGGCGACGAGCTTCATGCCGAAGGCCGTGGAGTAGTAGTGCGCGGCCTGCTTGGCGTTCCCGACGGCGAAGACGACCGCGTCCATGCCCTTCACCGGGAAGGGGTCGGCCTCACGCGCGGTGGAAGGGGTGTGATCCAGGGTCTCAGTCATGGCAGCAGCGTCCCGCCGACCCGCAAGGTGCGCAATAGTTTGCTGTTCGACTGGTCAATGTGCACAGCGACCAGCGAGTATCGACGGACGACTTGTACATCGTGACCACTCGGAGGGTCCCGTGGCGATCGATCATCTGGACGGGCGGCTCATCGTGCTGCTGGCGAAGGAGCCGAGGATCGGCGTCCTGGAGGCGTCCCGGCGCCTCGGCGTGGCCCGCGGCACCGTGCAGGCCCGCCTCGACCGCCTCCAGGCGAGCGGCGTCATCCGCGGCTTCGGCCCGCAGGTGGACCCGGCTGCCCTCGGCTACCCGGTGACGGCCTTCGCGACCCTGGAGATCAAGCAGGGCCAGGGCGCGGACGTCCGCGAGCACCTGGCGACCGTCCCGGAGGTGCTGGAGCTGCACACGACGACGGGGCACGGGGACATGCTCTGCCGGCTGGTGGCGCGGTCGAACGCGGACCTCCAGCGGGTCATCGACAAGGTCGTCGCCTTCGAGGGGATCGTGCGGGCGTCGACGGCGATCGTGATGGAGAACGCGGTGCCGCTGCGGATCATCCCGCTGGTGGAGCAGGCGGCGGGCGGCGAACCGGCCGAGTAGGCACGGCGGTTGGACCACTTCCTTTCGAAGACCCCGTTCCGGAGAACCCGTTGCAAAGAACCCCTTGCAACGGGTTCTTTGCATCTCTACGCTCGGGCCATCCCGACCGATCCCGAGCCCCGGCGGGCGCCGTGGCCGCAGGACACCCGCGTGCTCGACCCGCGATCCCTGCGCGGCCTCGCCCACCCGCTCCGCATCCAGCTCCTCCGCTCCCTCCGCCACGACGGCCCCGCCACCGCCTCCGGGCTCGCCGAACGCCTCGGCGAGTCCAGCGGCGCCACCAGCTACCACCTCCGCCAGCTCGCCGCCCACGGCTTCGTCGAGGACGACCCCTCGCGCGGCCGGGGCCGCGAGCGGTGGTGGAAGGCGGTCCAGAACGGCATCAGCTGGGACGAGTCCCTGCACCACGACCCCGACCCGGCGGTGCGGGGCGCGGCCGACCTCCTCACGCACGAGGTCGCGGCCCACCACCACCAGGAGCTGGCGACCTGGATCGCCACCCGCCACGACTGGGACCCGGCCTGGGCCGGCGCCTCCGACATGAGCGACTTCACCCTGCGGCTGCCGCCGGCCGCCGCGCGCGAACTCGGCGAACGGCTGCACGCGGTGATCGAGGAGTACCGGGACCACCCGTCGGCGGACGCGGCGGACGCGGCGCGCGTACGGCTCCACCTGCACGCGTTCCCGCAGCGCGGCGAGCGCGCATGAGGAGCCGTACCGGGAAGGGCGACCGGAGACCGCTGTTCGCCGTCCTGACCGCCAACGCCGTCTCCATCGCCGGCAACGCGCTCACCCTCATCGGCGTCCCCTGGTTCGCCCTGGAGACCACCGGCAGCCCCGGCAAGGCCGGTTTCGTCGCCTTCTGCGCCGCGCTGCCCGTGGTCGTGTCGGCGATCGTGGGCGGGCCGGTCGTCGACCGGATCGGGCGGCGGCGGGTCGCGATCGCCTCCGACCTGGTCTGCGCGGCCGCCCTCGGCGCGATCCCGCTGCTGCACCACGCCGGACTGCTGTCGTACGGGCTGCTGTGCGTGCTGATGGGCGTCACCGGGCTGTTCCACGCACCCGGCGAGACCGCCCGGTACGTCATGGTGCCGGACCTCGCCGCCCGCGCCGGGACCCCGCTGGCCCGGGCCACGAGCCTGTTCGACGCGGTCAACCGCGGCGCCCGGATGGGCGGCGCCGCGCTCGGCGGCGTGCTGGTCGCCGTGGTCGGCGCCGACACCGTGCTGCTCCTCGACGCCGCGACCTTCACCGCCTCCGCCGCGCTCACCGCCGCCGGGCTGCGCGGGGTCGCCGCCGCCGCGCCGCGACGCGACGGGCCGCCGCTCTCCCCCGCCCGCTACCGCGCCGACCTGCGCGAGGGGTACGCCCACCTCTTCGGCGACCGTCTGATGCTCGGCATCACGCTGCTCGTCATGGCCACCAACGGGCTCGCGCTGAGCTGGAGTTCGGTGCTGCTGCCGGTCCACGCCAAGGAGCACCTGGGCGGTCCGGCCGCCCAGGGCCTGGTCGTCGCGGTCTTCGCGGGCTCCGCGCTCGCCGCCGCGCTGCTCTACGGGGCCGTCGGCCACCGCTTCCCGCGCCGGGCGGTCCTCACGGCCGGGTTCCTGCTCGCCGGCCCGCCGATGTACCTGGTGGCGGCGACGACCTCGTCGGTGGCGCCGCTGCTGGCGACGGCCGTGGCGGGCGGGCTCGGCGCCGGGGTGCTCAACCCGATCCTGGCGACCGTGATGTTCGAGCGGGTGCCGGAGGAGCTGCGCAGCCGGGTCGCCGGCGCCACCACCGCGGGCGTGCTGATGGCGACCCCGCTGGGCGGCCTGGTGACCGGGCTGCTGGTCGAGCGGTCGGGGCTGACGGCGGCGCTGCTGGGCACCGCAGGGCTCTACCTCCTGGTGGCGCTCGCGCCGGTGGTGTTCCCGGCGTGGCGCGGGATGGACGCGGCGGCCGTCAGCAGGCCGGAACCTTCGCCTCCTGCCCCTGCCCCAGCGCCCGCAGGGACGCCACCGCGTCGCTGAGCGTGCTGACGGGCACCAGCCGCATCCCGTCGGGGAGTTCGGCCTCGGCGTCGGAGCACTCGGCCTTCGGGACGAGGAAGACGGTGGCGCCGTCGCGGGCGGCGGCCTGCGTCTTGAGGGAGACGCCGCCGACCGCGCCGACCTTGCCGTCCGGCGCGATCGTGCCCGTACCGGCGACGGTCTTCCCGCCGGTGAGGTCGCCGCCGTCGCCGTCGCCGTCGAGCTTGTCGACGACGCCGAGGGCGAAGAGCAGCCCGGCGCTCGGGCCGCCGACGTCGGCGAGGTGCAGCTCGACCTTCACCTTCGCCGGGTCCAGCTTCAGGTGGTTCAGCGCGGCGACGGCGGCGGCGTCCTGGGACTGCTTCATCTGCCCGAGGTTCCGCTTCTCGATCTCGGCGTCGGACTTCCCCGGCGGGTAGACGGAGTCGTGCGGCAGCACCGCCCGGTCCGTGCGGAACCAGGCGTCGGCCACGTCCGCGAGGTCCACGTCCGTGCCGGGCCCGGTGGCGAGGATGGTCGTCATCCGCAGCTCGCCGGTGGTGGGCCGGACCGGCGCGCCGGTGATCGTGATGACCTCCCGCCCCTTGTCCTTCCCGAGGACGTCGGCGGTGGACCCGGGCTGGGCGATGGCGAACGGCAGCGGCGCCAGCCCAGCCACGGCGACCAGCGCGACGACGGGCACGGCACACGCGGCGAGCACACGGGACCGGGGCATACGGGAGAGACGCGAGAGCACGCGTCCAATCTACTGGGCGCCGCGTACGGGCCGGGTCAGCGGCGGGGCACCGCCAGCGCGCGGGCGAAGAAGGCCCGCAGCTCGCGGCGGACGGCCGCGAAGGACGCCGCCGCGTCGCCGGGGCCGACCAGCCCGTCCCGTACCGCGTCCGTGACCAGCCCGGCGGCGTGCAGCCGGGGGACGACGGCCGCGTGGTCGGTGAAGACCCAGTGGTTCGCGGCGCGCAGGGTACGGCGCCGGGCCCGCAGGCCCGCCCAGGAGCGGTCGATCCGCTCCGCGCCCTCGAAGCCGTCGGTGTCCAGCAGGAGCAGCGGCCGGTGGCCCGGCCAGGGTTCCAGGTCGAGGTAGCCCTCCAGGTCGGCGACGGCCCGTACCCGGGGGTCGCGGGCGGCGAGCAGCGCGGCGGCGGTGCCGCCCGCGGAGTGCCCGTAGACGCCGGTGCGGCGCGGGTCGGGAAGCGTGCCGAGGGGCAGGTCGCCGAGCCGGTCGAGGACCAGCCGGAGATCGGCGACGCGGGTGTCGACCATGGTGCGGAAGGTCGCCGGGTCCGGCGGCCCGAGCAGGACGCTCTCCCGGACCGTCCCGTCGGGCAGCTCCACCTGGCTCGCCTCCCCGGGGTGGTCGACGAGGACGACGACGGCGCCGTGGCTGGCCAGCTCCTCGGCGAGGCCGCTGCCTAGGGTCCGGGCGTCGCCGCCGCCGGGCGTGTACAGCACGACGGGCCGGCGCGGGCCGGACGCGGGCGGGGCGCCGGCGTGCGCGTGGGTGAGCGTGCCGGCCCAGTCGACGCCGGCCGCCGGAAGCCCCCGGACCAGGGGCGCCAGCGCCCCGAACACCCTCGCCTCGCCCGGGGTGAGCTGCGGGACCCGGGGGAAGCCGGCGACGGTCCGCGCCGGGTACACGGCGCTGACCACGACCTGCCGGGCGCCGAGCTCCGGGTTCCACGGGTCGGTGCGGGACGGGTCGGTGAACGCGTGCCGGACGGTGCCGACCGGGTACGGCCCGGTGGGCGCGGGCAGCACGGGCACGAGCCCGGCGGCGGCCCGCGCCGGGGAGCCGGCGGCGGCGAGGGAGGCGGAGGCGAGGCCGAGCAGCGCGGCCTTGGCGAGGGTGCGGCGGGAAGGAGTGCTCATGCCCGGCATCCTGGATCCCGGCGGCCCGCCCGGACGATCTTTTCGACCGGGCCCGAAAGGCTCGACGCGCACGGCAGGGCCGGGGCGCGTCGGGTCGGTCGGGTGGGGTGGGTGCTGAGCGGGGCGGTTCGGTGCGGGCGGAGCGAGAGGCGGGGGCGTGCTGCGGATCCACTTCACGGCGGAGGACTGGACGCGGCTGCGGTGCGCGCCGCGGCCCTCGCCCGTGCCCGAGCTGCACGCGGCGCTGCTGATGCTCGGCGCCCCGCACGAGGGGGCGCTCTTCGGCCGGTGGCGGGCGCGGACGGCACGGGCCCTGCCGGCCGCGGCGGGGCCGCTGGCGGACCTGGTGCCGGGCGGCTCGGCCCCGTCGTTCCTGGACGTGCTGGGCGAGACCCGGGAGGAGGGCTTCGCGGAGATCCGGGCGGCGGCACCGGAGCGCGTACGGGCGGAGCTGGAGCGGGTGTACGCGGGACGGGGCCCGGCACCGGCGTGGGTGCGGGCGCTGCACGCGGGCGGCGCGGAGGGCTGGCGGACGCTGGAGGCGGCGCAGCGGGCCGCGCACGGGGCGGTCCTGGCGCCGGTGTGGGACCGGGTGCGGGACCTGCACCGGGCGGAGTTCGCGCGGTACGCGGTGGCGGTGGCGGAGGGCGGGCCCGGGGCGGCCCTGACGGCCGTGGCGCCCGGCTCGCGACTGCGGGACGGGGTGTGGGAGTGGCCGTCCGGTGCCGGGGAGGTACGGCTCGGGGGGCGGGGGCTGGTGCTGCTGCCGACCTTCCACTGGCGCGGCGGCCCGCTGGTGCAGGACGTGCCGGGCCGGCCGGTGGTCGTCGCCTACCCGGCGGGCCCGGGGCTGCCGCTCGTACCGGAGGAGGGGCCGGGCGGGGCCGGGGAGCCGCTGGCCGGGGTGCTGGGCGCGACGCGGGCCGCGCTGCTGCGCGCCCTGGCCGCGCCCCGTACCACCACCGAGCTGGCGCGGGCGCTCGGCGTGTCGGCGGCGACGGTCTCCGCGCACACCGCCGCCCTCCGCGGGGCCGGCCTGCTGGCCACGGCCCGCACGGGCCGCTCGGTCCGGCACAGCCGCACGGCGGCGGCGGAGCTGCTGCTCCGCTGAGCCGCCGCCGCGGTGGCCGGTCCGGTGCGCGCGGGACGGCTACCGCAGGGCGTCGGCGACCTCGCGGGCGGCGTCCACGACACGGGGGCCGACCCGCTCCGGCACCGCGTCGGCCAGCATGACCACGCCGACGCTGCCCTCGATGCCGGTCACCCCGACCAGCGGCGCCGCCGCGCCGCTCGCCCCGGCCTCCAGCTCGCCGTGGGTGAGGGTGAAGCCGGGGTCGATCAGGGTGCCCTGGCGGGCGGCGAGGATCGCGCGGCCGGCCGCGCCCCGGTCCAGCGGGTGGCGGAAGCCGGCCCGGTAGGCGACGTGGTAGTCGGTCCAGGTGGGCTCGACGACGGCGACGGCGAGCGCCTCCGCCCCGTCGACGAGCGTGAGGTGCGCGGTCGCGCCGATGTCCTCGGCGAGCGAGCGGAGCGCGGGCAGAGCCGCCTCCCGCACCAGCGGGTGGACCTGGCGGCCGAGGCGCAGCACGCCGAGGCCGACGCGGGCCCGGCCGCCGAGGTCGCGGCGGACGAGGGCGTGCTGTTCCAGGGTGGCGAGCAGACGGTAGACCACGGTCCGGTTGACGCCGAGTCGGTTGGACAACTCGGTGACGGTCAGGCCGTGGTCGGTGTCGGCGAGCAGCTTGAGGACTCTGAGTCCCCGGTCGAGCGTCTGGGAGGTCTCCGCGGTCACGACGCCCTCTCCTTCGGAAAGTGAGTGGCGGCGGCTCCCACGGGGTTCGCGGCGCCGGTCCCGTCGGCGACGCACGTCAGAGGCCGCCGGCAGGAAGGGGTACACCGGCTGCGCTCCGCGGCGGCGCTGCCACGGGGCGGTTGCTTTGTGCCGGGACAGTAGCGACCCGCTCCGCTCAGCGGAAGACCTCGTCCAGAATCCGGGCGCGGGCGACCGGATGTGGACGGTTCAGGACCTTCGTCGGCCCTCCTCGGGACTTTGGCGGACAGATGCCGCTATGTCGTGCCCGTAGCGTGGAGGGTGCCGGAAGGCCGTCCGTGGGGGCCGGCCCCGGCGCCGTCCCGCCCCGCGCGGAACGGCCGAGAGGCCCGTACGACCGCCGTCGTACGGGCCTCTCTCACGTCTCCCGGAAGGGGCTCACCGCATCCGGGTGGCCCACTCCTGGACCTTCTTGATCCGCTCGCGGATCTGGCCGGCGGTGGCCTCGGCGCTCGGCGGGCCGCCGCAGACCCGGCGCAGCTCGGTGTGGATCACGCCGTGCGGCTTGCCGCTCTGGTGGACGTAGGCGCCGACCATGGTGTTGAGCTGCTTGCGCAGTTCGAGGAGCTCCTTGTGGGAAACGACGGGGCGCCGCTCGGCCGGAAGCTCCAGGAGGTCCGCCTCGGTGTCCGGCTTCTTGCGGCTGTGCGCGATCTGCCGGGCCTGCCGCTTCTGCAGGAGCAGCTGCACCTGGTCGGGTTCGAGGAGGCCGGGGATGCCGAGGTAGTCCTGCTCCTCCTCGCTGCCGGGGTGGGCCTGCATGCCGAACTCGGCGGCGTTGTAGAGGACGCGGTCGAAGACGGCGTCGGACTCCAGCGCCTCGAAGGGCAGCATGTCCTGCTCGCCGGTGTCCTCGTCCTGCTGCCTCTCCGCCTCCGCCATCTCCTTCTCGGACTCGGCGTACGGGTCCTCCTCCCCGCCGTCCTTCTTCGGCTTGTCGAGCACGTGGTCGCGCTCGACCTCCATCTCGGAGGCGAAGCCGAGGAGGCTGGGGATGGTGGGAAGGAACACGGACGCGGTCTCGCCGCGCCTGCGGGATCGCACGAAGCGGCCGACGGCCTGCGCGAAGAACAGCGGCGTCGAGATCGTCGTCGCGTACACGCCGACGGCGAGGCGGGGCACGTCGACGCCCTCGGACACCATCCGGACGGCGACCATCCACCGGTCGGTGTTGTTGCTGAACTCGTCGATGCGCTCGGAGGCGGCGGCCTCGTCGGAGAGGACGAGGGTCGCCCTGGTGCCGGTGATCTCGCGGATCAGCTTGGCGTAGGCGCGGGCCGAGTCCTGGTCGGAGGCGATGACGAGGCCGCCGGCGTCCGGGATCGACTTCCGCACCTCGGTGAGGCGCTGGTCGGCGGCGCGCAGCACGTTCGGCATCCAGTCGCCGCGCGGGTCGAGCGCGGTGCGCCACGCCTGCGAGACGGCGTCCTTGGTCATCGGCTCGCCGAGGCGGGCGGCGATCTCGTCGCCGGCCTTGGTGCGCCAGCGCATGTTGCCGCTGTAGGAGAGGAAGATGACCGGGCGGACGACGCCGTCGCCGAGCGCGTTCCCGTAGCCGTAGGTGTAGTCGGCGGAGGAGCGGCGGATGCCGTCGTTCCCCTCCTCATACGTCACGAAGGGGATCGGGTTCGTGTCGGAGCGGAACGGCGTGCCGGTGAGGGCGAGCCGGCGGGTCGCCGGGTCGAACGCCTCCAGGCACGCCTCGCCCCAGGACTTCGAGTCTCCGGCGTGGTGGATCTCGTCGAGGATGACGAGAGTCTTGCGCTGCTCGCAGCGGTTGCGGTGGAGCATGGGCCGCACGCCGACGCCCGCGTAGGTGAGGGCGACGCCGTCGTACTCCTTGCTGAGCGGCCCGGCGCTGTACTCCGGGTCCAGCTTGATCCCTATCCGCGCGGCGGCGGCGGCCCACTGCTTCTTCAGGTGCTCGGTGGGGGCGACGACGGTGACCTGCTGCACGACGTGGTGGTGCAGCAGCCACGAGGCGAGGGTCAGGGCGAAGGTGGTCTTGCCGGCGCCGGGCGTGGCGACGGCGAGGAAGTCACGGGGCTGTTCCTGGATGTACTTCTCCATCGCGCCCTGCTGCCAGGCTCGCAGCTTGTTGGCGGTGCCCCAGGGAGCACGGCCGGGGAAGGCGGGAGAGAGGTGATGAGAGGAGGCGGCGGTGGTAGTCACGATCTCCGGTCACGGTTCGACGCTCGTCCAGACGCTCGTCCAGATATGACAACCGGGCCACCTTACCGGCGGCGCCGCCGGAACCTCGATCGCGACGAGGCGGAGGCGCCGCCTTTGCGACTCACCTCACGCCCGTGTCACGCGTCGCGTCCGGTGGGGTCGATGAGCCCGCGCAGCCCCTCGGCGATCACCTCGACGTCGTCCTCCTCGCCGGTCGCCACGGCGATGACCAGGCGTTCCGCGGCGTCGATGTCCGGCCGGAGGTGGACGCCGTTCATGGCGAGGAACGTGACGCAGGACAGCCAGGCCGTGCGCTTGTTCCCGTCGACGAACGGGTGGTTCACGGTGAGCGACTGGAGCAGGGCGGCGGCCTTGGTCACGAGGTCGGGATACGCCTCCTCGCCGAACATGGCGGCCGACGGGCGGTGCACGGCCGAATCGAGCAGTCCCGCGTCCCGGAGGACGACCTTCTGGTCGTCGACCGCGTGGTCGGCGACGACCAGGACGTCCTCCGTGGAGAGGTAGACACAGCTCACTTCAGCCGCTCCATCAGCTCGTGCCACTTGGACGCCTGCTCCATGGCGGTCTTCCGCACGATCGCCTCCTGGGCGGTGCGCGCCAGGTAGTCGTCCACGGCCCGGAGGAGTATCGCGTGCATGCTGACGCCCTCCTGCTCGGCTCGCGCCTTGAGGGCTTCGGTCTGGTCGTCGCGGAGACGCAGGTTCATGGCCATACCAGAATGGTACCGCCATGGGGTCAATCTGGTACTGGTTATCGGGGCGCCGCCTGCAGCCGCGTCGCCACCCACGCCCCCGCCGCCGCGACCGCGGCCATCGGCAGGAAGACCGCGGCGAAGGCGCCGGGATGCGACGCCCGGTCCGCCGCCGAGGCGACCGCGTACCCGACCGCCCCGCCGCCGAGCGCCGCGAAGGCCGCCCCGCCGGCGGCGAGCAGCAGCACGTTCGACAGCCCGTCGGAGATCTGGAGGGCCGCCGAGTTCGCACCCGCCTCCTCCGGCGGCGACAGCTTCATCAGCAGCACGCTCGTCGAGGCGATCACCACGCCCATGCCGAGGCAGCCGAACCCCCAAGCGACGGCGACCACCCACACCGGCACCGCCGGCAGCAGCACGCTCGGCGCGGCGGCGATCGCGGCGGCGACCAGCAGCATCCCCAGCACCACCAGCCTCTCCCGGTACGGCTCCGTCCACGGCCGCGACTGGATCCACGAGCCGAGCGCCCAGGTCAGGCCGCCCAGGGCGAGCGACAGCCCGGCGAGCGTGGGGCTGAGCCCGCGCTGGGTGACGAGCATCAGCGGCACGAACGACTCGGCCGCGATGAACGACCCGGCCGCCACCCCGCGCAGCAGCACCACGGACGGCAGACCGCGCGCGGCCCGCACCGTGCCGCGCGGCAGCAGCCCCCGTACCGCCGGCACGAGCAGCGCCGCGCCGGCGACGGCGGGCAGCAGCGACAGCCAGCGCAGCTCCTGCCCCGCGTACTGGAGGAGCCCGGCGCCCGCCGAGATCGCGAGCGCCAGCAGGATCCGCCGCCGGTCCCAGGCCGCGACGGGCGCCGACGGGTCGGCGGGCCCGGAGGCGGTCCGGCGTATCGCGGGGAGCGCGAGGGCGAGCGGCAGGACGACGAGCACGGGGATGCCGAGGAAGACCCACCGCCACCCGAGGTGCTCGGTGATCGTCCCGGCGGCGAGCGGCCCGACCACGGACGGCACGACCCAGCTCGCGGCGAACGCCGCCATGATCGCGGGCCGCAGGTGTTCCGCGTACGCGCGGCTGACCACCACGTACAGCGCGACGATCACCAGCCCGCCGCCGAGCCCCTGCACCGCGCGCCCGAGGATGAACACCCACATCGCCCCGGCCGTCCCCGACAGCGCCAGCCCCGCCGCGAACGCGCTGATCCCCGCCGTCACCGGCGCCAGCGGCCCGCGCCGGTCGGACCACTGCCCGGCGACGACCATGCCGAAGAGGCTGGTGGTGAAGTACGCGGAGAACGCGAACGCGTACACCCCCACCCCGTCCAGCTCCCGCGCGGCGACCGGCATCGCGGTCCCGACGGCCGTCGCCTCGAACGCGATCAGCAGCACGACGGACACGATCCCCACGCTGAGCGCCCGGTGCCCGGCATCGAGCACGGACCCCCGGGCGCGCGCGGGCGGTCCGGCGACGGTCTCGACATCACGATCACGGGGTTCAAGCGCACTCATGGCCCCAGGGTAAGGGCCGTATCCAGATATGACCCCTGTCGCGAGCCGTATCCGTCCCTCCGCCCCCGGACGTACGCCTCCTACTCCGGCAACGCCTTGAACACCGGCTCCGCCTCCAGCCCCGCGTCCTCCGCGCACCCGAGCTTCCGCACGACGGCGAGGGTGGCGGAATGCAGGATCGTGAGGTTCGCTTCGCGGATGGGGACGGTGTCGGGGAGCTCGGACCTACGGAAGGTGAGCGAGCTCTGCATGCGGGCGGGACGCTTGTCGGAGCCCTGGAACTGGGGACTGACGCAGGACACGACGAGGCGTGCGCCCTGCGGTCCGGCCAACGCTTCCGCCCCCATGGCGTACGGATGAAGATCCGCCGCGTGCCGGTCCCACAAACGGCCCTCTTCCCTGCGAAGGCGCACCGTGATCCTGATCCCGTCGGTGTTCCCCGGGTGGTCGACCCGGCACAGGGAGCGCCCCTGGGTCCACCGCGGAAACTTCGTATAGTCCTCGGCCAGCTCGCCCGCGACCCGCTCCAGGCCGCCGCTTCCGGCCGGCCTGAACCGCTTCGTCCCCAGCACACTCTCCAGCGCCCGGGCCGCCTCCGGCGACAGCGTTTCGTCGCACTGCAGCGCGGCCGTGACGCGCGCGGGCTCCGGCTCTTCCGTCCCACCACACGCACTGAGGAACAGCACCGCGACCACCCCGGACACCGCCGACCTGGCAAGCCTCCGCACGAAGCCCCCTACTCGGGCAACGGCTTGAACGCCGGCTTCGCGTCGAGCCCCGCGTCGTTCACGCAACCGAGCTTCCGGACGACGGCGAGGGTGGTGGAGTGGAGGATGGTGAGGGTGGCCTCGCGGACGGGTACGGTGTCGGGGATCATGTTCCAGCCGACCCTCAAGACGCCCCAGATCCGTGCGGGGCGCTTCTCGGACCCCGGGAACCGCGGGCTGACGCACCTGACGTAGAGGTGAGCGCCCTCCGACCCGGACAGCGCTTCCACGCCCATGTCGTACGGGTGCAGACCCGTCGAGTGCTCGTCCCCGTGGAGGTTGATGTCCCTCCAGAATCGGTACTCGACGGTGACCCGGTCCAGCCCACCCGTGGACGGGCTCACTGTGCACAGAGAACGCCTGGGTGTCCGTCCCTCGGACACGGGGAAATCCGCGACCAACTGGCGTGCGACCCGCTCCAGACCGCCCGCCGGAACGTCCCCGAACGACTGCGTCCCCAGCACCGTCTCCAGGGCCCTGGCCGCCTCGGGCGACAGCGTGTCGTCGCACTGCTGCGCGGCTGTGACCCGCTCCGGTTCCGGCTTCTCCGACCCGCCGCAGGCAGCGGCAAGGAGACACACGGCCAGCGCGAGGACAGCGGTCCTCCGCGTGCTTGCCGCGGACTTCCCGGACAGCCTCACGCGATCACCCTGTCTCCGGCCCGTGGCCGATCTGCCCGGCAAGCAAGTTGCCGTCGGCATACCCGCCTCTCACGGCCGCCTCAAGGTCCACCTCGAAGTTCTCGCTCCCCTGGCCACGGTGCGCCTCGGCGAAGTGCTTCACCGGAGAGCCGGCGCTGTGTCTGCCGTCCCGGTAGACACTCTCCTTGTCCTCGTCGACCCTGTCCTCCGTCGCGTCCTTGTACTCCTTGTTGGCCTTCTCGGACCAGTCTCCGACGACCACCCCCGCCAGCGTCTCCAGAGCGCCGGAGCCTGTGTCGACCGCAAGCGGGACGAGGATCGCGGCAGCGCCTGCGGCAGCGGCGGTGGCCGGGAGAAAGGCGACACCCGCTGCGATGGCGGCAGTCGCTCCGAACTGCACCCACGCGCCGCGCTCTTCCTGCGCCTTCTCGTAGTCCTCGATGGCCTTCTCGCCCTCGGCCTTGATCTGCTCCGCCCGTGCCACATCCAGTACGCCCTGGAGTTGTGCCCCGGTGACTGCGGCCCTGACGGCTTGGGGCTCGTTGATCCGCCCGTCGGGCCCGGCCTGCGCCTCCAGCACGCTCACCGTATGGAGACGATCCGCCGTGGACATCGTCGCGTACGCGTCCGGATGCTGCCCCAGAACAGACAGGAAATCGACGGCGGCCCCCTGGCCGAACTTCGGGTGGAGAGCGGCGATGTCGGCGGCTTCCCTCAGCGACTTGCCCGCTACATCCGGCGCGAACGGAGAGGCGGGACTGTTCTCGGACAACGCCCAGCTCAGGTCGTCGATGTATCCGGCGCCCATGACTCCCAGGCTGTCGGCGAGCGCCGAGTGGTGCTTCTTCACGAGCTCGGGGTCGCCCCCGTACGTCGCCACCACGTCCGACATGATCTCGGCCGTCGTGGCGTCCCGGTGCAGTTCGGGGCGAGGGTCGTCCCACGCGTGCCCCAGCGTCGCCGCCTCCAGCGCGTGCCCCAGCGCGTCCGGCATGTAGTCCTTGGCTTTCGCGGCGTCCTCGCCGGGGGTGTGGTCCGCGAAGGACGCGTACTTCTCGTTGGCGAAGAAGTCGAGGTACTCCCTGACCGCCTTGCCGTCCTTGTCCTTCCCCAGGTCCAGCGTCCCGCCCACGCTCCCGTCCCGTTCGTACGCCGTCGGTTTGGCCGAGAAGAACTCCTTCGCGGCCTCCGGGCTGTGGCCCAGGGCCTCCAGGACCGGGATCACCGGGTCGAAGCCGTGGCCGTTCGTGCCGGACGGGTTGAACGTGCCCTGGGCGCGGGGGCCCATCGTCGTGCGGTCGGGGCGGAAGAGGTCCGGTTCCTTGGCGTGCAGCTGGGTGACGTGTTCGGCGATGGGGACGAGGAACTTCGGGTGGTAGTCGCCGTGGCGGAGGAGGCCGCCGAGGAGCTGGTAGCCGTACGGGCCCGTGCCGTCGGATCGGGACGGGAGCGGGACCCGTTCCGTGCCGAGCTTCCGCAGGTCCGCGGACCACTCCCTGGCCCATCCCTCGTCGCCGCGCGTGGCGTTCGCGAGGTTGAGGCCCAGGTTCCGCTGGAGGGCCTGGACGTCCGCGAGGCGTTGCTCGTCCCGCGCCTGCGAGCCCTGGCCGCCGGTGTCGGCGGTGAGTTCGCCGAAGAACTCCAGCGCGCCCCTGCTGCCGAGGCGGTCGTAGAAGGTACGGGAGAACCAGCCGACCTTCTGGTTGTCCGCGAGCAGTTCGTTGAGCTGCCGCAGCTCCGCGTGCGTGAGGTCCCGGCCCTTGCGGGCCAGCGCGACCGCCCGGTCGGCCTCCTCGGCGTCGAGGCTCCGGTACTTGGGGGCGCTGAAGTCGTGCGCGTCCTTCGTGATGTCGGCGCGCAGGGCGTTGGCGCAGGCCAGGTCGGCGTCGTCGCAGCGTTCGACGACGGCGTCGACGCGCGCCTGGAGGGCCGCGATCCGCGCGTTCTCCTTGCGGGCGGCGAGCCCGGCGTCCGGGTCGTGGCGGGCGGCCTCGTCCTCCCTGACCGGTTCGCGCGCCTCGACCGTGCCGTCGGCCCGTACCACCAGTCCCTGCCCGGGGGCGTCGGTCTCGACGATCCTCACCAGCTCGTCCCTGGCCTTCTTGAACGTCCGGTAGCCGTCCTCCAGGACCAGGTGGATGCCCTCGGCCGCCTTCGCCGCGTCCGCGAACTCCTTGGCGGTCTTGTCGATGAACGGCTTCGTCACCTCGGCGTTCAGGCCGCTCCAGTCCTCCGCCCGGGTCTGGTCGGCCATCGTCCGGCGGGCGTCCTCGGCGAGCGCGTCGAGCTTGCGCTTCATCTCGGACCAGCGGTCCGCCGCGTCCTTCAGCTTGCCGAGCGGCGCCCGGTACACGGCGTCGAAGGTCAGCACGGTGTACCCACCCCCCTCTCACGGGAACCAACGGGAATCACTTGAAGCACTCGCTGATCTTGGACACGGAGAGGGAGGCGGCGATCTCCACGTCGTCCTTCGCGTGCGACGCCACGCTGTAGTCGAGGTGGTTGGAGATGTGCGCGACCGCGTGCAGCAGGGTGCGGAGCTGGAAGCCCCACGTCTGCTGGACGGTCTGCAGCGCCCCTCCCGTACGGAACCCGTGGGCGGACAGCGCGGTGGCCGCCTCGTGGCCGTCCATCCGCGCGTGGTTGCCGTCCCGCGCCAGCCGGCCGTGCAGCTCGTACGCCGCGTGGCCGATCGCCCCGAGGTGGTCCTGCTTCACGGACAGGTCCACACCGGGACTCCACCGCCCCGGGTCGGCCGGCGCCTGGTTCAGCCGCATCGCGGCGGCACCCTTCGCCGCGGCCCACTCGTCATCGAAGGACACGTCGCTCCCCGTCCGCCAGTGAGGCCCCGGAGTTTACGCACGCACACGACCACGCACAGACGTACGCGTCGAGATCCGGCCGCACGCGGATCGACGGGCCGCCGTGCCACTGCCGGAACGTTCACTCCCGCGATCCGCGCCCCGCGCCCGCGCCCGACTGTGAACGGCGTGTGGCAGCGCCATTGCGGTCCCGTGGCACACCCCAGCTCCCCCTTGAGCCCCCTCCGCACGGCCCCTAACGTCGTTCTCGTCGCCGCACCGCGCAGGAGCGAAGAGCGGCAACACGACCGTGTGCCCGAGTGGTTCAGGGGCTCGTCTGCAAAGCGAGTGACGTCGGTTCGAATCCGACCACGGTCTCCGGAAGCGGTGCCCCACACCTGTGCCTACGGGTGTGGGACACCGCTCGTACGAGCGACAAGGCGGCCTCAGGGTCGCCCGCGCCGCCACTCGGCGTCAGGGGTCGTCAGGCGCCTGACCAGAACACGGGCCAGAAGCCGGACGGCGGTTTCGTCCTCCCGAACCCGGTGGACGTGCTCGCGGTGGGCGTACACGTCCCTGCCCGGGCCGCTGCCGCCCGCTTCGTGCCAGAGGAACACCGCGTCCGACTCCTCCGTGATCACGCCCTCGCAGCCCCGGCAGAAGCGCAGCGTCCCGGTCATCCCTCACCGCCGAGGTGCACGTAGTGGTCCATCAGAGCCATGACCGCGCGGGCGAGCCTCCGCGTGTACCTCAGGGCCCACGGAGAGCCCGCGGCGACCGGGCGGGCCCTGAGCCGACGCTGGGCCTCCTCGACAGCCGCCAGGGCGCCGACACGGGCCACGTCCCCCTTCGGATACCTGCCGGCCGCCTCGGTCACCTCGGGGACGAGCAACAGGAGCATCCCGCGGAGCGCCTGGGTGACGCTGTCCAGATCATCCGGGGGCAGGCTCTCCGCAGCGCCGCCCAGCGCTCTCAGGGCTGTCTCCCGCATCGTTCGCGCATCGAGCGGGGTCGCCCGCTCGCGGGCCTGGTCGGGGATCTGCCGCGCTGCGCCCTGGGCGGTGGCGTTCACGTGTCGACTCCTTGCGGTCGGCCGGGCTCCGGGGCGTTCACGCGTGCACCGGAGCGCTGGTCTCCCATGCAAGCGGCCGGATCGACGGGCCGACAGGGACGGAACGTCCTAGTTCCTGCCGCTTAGCCGACGACTCCCAGGAACGCGGCCAAGGGGCGGAGGCCAGGCGGGTGGTTGGGGAGCGACCACAGGTCGCGGACGATCGCGACGGCCAGCGTGTGGTGCTGCATCCACGCCGGTGCCACCTTGCGCAGGGACTCCAGTGTCTTGACCGCTCCGGTCGCGTCGCCGATGTCCGTGTGGGCTCGCGCCACGTCCAGGAGCAGCCACGTCCGCCAGGACGGCGGGGTGTCCTTGCTCAGCCGCATGCCCTTGGCGAGCGCCAGCGCGTCGTGGGGGTGGCCGTACTGGACGGCGAGGCGTACCCGTTCGATGCGGACGGACGAGGGGCTGAACACGCTCACCATGCGGCTGTCGCCTCCGTCCGGCAGCCTGGAGACGCGGCCCGCCTCCTCCTCCGCGTGGCACATGAGGTCCGCCGCCCGTCCGTAGTCGCCGCTGCGCGCCGCCGACGTGGCGGCGCTCATCGTCAGCGCGCCCCACACCTTCAAGCCGTCCGCCGTGCCGGTGAGGCCCGCGCCCTTCATGTCGTCGGCGGCGCGGAGGGCGATGGCCAGTGCGTCCGCAAGTCGCCCCTGCCGCTGGTACGTCCAGGCGATGGAGTTGACGAGCATGGGGAGCAGCAGCGGGTTCGAGGAGCGGACCGCCGCGTCGGTCGCCCGTTCCAGGCCGATCAGCGCGAGGTCCGTCTTCCCCATGCGCACGGCGACGTGCCCGGCGAGCTGGAGGGCCTTCCCCAGGGCGGCGTACCCCTCCTCGCGTTCCGCGGCATCGGCGGAGGCCGTCAAGGCGCGGGCCTCCGCGATCAGGCCGGGCAGCGCCTGCATGACCGCGTCGAACTCGGCGGCGTGGTAGCGGGTCCAGCCGTCGGCGATGCGCTCGCGCAGGTCGTCCAGGGAGAAGCCGGCGGCCGGCTCCCGGGGTTCGGGGCCCCAGAGAGCCGGCATGACGGCGCGCCGCACCGCCACGAACTTCGGCCCGTCGCTCTCGCCCGTGGACGAGACCGCTGGCGGATCTCCCAGCAGCGTCGTCAGTTCCACGCCGAGGCCGTTCGCCAGGGCGTGCAGGGTGGGGAGCCGTGCCGAGTGCTTCCGTCCCTGTTCGAGCTGGCGGATGACGTCGACGGAGACGTTCGAGCGCTCCGCCAGCTCCTCCTGGGTCAGCCCCGCCAGGCGGCGCAGACGACGCAGGGTCTTGCCGAGGTCTTCGGTCGTCACGCCGCCACGGTACGCCGCCCGGGCGGGTCGCCACCGCGAGCCGCCTGATCTTCCCAGGCGGCTCGTGGTGTGTCACAGTCCGCCGCATGGACGAGAGAGTCAGACGAAGAGCCGGTGTTCTCGCGGGAGTCGGGCTGGCCGGGTGGGTGGTGCCCGGGGTGGGCATGGGGGCGGAGACGGCCGATGTGCTGTTCTCCTGGGTGGTCGCGAGCGTCGTGCTGGTGGTGCTGACCCAGCTGGTGTTCATCGGGCCTTCGGGGCGGGTTCCGGCGCGGATGCTCGCCGTGTTCGGGGCGCTGGGGTTCGTGCAGGACGCGTTGATCTGGTGGCTGTTGTCCTGGCTGGGGCCGCAGGTGTCGGAGCTGCGGGTGGACGGGTGGGCGGCGGTTCTGCTCGCCGCGCTGGTCACCCGTACCGCCATGGTCGTCGCCTCGCAGCTGACGTCGCGGACCGAGATCGCGGCGGACTGACGGCGGGGGCGTTCCGCCGCCTCGGTAGGCTCGTGCCCGCCCCGTCGCCGCGGGGCGTGGACGACGGCGGGGGGACGCACAGGTGGAGACGGCGCGGGGGCGGGGGGCTGCCGGGGCGTCCGGGCGCATCGGGCCGTACCGGCTGATCACCCGGCTCGATCCGCCGGGGTCGCCCGCCCTGCCGTGCCGGCGGTTCGTGGCGCGCGGCGCGGACGGCGGGACGGTGCTGCTCGGCGTGGTGCGGTCCGGCGGCGACCCGGTCGCGTTCGCCGCCGAGGCGGAGGCGGCGCGGCGGCTGCCGGCGCCGTGGTTCGAGCCGGTCGGGCGGGTGTCCGGGGCCGGGGAGCGGCAGGCGTGGTACGCCTCGCCGTTCCGGCCCGCGCTGCCGCTGCCCGTCGCCCTCGCCGTGCACGGCGGGCCGCTGCCGGAGGCGACCGTACGGGCCGTCGGCGCGGCGCTGGCCGAGGGGCTGGCCGCCGCGCACGCGCAGGGGTTCACGCACGCCGGGGTCTCGCCCGCCGCCGTGCTGCTGACCGCCGACGGGCCCCGGCTCGGCTGCCACGGCGCGGTGCGGGCCGCCGGGCCCGACGGCGTGCCGCGCGCCGGTCTGCCGGGGCTCGACCCGGGGTCGCTCGCGCCCGAGCAGGCGACCGGGGGCCGGCCGCGCCCGCCGGGTGACGTGTTCGCGCTCGGCGCCGTCCTCGCGTACGCCGCGACCGGCCACACCGTCCCGGAGAGCGCCGAACTGCCGCCCGCCCTGCGGGCCGCCGTCCTCTCCTGCCTCACCCGCGACCCGGCGCACCGGCCCACCGCCGCCGCCCTGCTGTCCGCGCTGGCGCCGCCGGCCCCGCACGCGACCGTGCTGAACTCCGCCGCGTCGCTGCTCGCGCCCGGCTGGCTGCCCGGCCGGGTGGTCGCCGCGCTGGCCCGCCAGTCCGCCGAACTCCTCGCGGCGGAGACGCCTCCGGATCCCGGCGGCGAGGCCGCCCGGCACCTCGCCGGGCTCCCCACGCAAGCCGCTGCCCCTGCCCCTCCGCACGCTCCCCGACGGACCTGAAGCCGATGCTGTCGCCCCTGACCCACGACGACCCCGCCGCGATCGGCGCGTACCGGCTGCTCGCCCGCCTCGGTTCCGGCGGCATGGGCACGGTCTATCTGGGCCGCTCCCCCGGTGGCCGTACCGTCGCGCTGAAGACGCTGCACGCCCGGCTCGCCGCCGATCCGGTGTTCCGGGGGCGGTTCCGGCTGGAGACGGACGCGGCCCGGATCATCGGCGGGCGGCACGGCGCGGCCGTCGTGGACGCCGATCCGCTGGCGGAGACGCCGTGGCTGGCGACCGAGTACGTCCTCGGGCCGCCGCTCGACCAGGCGGTGCGGCTCGGCGGGCCGCTGCCCGAGCCGACGGTACGGGCGCTGGGCGCGGCGCTCGCCGGGGCGCTCGGGCGGCTGCACGCGTCGGACGTGGTGCACCGGGACCTGAAGCCGTCGAACGTGCTGGTCACCGCGTACGGGCCGAAGATCATCGACTTCGGCATCGCCCGCGCGGCCGGCGACGACCACCTGACTCGCGCGGGCTCGGCGGCCGGCACCCCCGCCTACATGTCGCCGGAGCAGGCAGGCGGTCTCGAACACACCCCGGCCGGCGACGTGTTCGCGCTCGCCGGGGTGCTGCTCTTCGCCGCCACCGGCCACGGCCCGTTCGGCGCCGGCTCCCCCGCCGACCTGCTGTACCGGGTCCGGTACGCCGAGCCCGACCTCACCGGCCTGCCGCCGGCGCTGGTCCCGCTGC
This sequence comes from Streptomyces sp. NPDC057854, assembly GCF_042797055.1. NCBI lineage: Bacteria > Bacillati > Actinomycetota > Actinomycetes > Kitasatosporales > Streptomycetaceae > Streptomyces > Streptomyces sp. NPDC057854. The sequence continues at coordinate 25,079 of NZ_JBHVMF010000029.1, forward strand.
TGTCCGCGTGCCTGGCGAAGGACCCGGCGGCCCGCCCCACCACGGACGTGCTCACGGCCCGGCTGCACGACGGGCAGGGCGAGTTCGCCGACCACCTGCCGCCGGTGGTGCTGGCGGACATCGCCCGCCGGGCCACCGACGTGTGGCTGCCGCTCCCGGACCGGCTGCCGGCCCCGGAGGGCGACCCGTACGCCGAGACCCGGCCCGCCACCCCCGCCGCCGACGGCCGCCGCCGGTCGTCGCGCCGCCGCTTCCTCGCGCTCGGCGGCGGTGCGCTGCTCGCCGCCGCCGGGGCGGGCGGCGCGCTGTTCGCGACCCGCGACCGGGAGGCGTCCACCGGCGCGCAGCTGCCGAAGGCCCCACTGCTCGGCGACGCCCCCGACTCGCTCTGGAACGCGAACATGGAGCTTCCCGACGCGGCCGACGAGCGCGGCTTCCCGCTGGTGGCGGGCGACCGGGTCGCGGTGCTCGCCGGGCTCGGCGTCGTCTTCACGGACGCCGGCTCGGGTGAGACGGCGGGCGTCTGCACGGTCGACACCGTGTGGCGGGCCCTCGCCACCGACGGCCGCGAGGTGTACGTGGTGCCGCGGAAACCGGAGGCCGTCCACCACGACCTGGCGGTGCACACCGTCGACACCGGCCGGTACGCCCTGCGGCAGCCCGGCGTCCGGGTCCGCGGCCTGAACGCGAACATGTGGACGACGCAGCTCGGCTGCGCCGCCGACGGGGTCGTGTACCTGGCGGGCGCCACCGGGACCCGCGCCGACTTCGGCGAGGCGGCGATCGTGGCCGTCGACGTGCGCGGCGGGCGGGAGCTGTGGCGGACCCGGCCGGTCGATCCGCGGGAGGACACCCCGCCGTTCCTCGGCGCGGCGGTCCGCGACGGGCGGCTCGTCGCCTTCGAACGCTCCGCCGACCTGCAGAACTTCGCGCCGCCGCTGCTGGTCGTCCGGGACGCCGCCACCGGCGCGGTCCGCTGGAAGCAGCCGGTCCGCTGGGCGTCCGAGCGCCCCTGCCTGGACGGCACGCACGTGTACGTCGGCGGGCCGGACCTGGTCGCGTACCGGCTGGCCGACGGGAAGGAGGCGTGGCGGCTGCCGGGCACCGGCAGCGACCCGTACGCGGCGCCCGTCCTGCGCGACGGCACCGTGTACACGGTGTCGGAGCAGGGCGCGCACGCCGTCGCGGCGGACTCCGGGAAGGAGCGGTGGCGGGAGCGCGCGCCGCAGGACAACCCACCCGCGTACCCCTCGGAGCAGTACCTCGCGATCGGTCCCGGGCACCTCTTCTACCGCAGCCGGCTGGGCCTGGCCGCGGTCGACCTGGCGACCCGCGCCCGGTCCTGGGTGTACCAGACGGACGCCGGGCATCTCGTGGAACTCCCCGAGCGGAAGCGGATGTTCGGCGTCGCCTCGGGCTCCCTGCTCGCCCTCCCCCTCGACTGATCCGCCTCTCCCGGCCCCGCGACAAGGACGTGACCCGACCATGAACCCCCTCGGCTACGGCGACCCGCTCCGGCTCGGGCCGTACCGCCTCGTCGGCGTGCTGGGCGAGGGCGGCATGGGCAAGGTGTACCTCGCGGCCGGGCGGGACGGCCGGCCCGCCGCCGTGAAGGTGCTGCGCCCCGAACTCGCCCACGACCAGGACCTGGCCCGCCGGTTCGTCCGCGAGGCGCACACCGCGGCGGCCGTCGACAGTCCCGGGGTGGCGCGGGTCCTCGCGGCCGAGGTGGAGGGCGGACGGCCGTGGATCGCCACCGAGTTCCTGTCCGGGCCGACGCTGGAGGAGGCCGTCGCCCGGTACGGGCCGCTGGACGAGACGGCGGTACGGCTGCTGGCGGCGGCGCTCGGCGAGACGCTGCGGGACGTGCACGCGGCCGGGCTCGTGCACCGGGACGTGAAGCCGGCGAACATCGTGCTCACCGCCGGCGGGCCCCGGCTCATCGACTTCGGCATCGCCCGCCCCGAGCACGGCCTCACCCTCACCACCACCGGCCAGATCCCCGTCACGCCCGGCTACGGGGCGCCCGAGCAGGTCCTCGGGCAGCGGGTGACGGGCGCCGCCGACGTGTTCTCGCTCGGCGCGGTGCTCGTGTACGCGGCGACCGGCCGGCGCGCCTACACCGGGTCGCACGTGGCGGCCGTGCAGTACGCGGTGGTCCACGAGCGGCCGGACCTCGGCGGGCTGCCGCCCGCGCTGCACCCGCTGATCGCCCCCTGCTTCCAGCACGATCCGGCGCTGCGCCCGGCGCCCGCGCGGATCGCGGCGGCGTTCGCGCCGGGCGGCACCGGCGGCCGGCAGGCGAAGGCGGTGTGGCGGCAGGGCCCGCTGCACGCGGAGGCGAAGGCCCGGGAGGCGGAGATCCGGCGGCTGACGGCGGCCACCGTCGTGCCGCGCGCCGGCGGCGACGGGCCGGCCGGGCCGAGCCGGCGGCGGTTCCTCGCCGCGTGGGGCGCGGGCGGCGCGCTGCTGCTCGCCGGGGGCGGCGGCACGGCCTGGTGGCTGGCCGGTCCGGGGGAGGCGGCGCCGCCGGCGGCGGGCGACGCGCCGGACGCGGCGCTCCTGGAGGGCACGAGCGCCGGCATCCTGCCGAAGCCGCTGTGGGGGCCGCTGGAGGCCGCCGCCTCGGGGCCGCTGCCGACGCCGGTGGTGCTGCGGGACGTGGTGGTCTTCGCGGCCCGGGACGGCGGCCTCACCGCGCTGCGGGTGGTCGACGGCACGGCGAAGTGGACGCACCGGCAGCTCGCCGCCCGCGCCGGCCAGGTGGCGGTGAACGAGGACGAGTTCGCGTGCGCGGACGCGTCGGGCCGGCTGTCGGTGCGGAACGCGTCGACGGGCGAGGAGGCGTGGGCGGTGGACGGCGCCGAGGCGGCGCTGCTGCTCGCCGCGACGCCGGAGGGCGTCTACTTCCTCACCTCGGCGGGGCGGCTGCGGGCCGTGGACACGGCGGGGCGGCGGATCCGCTGGACGGTGGACTCGGCGGAGGACCCGGCGGGCGCCTCCGTGCCGCTCGCCGCGGCGGGCGGCGGGCGGCTCGTCGTCTCCGGCACGAACGGCGACCTCACCGCCGTGGACACGGCGGACGGGCGGACGGCGTGGCGGGTGCCGGGCAAGTCGTCGAAGGCGCTCCAGCCGGCGATCGAGGGCGACACCGTGTACGCGGGCGGCGAGGTGCTGAGCGCGTTCGCCCTCCCGGACGGGAGGCGCCGCTGGGAGGAGAAGGGGTACGGCGACTGGGGACCGCCGGTGCCCGACGCGGACGGCCTGACGGTGACCAGCGGCGGGCTGGCGTACCGCTACCGCAAGGACGGCACCCGCACCGACCTGTGGATCGTCACGCTGGTCAGCCCGTACCCGTCGATGCAGCCGCCGGTGACGCAGGGCGACTGGATCTGGGTGGTCGAGGGCAACCACACGGAGGCGGGCGTCTCGGCGCTGTCCCGGTCCGGGAAGGACCGGGTCTGGACGTACGAGCGGGACAACCCGGGCCCGTGGGCGGTGGCCGCCGCCGGGAACCGGGTCTTCCTCCTCAGCCGGGGCAGGATCGTGGCGATGCCGACGGCCTGACGCCCGCTAGGGGGTCGCCGCGACCGCCGCCTGGGGCCGGATCGGCAGCCGGTTGACCGGGCGGCCGGTGGCCGCGCGGACCGCCGCCGCGACCGCCGCCGGCGAGGTGACGACGGGGACGGCGCTGGCCGCCTTCGCCCCGAAGGGGGCGACGACGTCCCGTTCCTCGACGAGCTTCACGATCCGGATGTCCGGGGCGTCCAGCGAGGTCGGCAGCGCGTAGCCGGTGAGGTCCGGGTGGCGGACCAGGCCGCGGGCGGTGCGCAGGTTCTCGGTGAGGGCCGCGCCGACGCCCTGGGTGACGCCGGCCTCGATGCGGGTGGCGAGCTGGGCGGGGTTGAGGATCCGGCCGACGTCCTGGGCGACGGCCATCTCCACGACCCGGACGGCGCCGAGTTCGACGTCGACGTCGACGACCGCGCGGATCGCGCAGAAGGCGAGGCCGACGAAGGCGTCGCCCTGCCCGGACCCGTCCAGCGGCTCGGTCGGGTGCGGGCGGCACTGGGCGGTGGCCCACAGCTCCTTGCCGTTCATCTCCTCGGCGACGGTGGTCGACAGGACGCCGTCGTACGAGGTGATCCGGCCGTCGCTGATCTGCAGCAGCTCCGTCGACATGCCGAACTTGTGGGCCAGCGGCTGGAGGAGCTGGGTGCGGACCATCTTCGCGGCGCGTTCGACGGCGCCGCCGGAGACCCAGGTGTGCCGGCCGTGGGTGGCGGCGCCGGCGGGCGGCTGGTCGGTGTCGACGGGGGCCACGTGGACCTCGTCGACGCCCAGGGTCTCCTGGACGATCTGGCGGGCGAGGGTGGTGAAGCCCGAACCGGTGTCCACCGCCGAGCAGATGACGGTGGCGACGCCGTCGAGGACGCGGACGGTGGCCGTGGAGACCTCGTCGGTGCCCTCGGCGCCGAGCATGTGCACCATGCCGAGCGCGTAGCCCACGCCCCGCCGCACGGCGCCCGGTTCGCCGGCGCCCTCGGGTCCGCCGGGCAGCAGCCAGTCCTCCTCCGGGGTGTCCTTGGGGAGGGCGGGCAGCGGGAAGTCCCGTACGGCAGCGAGGAGTTCGGCGACGGGCGCGGGGCAGGTGACGGTCTGGCCGGTGGGCAGCAGGTCGCCGGTGGACATGACGTTGCGCATGCGCAGCTCGGCGGGGTCGAGGCCGAGGCGGCCCGCGAGCTTGTCCATCTGGGCCTCGTACGCGGCGCACACCTGCATCGCGCCCTCGCCGCGGACGTGCCCGGAGGGCGGGTTGTTGGTGCGGACGGCCCAGCCCTCGACGAAGGCGTGCGGGACGACGTACGGGCCGCAGGCGAAGGCGACGGCGGCGGCCAGGGACTCGGAGGAGGAGTCGGCGTAGGCGCCGGCGTCGAGGAGGATCTGCGCCTCGACCTTCACCAGCCGGCCCTCGGCGTCGGCGTGGTGCCGGTAGCGCAGCAGGGTGGGGTGGCGGTGGGCGTGGCCGAGGAAGGACTCCTCGCGGGTGGCGGTGAGCTTCACCGGGCAGCCGGTGCGCAGCGCGAGGAGGCCGAGCGGGATCTGGAAGCCGGGGTCGTCGCGGTCGCCGGTGGCGCCGGGGACGCCGGTGACGACGACCTTGACCTGGTCGGGGGTGAGGCCGAAGCAGGCGGCGGCGAGGTCGCGGTCGGTGTGCGGGTCGGTGGAGGCGGTGTACAGCTCGACGCCGCCGTCCGGGCGGGGCACGGCGAGGCCGGCCTCGGCACCGATGGGGGCGGGGTCCTGGCGGCCGATCCGGTACAGGCCCTCGACGACGACCTCGCCGGTGGCCTCCGGGTCGCCGAAGCGGAGCGGGATGTGCCGGATCAGGTTGCCGTCGGGGTGGAGGGGTTCGGCCTCGAACGCCTTCTCCGGGTCGGTGACGGGCTCCAGGAGCTCGTACTCGACGTGGATGGCGGCGGTGGCGAGCCGGGCGGTGTCGGGGTGGTCGGCGGCGACGGCGGCGATGGCCTCGCCGTGGTGCCGGACGAGCCCGTCGGCGAAGACGGGCCGGTCGGCGACGCGCCGGCCGTAGGTGGCCGCGCCGGGCACGTCGGCGGCCGTCACCACGGCCCGGACGCCGGGCATGGCCTCGGCGGCGGAGGTGTCGACGGAGACGATCCGGGCGTGGGCGTGCGGGGAGCGCAGGAGGGCGGCCCACAGCAGGCCCTCGGCCCACAGGTCGGAGGCGTACGGGAAGGTGCCCTCGGCCTTGGCCCGCGCGTCGGCCTGCGGGAGGGAGGCGCCGAGCCCCTGGCGCGGGGCCTCGGTCTCCGGTGCGGCCCCGGCGGCCTCCGCGAAGGGGAGGGTGGGGATGGCGGTCGTCGCGTCGCTGCTCACGCCGGGCCTCCGTCGTGCTGGTGCGGGATACGGGCGGAGGCGTCGTCCTCGCCGGCGGTCGCGTGCTCGGCGGCGGTGGCGGCGCGCTCGGCGACGACGTCCTCGACGGCCTGGAGGACGCCCTTGTAGCCGGAGCAGCGGCAGAGGTTGCCGGCGAGGGCCTGGCGGGCCTCCAGGGGGGTGGGGGCGTGGTTGCCTTCGAGCAGGTCGTGCACGGTCATGCACATGCCCGGGATGCAGAAGCCGCACTGGACGGTGCCGCAGCGGGAGAGCGCCCGCTGCACGTCGGACGGCTCGCCGTCGACCGCGAGCCCCTCGACGGTCCGCACCTCGGACCCGGCGGCGGTCGCGGCGGGGACCAGGCAGGACGCCACGAGCCGCCCGTCCACCTGGACGTTGCAGGCCCCGCACTCGCCCTGCGAGCAGCCGTCCTTGGCCCCGGCGAGCCCGAGCCGCTCGCGGAGCACGTACAGCAGCGACTCCCCGATCCAGGAGTCGGTGACGGGCCGGTCGGCGCCGTTGACCCGCAGCACGTACGAGGTGTGCGGGTGCTCGTCGCTGTCGACGGAGGTGTACGAGGGCACCGGGGCGTCCGGCACGGCGGCGGGCCCGGCGGGGCCCGCGTCCGCCCCGTCGGGGTGTCCGGCCTCGTGCGCGTGGTCGGGCTCCGGCTCCCCGGCGGCGGGCGCGGCCTCCGGCTCGGCGACGGCCCAGGGCGCCGGCGCGCCGCCCGGCAGCGTCGGCGGGGCCTGCTCGTACGAGACGGCCTCGGGCACGTCGAGGGGGACACCGGCGTCGACGGCTTCCGGGCCGACGGGCACATCGGGAGCGACGGGCACGCCGGGCACGACGGGAGCCTCGGGCGCGACGGGGACCTCGGGCGCCACCGGCAGCGCGGCGGCCTCCGGCGCGGCGGGAGCCTCAAGCCCCACCGGCACCCCCGGTACCTCGGGCACCACCGGCACCTCGGGCGTCACCGGCAGCCCCGCGGCCTCCGGGTGCGCCGGGACCTCCGGGAGCCCCGGGGCCACCGGCGGCGCCGCCGGGTAGCCGGCGGGCTCGTCGGCCGGGATCTCCCACTGGCCGGTGCCGCCGAAGTGCCACTCCGCCGTGGCGTTCGGGTCGTGCTCCACGTACGGGCGGGCCACCGGCGCCCCCGCGCTCTCGTCTCCGTACCCGTGCGGCAGCGGCTCGGGCCCCTGCTCCGGGGCGAACGGCTCCACGCCCTCGGGGGGCTGCGCCAGCGGCTGGAGCGGCACGATCATCGGCGGCGTGTAGCCGTGGCCCGGGGCCTCCAGCGGGACGCCGTCCAGCATGAACTCCGGCGGCAGGTGCACGAAGGCGGTCGCGCCCTCGTCGTACCCCTCGCTCTGCGGGATCGGCTCCCAGCCGCCCGGCGCGGCCGGGACCGCGGTCTCGTTCTGCTCGTGGTTGCCGGTGTTCACGACAGGGCCCTCCCCAGTGCCCGGCGGGCGAGAGTGGCGACGGTGCGCCGCAGGTGCTGTACGGCGGGCGGCAGCGGTGCGCCGTCCGGCGGGTCCGGGACGCAGGCGGCGGCCACGTACTCGCCGAAGGCGGTCAGCGCCTCGGGCGCGAGCGCCCGGTCGTTGTCCCAGTCGATCAGGGAGGCGATCCAGCGCTCGGCCTCCAGGGGCCGCAGCGGCATCGGGGCGACCGCGCCGACCGCGCAGCGGACGCCGCGCCGGGCCGGGTCGAGGACGACGGCGACGGAGGCGGTGGCGCGGGCCGGGCCGGTGCGGCCGGTGGCCTTGAGGAAGACCTGGGGGGCGTGCAGCAGCGGCACGCGGACGAAGGCGACGAGTTCGCCGGGGGCCAGCAGGTCGCGGCCGGCGAGGAGGTGCGAGACGGGGATCTCGCGGCTGCCGAGCGGGCCGGCGACGACGAGGTCGGCCTCCAGCGCGGCGAGCACGGGCAGCGAGTCGCCGGTGGGGGCGGCCGTGACGACGTTGCCGCCGAGGGTGCCGGCGTTGCGGATCTGGGGCGGGCCGGCGGCGCGGGACGCGGCGGCGAGGGCCGGGATGAGCGCGGAGAAGTCGGGGCGGCCCATCCGGGCGTGGGTGAGGCCGGCGCCGAGGAGGGCGTGGCCGTCCTGGTACTGCCAGCCGCGGATCTCGTTGATGCGGCCGAGGCCGACGAGTCCGGCGGGGCGGAGCTGGCCGCGGTTGACGGCGGCCATCAGGTCGGTGCCGCCGGCGACGGGCACGGCGGCCGGCATGGCGGTCAGCGCGGCCACGGCCTCGTCGAGCGAGGCGGGCAGCGTCACGGACTGCGCCGTCTGTGGTGCGTGCGTGGTCAACCCGCTGCCCCTTCCCGGTTGTCCCGGTCCGTCCCCGACTGTGCCCGGCCGCCGCGCCTGCGAGCGGGCGCACGGCGCGCCTGTGTGTGGGCGTACCGTACGTGCTCACAGGCCGGACGTGGCAACTCTGGCACATCTTCCGAGCCGTCCGGAGCGAGGGGCCGCGCGTGCCCCGTTCCTCCGGGCCGCCCGGGGGTTCCCGGGACGCCCGGGATGTCCGGAGACCCCCCGGGTCGCCCGGGGACGCCCCGACAGAGAAGGTAACTCCCGTTTCGCCGCTCCCGGGTGACCCCGGGGAGCGAGGTGGCTCACACGATCGGGGGCGGTCCGTCGATGGGGCGGCCGAGGAGACCGGGGCGGCGCTGCCAGGGGGCGGGGCCGGCGGGCGGGCGGTAGGCGACGCCGAGGGCGTCGAGGCGCCGGTAGTGGGTCTCCATGCGGCGCAGGAAGCCGGCCGTGTCGCGCTCGCCGGGGGCGGGCAGCGCGGACCAGGCGACCTCGGCGAAGGCGGCGAGGCGGGGGAAGACCTGGTAGTCGACGCGGTCGCGGTTCTCCATCACCTCGGTCCACACGTTGGCCTGGGTGCCGAGGACGTGACGGGCCGCCGCCTCGGAGAGGCCGGGCGGGACGGGCTCGAAGCGGTAGACGTCCTCCAGGGTGCGGACGAAGCCGATCGGCACGGGTTCGTCGTCGCCGCCGTGCTGCCGGTGGTCGAGGTAGACGTGCTGCTCGGGGCACATGACGACGTCGTGTCCCGCCTCGGCGGCGGCGATCCCGCCGGCGTAGCCGCGCCAGGAGGAGACGGCCGCGCCGTCGGCGAGGCCGCCCTCCAGGATCTCGTCCCAGCCGATGAGGCGGCGGCCGCGTGCGGTGAGCCAGCGGTCGAAGTGGCGGATGAACCAGGACTGGAGGCCGTCCTCGTCGCCGACGCCGAGCTCGGCGATCCGGGCCTGGGCGGCCGGGGACGCCTTCCACTGGTCCTTGGGGCACTCGTCGCCGCCGATGTGCACGAAGGTGCCGGGGAACAGCTCCAGGACCTCCTCCAGAACGCCCTCGTAGAAGCGCAGCACCTCCTCGGTGGGGGCGAGGACGTTCGGGTTCACGCCCCAGGTGTCCCAGACGGTGAGGGCGGAGGTGTCGACGACGTCGGTGTTGCCGAGCCAGGGGTACGCGGCGATGGCGGCCTGCGCGTGGCCGGGGAGGTCGATCTCGGGGACGACGGAGATGTGCCGGGCGGCGGCGTGGGCGACGATCTCGCGGATGTCGTCCTGGGTGTAGAAGCCGCCGTGCGGGGTGTCGTCCCAGAGCGGCGAGGCCCGGTGGCCGCGCTTGGTGCGGGCGCGCCAGGCGCCGACCTCGGTGAGGCGCGGGTGCCGCCGGATCTCGATCCGCCAGCCCTGGTCGTCGGTGAGGTGGAGGTGGAGGACGTTCAGCTTGTGGGCGGCCATCAGGTCGATGAGCCGCAGCACGTCGTCCTTGGCGGTGAAGTGGCGGGCGACGTCGAGGAGGAGGCCGCGCCAGCCGAAGCGGGGCCGGTCGGCGACGGTCAGGTACGGCAGCTCCCAGGCCGCGCCGGGGCGGACGGGGGCGCGGCGGTGGGCGTCGGGGCCGAGGAGCTGGCGGAGGGTCTGGGCGCCCCAGAAGAGCCCGGCGGGGCCGCCGCCGTCGAGGAGGACGCCGTCGCCGGTGACGGAGAGGCGGTAGCCCTCGGGGCCGTGCTCCTTCGCGGTCTCCGGGGAGATCCGGAGCCGGATCGCGCCGGGGCCGGTGCCGTCGGGCAGGGGGAGGCCGGTGGCGGCGCCGAGCACGGAGCGGAGCCAGTGGGCGGTGCCCTCGGTGCCGGGTCCGGCGTCGAGGGCGGTGGCGGCGCCGAGCGGGAGGGTGCCGCCGGGCCGGTGGGCCGTCAGGGGCGCCGGGATCAGGTCCGTCTCTGTCATGACGTCAGTCCTTCACCGCCCCGCCCAGTCCGGAGACCAGGCGGCGCTGTACGAGTACGAAGAAGACGAGCACCGGCAGGGTCATCACGGTCGAGCCGGCCATGATGCCTCCCCAGTCGTTCTCGTCGGGCTTGAAGAAGACCAGCAGCGCCATCGGGAGGGTGGACTGCGAGGTGTCGCTGATGAGGAACGACTTGGCGAAGAGGAAGTCGTTCCAGGTGGAGATGAACGAGAAGACGCTGGTGGCGACGAGGCCGGGGAGGACCAGCGGGAAGAGGATCGTCCACAGGAAGCGGGTGTGGCTCGCCCCGTCGATCCGGGCCTGCTCCTCCAGTGCCTCCGGCACGGCCCGCACGAAGCCGCGCAGCATCCAGATGGCGAAGGGCAGCGAGAAGGCGATGTGCGGGAGGACGAGCGAGCCGAGGGTGTTGAGGAGTCCGGCGTCGCGCATGAGGAAGAACAGCGGGATGGTCAGGGCCTCGACCGGCACCATCTGGGCGATCAGGAACATGACCAGGATCGTGGTGCGGAACCGGAAGCGGAAGCGGGTGACGGCGGTCGCGGCGAGGAAGGCGATGACGGCGGAGGCGAGCACGACGGCCGTCGCCACCGCGAGGCTGTTGAGGAAGTAGCGCCCGAAGTCCTGCTGTTCGAAGACGCGCCGGAAGGAGTCGAGGGACGGCGACAGCGTCCACGGGCGGGGTTCGGTGGACTGGATCTCGCCGGCAGGCTTGAGGGCGGAGAGGACCATCCAGTAGAGCGGGAAGGCGACGACGACGGCGGTGAGCAGGGCCGCCGCCTCGGCGAGCAGCCGCCCGGGACGGCGTACCCGGGGAAGGCGGAGGCCGGTCACAGGTCCTCCCCCTGACGGCGCAGCAGCCGCAGGTACACCAGGGTGACCGCGAGCAGGATGAGCAGCATGACGACGCCGATGGCGGCTCCCAGGCTGTACTGGGAGGAGGCGAACGCCTGCTGGTAGGCGTAGACGTTGAGGACGAGGTTCTGGCCGGCGATGCCGCCGCCGTTCGTCATCACGTAGATCTGGGTGAAGACCTTGAAGTCCCAGATGACGGACTGGATGGTGACGACGGCGAGGATCGGGCGGAGCAGTGGCGCGGTCACGGTGCGCCAGATCCGCCACTGGGAGGCGCCGTCGAGGGCGGCGGCCTCCAGGACCTCGGTGGGGACGGCCCGGATCCCGGCGTAGACGGTGACCATCACGAACGGGAACGAGCACCAGACGACTTCGAGGAGGACGAGCGCGAAGGCGCTGTACCGCCCGTAGGTCCAGGAGAAGTCGCCGAGGCCGAGGAGTTTGTTGACGGGGCCGAAGTCGGCGTCGAAGAGGAAGACCCAGACGGTGGAGCCGGTGACGGCGGGGGTGGCCCAGGCGCCGAGCGCGGCCAGCATCAGGGCGAGGCGGGGCAGCGCCCGCACCCGGGTGAGGAGGACGGCGAGGGCGCAGCCGACGGCGAGGGTGCCGGCGACGCAGGCGGCGGCGAAGACGACGGTGGCGAGCAGGACCTGGCGGAACTGGGGGTCGGTGACGAGGGCGGTGTAGTTGCCGAGGCCCTGGAAGGAGGTGGGTTCGCCGCCGCTGACCTGGGCCTGGGTGTACTCCAGGAAGGAGATGAGGCCGAGCTGGTAGACGGGGTAGACGAGGAGGGCGCCGAGGACGGCGAGGGCGGGCAGGAGGTAGAGCCAGGGGGTCCAGGCGGAGGTGCCGGTGCGGGCCCCGGCGGTACGGCTCCGGGGCCGGCGGGCGGGCTGTTTCGCGGCGCCGGCGGGTGCGGGCGGCGCGGTGGCGGTGGCGGTCATCCGGTTCAGCCCGCCTCGGCGAAGGCCGCGTCCATCTTGCGCGCGGCGTCGGTGGCGGCGGTCTTCACGTCCTTCCGGCCGCTGGCGATCTCCTGGAGCATCGTGGGGACGACGAGCGAGGAGTCGATGCGGCCCCAGGCGGCGGTGGCGGGCACGAACCGGGCGCCGGCGGCCAGGGTGTCGATGAAGGGCTTGACGAACGGCTTGCGCCGGGCGGCGTCGGCGCGGACGTCGGTGAAGGTGGGCAGGAAGCCCATCGCGTCGAACAGCCTGGCCTGGGTGTCCTTGCCGGCGAGGGTCTTCGTCAGTTCGACGGCGAGGGTGCGGTGGCCGGTGGAGCGGAGGACGCCGATGTTGTTGCCGCCGGCGAAGGCGGGGGCGACGGAGCCGGGGGTGGTGCCGGGCAGCGGGACGACGGCGTACTTGCCCTTGACCTTGCCGGCCTCGACGGCGGCGTGGCTGAAGTCGCCGCCGATGGCCATGCCGGCCTTGCCGGCGGCGAAGGCGGTGACGGTGGCGTTGCCGCCCATCTGGGCGCAGGTGGCGGCGGGGCAGTTGTCGTCGCGCAGGAGCGAGGTGTAGGCGGTGAGGCCGCGGACGGCGGCGTCGCTGTTCAGGGCGGCCTTGTAGGCGCCGGAGGCGTCCTTGGCGGCGAGGTCGCCGCCGGCGGCCCAGACGAACGGGAGGGCGCCGTAGGTGTAGGCGCCGCCGACGGCGATGCCGTACAGCTCGGGCCTGGCCTTGCGGATCTTCCGGGCGGTCGCGGCGAGTTCGTCCTGGGTCTTGGGGGCGGTGAGGCCGAGGTCGCGGAAGACGTCGGTGCGGTAGTAGAGGGCGCGTACGCCGACGAAGAAGGGGGCGCCGTAGACCTTGCCGCCGACGGTGACGGACTCCTTGGCGGTGGGGTCGGTGGCGGCGGCCTCGTCCCAGGCGCTGAACTCGGCGGTGATGTCGGCGAGTCCGCCGTCCTTGACGTAGCCGGCGGTGTCGGTGTTGCCGTACTCGATGACGTCGGGGGCGGACTTCGGGTCGTTGAAGGCCGCCTTGACGCGCTGGGCGCGGGTCTCGACGGGGATGTACTCGACCTCGACCTCGGTGCCGGGGTGCTTCTTCTCGAAGGCGGCGACGGCCTCGTCGACGACCTTCTCCTTGGGCTGGTTGGCGACCTCCTGGAAGAGCCAGACGCGCAGGGTGCCGTTCTTCGCGTCGCCGCCGGCGGCGGGGGCGGAGGTCTGGGGGGCGCAGGCGGCGAGGACGAGGGCGGCGAGCGGCAGGGCGACGGGGGCGGTGAATCGGGCAGGAAGCTTCATGGCGGTTCCCCTCCGAGCGGGCGTTGCAGCATGCGCAACGGGCGTTTCGTGCTGCACAACAACAGCGGTGAGGTTAGGCGCGCCCGCCGATCACGACAAGAGGTCTCGACCACTTCCCGGCGGCCGGCCGGTCCCGGGCACGCCGCGGAAGCGTCTCCGGAAACGCCGAACGGCCCCTGTGGAGCGCACCAGAGGTGCGCGCCGCAGGGGCCGTTCCCGGCCGGGGCCGCTTCTTCGCGCCAGGGGCTTACTTGCCCTTGCCGCCGCCCTTGCCGTCCTTGCCGTTCTTGTCGCCGCCCGAGCCCATGGACTCGTAGATCTCCTTGCACATGGGGCAGACGGGGTACTTCTTGGGGTCGCGCCCCGGCACCCAGACCTTCCCGCACAGGGCGACGACGGGAGTGCCGTCGAGGGCACTCGCCATGATCTTGTCCTTCTGGACGTAATGGGCGTAGCGCTCGTGGTCGCCGTCACCGTGGGACACCTGCGGCGTCGGCTCGACGAGGGTCCCCGTACCTGCCCCGCGCTCGGGCTCGAGAGTGCTCATGGCACCCAAGGGTACTGGGAGCGGCGGGACTCAGTTGAGCGACGGGTCGTCCGGGTAGGTCGCGACCATCGCGAGGTCGCCGCGCTGCCGGCGCAGCACCTGCCGCCAGAGCGTCTCGGGGGTCGGCGAGGAGACGTCGCCGGGCTCGGACTCGACGACGTACCAGGCGCCCTCGGTCAGTTCGGTCTCCAGCTGGCCGGGGCCCCAGCCCGCGTAGCCGGCGAAGATGCGGAGCGCGCTGAGGGCGGGGCCGAGCAGTTCGGGCGGGGTCTCCAGGTCGACCAGGCCGATGGCGCCGTGGACCCGCCGCCAGCCGACGGGGTCCTCCCGGTCCGGGCGGGCCGGGCCGCCGTCGCCGGGGACGACGGCGAGCCCGAGGGCCGCGTCGAGGGAGACGGGGCCGCCCTGGAAGACGACGCCCGGCTCGCCGGCCAGCTCCGCCCAGGGCGCGAGCACGTCGCCGACGGTCACGGGGGTGGGCCGGTTGAGCACGACGCCGAGGGAGCCCTCGTCGTCGTGGTCGAGCAGCAGCACCACCGCGCGGTCGAAGTTCGGGTCCGCGAGGGCGGGGGTGGCCACGAGCAGCCGTCCTGTGAGCGAGGACACCTCGGTCATGCGACACATGATCCCGCATCTTCGGCGCGGGCGGGGGTTCTCGGGCGCAATGCCGGGAAACCCGCGGAAGCCGAGACGAGCCGCGCAGGTCGGGAGGGGCGGGACAGGACGGGCCGGACCGCCCTGCGGAGACAACCGGACGGTGACAGTCCGCAAGATCGCGGAAACGGAGGGTGTTGTGCCGAATTCATTACATCTGCCAGGCACCCCGAGGGGCCCGATCGGGGTTCCATGGCCCCTTACCCTTTTCTCTGGCCACCCGACCGACGACTCCGGAACGCGAGATTCATGACCGGCACAGACAGCCATGATGTACTGCTCGTCCATGGCGGAACCCCGCTGGAAGGCGAGATCCGCGTTCGCGGCGCGAAGAACCTCGTGCCCAAGGCGATGGTCGCCGCCCTCCTCGGCAGCGGCCCCAGCAGACTGCGCAACGTGCCGGACATCCGCGACGTCCGCGTCGTCCGCGGACTGCTCCAGCTGCACGGCGTGACGGTCCGCCCCGGCGAGGAGCCCGGCGAGCTGGTGCTCGACCCGACGCACGTCGAGTCCGCCAACGTCGCCGACATCGACGCCCACGCCGGCTCGTCGCGCATCCCGATCCTCTTCTGCGGCCCGCTGCTGCACCGCCTCGGCCACGCCTTCATCCCCGGCCTCGGCGGCTGCGACATCGGCGGCCGGCCGATCGACTTCCACTTCGACGTGCTCCGCCAGTTCGGCGCGACCATCGAGAAGCGGGCCGACGGGCAGTACCTGGAGGCCCCGCAGCGCCTTCGCGGCTGCAAGATCCGCCTCCCGTACCCCTCGGTCGGCTCGACCGAGCAGGTGTTGCTGACGGCGGTGCTCGCGGACGGCGTCACCGAGCTGTCGAACGCGGCCGTGGAGCCGGAGATCGAGGACCTGATCTGCGTCCTGCAGAAGATGGGCGCGATCATCTCCATGGACACCGACCGGACCATCCGGATCACCGGTGTCGACAAGCTCGACGGCTACACCCACCGGGCGATCCCGGACCGCCTGGAGGCGGCCTCCTGGGCGTCCGCGGCGCTCGCCACCGAGGGCAACATCTACGTGCGCGGCGCCCAGCAGCGCTCGATGATGACCTTCCTCAACACCTACCGGAAGGTCGGCGGCGCCTTCGAGATCGACGACGAGGGCATCCGCTTCTGGCACCCGGGCGGCTCGCTCAACGCGATCCACCTGGAGACCGACGTCCACCCGGGCTTCCAGACCGACTGGCAGCAGCCGCTGGTCGTCGCCCTCACGCAGGCGTCGGGCCTGTCCATCGTCCACGAGACGGTGTACGAGTCCCGGCTCGGCTTCACCTCGGCGCTCAACCAGATGGGCGCCCACATCCAGCTGTACCGCGAGTGCCTGGGCGGCTCCGACTGCCGCTTCGGCCAGCGGAACTTCCTGCACTCGGCGGTCGTCAGCGGCCCCACCCGCCTCCAGGGCGCCGACCTGGTCATCCCGGACCTGCGCGGCGGCTTCTCGTACCTGATCGCGGCGCTCGCCGCCCAGGGCACCAGCCGGGTGCACGGCATCGAGCTGATCAACCGCGGCTACGAGAACTTCATGGAGAAGCTCGTGGAGCTGGGCGCGAAGGTCGAGCTGCCGGGCGGCGCGCTGGTCTAGGACCCCCCGCGGGAGGCCCTGCGGGGCCTTCTGCCGAACGAACGGAAGGGCGGCCACCCCCTGGGGGGTGGCCGCCCTTCGTGTGCGCCTACAGGCCGCTTACTTGCCCTTGGCGGCTTCCTTGAGCTTGGAGCCCGCGGAGACCTTCACGCTGTAGCCGGCCGGGATGTTGATCGGGTCGCCGGTCTGCGGGTTACGAGCGGTGCGAGCGGCACGGTGGGTGCGCTCGAAGGTCAGGAAGCCGGGGATGGTGACCTTCTCGTCGCCCTTGGCGACGACCTCACCGACGGTCTCGGCGAGGGCGGCCAGCACGGCGTCGGCGTCCTTGCGGGTCACCTCGGCGCGGTCGGCCAGCGCGGCCACCAGCTCACTGCGGTTCATGTTGTTACTCCCGTGTTCTTCTTGCCTGTGAGGCGTGAGATCGAAGCCGATGCTGCCAGGGGCCTCGGACAGTCCCCGGAACCGGGTCTGTCTCTCGTGGATCCCTCGCGCCCTGGGGGTTCCCCCCTGGACGAAGTCCTCGGGGGAGCATCCTGCCCCCACCAGCGGCGGGAACGCCAATCCGGCACCCCCTCGGGTCACACGGAAAGCGCCGGAGCCCCCTGGTGGTGACGTAGCGTCGACTCCCCGCAAACGGTGCGGAGCCGAAAAGCCACCCTAAAGGCGGGTTTACGGCTCCGCGAATCGCGACACGCTCCGGGTACCGCTCGCCGGTGACGTCAGGCGCCCGCGCCCGCGGCCTTGGCGGCGGTCCGGACGGCGCCCGCGACGGCGCCGGCGACCTTGTCGTTGAAGACCGACGGGATGATGTAGTTCGGGTTCAGTTCGTCCTCGGTGACGACGTCCGCGAGGGCCGCGGCGGCGGCCAGCATCATGTCGGTGTTCACCGTGCGGGACTGGGCGTCCAGCAGGCCGCGGAAGACGCCCGGGAAGACCAGCACGTTGTTGATCTGGTTCGGGAAGTCCGAGCGGCCGGTGGCGACGACGGCGGCGGTCTGCCGCGCGGCGGCCGGGTCGACCTCCGGGTCGGGGTTCGCGAGCGCGAACACGATGGAGTCCTCGGCCATCGCGGCCACGTCCTCGGCGCCCAGCAGGTTCGGGGCCGAGACGCCGATGAAGACGTCCGCGCCGACCACGGCCTCCTTGAGGGTGCCGGTGACGCCCTCCGGGTTGGTGTTGTCGGCGATCCAGCGCAGCGGCGAGTCCGGGGTGGCGTCCACCAGGTCCGCCCGGCCGGCGTGCACGACGCCGTGGATGTCGGCGACGACCGCGTGCTTCACGCCGGCGGCGAGCAGCAGCTTCAGGATGGCGGTGCCGGCCGCGCCGGCGCCCGACATGACGACCCGGACGTCGCCGATGCCCTTGCCGACCACGCGGAGCGCGTTGGTGAGGGCGGCGAGGACGACGATGGCGGTGCCGTGCTGGTCGTCGTGGAAGACCGGGATGTCCAGGGCCTCGCGGAGCCGGGCCTCGATCTCGAAGCAGCGCGGCGCCGAGATGTCCTCCAGGTTGATGCCCGCGAAGCCGGGGGCGATGGCCTTGACGATCTCGACGATCGCGTCGGTGTCCTGGGTGTCCAGGCAGATCGGCCAGGCGTCGATGCCGGCGAAGCGCTTGAAGAGGGCCGCCTTGCCCTCCATGACGGGCAGCGCGGCCTTCGGGCCGATGTTGCCGAGGCCGAGGACGGCGGAGCCGTCCGTGACGACCGCGACCGCGTTGCGCTTGATGGTGAGGCGGCGGGCGTCCTCGGGGTTCTCGGCGATCGCCATGCACACGCGGGCGACGCCCGGGGTGTAGATCATCGAGAGGTCGTCACGGTTCCGGATGGGGTGCTTGGACGCCATCTCGATCTTGCCGCCGAGGTGCATCAGGAACGTACGGTCGGAGACCTTGCCGAGGACGACGCCCTCGATGTCCCGCAGCCGCTCGACGATCTCGTCGGCGTGGGCGGTGGAGGTCGCGGCGACGGTGACGTCGATCCGGAGCTTCTCGTGGCCCGAGGCGGTGACGTCGAGGCCGGTGACGGAGCCTCCGTGGGACTCGACCGCCGCCGTGAGCTGCGAGACCGCGGTGCCGCTCGCGGGCACCTCCAGGCGGACCGTCATCGAGTACGAGACGCTGGGCGCCGTTGCCATGGCCGGGTTCCTCTGCTTTCCCTAGCTTCGTTGCTACGCCGCCCCGGCTGGTTGCCCCGGCGGCGCCCTCCGATCGTCGCACCTACCCACCGGTAGCAGGTAATGCGGTCATTTTGTTTTCGGAAAGTAGTTTCCACCATACGAGAGATGGCGGACCAACAGAAGAGGCCCCGGTCATCGGAAGACGACCGGGGCCTCAACTTCGTATGTACGTCTAAGTGACACCGACCCGCCATGCTCGCCTCGCGGCAAGTGGTCCCTCTGAGGGACGAAGGTTGGGCCCGGGGGCTTGGATCGAGCCGGTGTCACGACAAGGCTAACAAACACCCCCCGGACGCGATTCCCCCGGCGCGGGCCGACTTTCGGTCAGTCCCGCAGCAGGTCCGGAACCCCCGCCTCGTCCGGCAGGTCCCGGGCGCCCGAGAGCACCGTCAGCGCCTGCGTCGAACGGGTGAGGGCCACGTACAGCACCCGCAGCCCGGCCGGCGACTCGTCGGCGATCTCGGCCGGCGAGACGACGAGGGTGGCGTCGTACTCCAGGCCCTTCGCCTCCAGCGAGCCGAGCGCGACCACCCGGTCCCCCAGCCCGTCGAGCCAGCGGGCCGCCTCCGCGCGCCGGTCCATGGCGACGACCACGCCGACCGTGCCCTCGACCCCGGCGAGCAGCCGCTCCGCCTCCGACCGCACGGTTCCGGCCAGGTCGTCGCCCTTGCCGACGGCGACGAACCGGGGCTCGACGCCGGTCGAGCGGACCGCCCTCGGCGCCTCCTTGCCCGGCATGGCGAGGGCGAGCACCCTGGCGGCGAGCTCGGCGATCTCCGCCGGGTTGCGGTAGTTCACGGTCAGCTCGAAGCGGCGGCGCGGCCGGGAGCCCAGCGCCTCGTCGCG
This sequence comes from Streptomyces sp. NPDC057854, assembly GCF_042797055.1. Taxonomy (NCBI): domain Bacteria; kingdom Bacillati; phylum Actinomycetota; class Actinomycetes; order Kitasatosporales; family Streptomycetaceae; genus Streptomyces; species Streptomyces sp. NPDC057854. The sequence continues at coordinate 44,182 of NZ_JBHVMF010000029.1, forward strand.
GGCGGCGGCGGCCTCGTCCGGGTCGGACCAGGACGACTGCGCCGGGTCCCCGACGATCGTCCAGGTGGCGTGCCGGCCGCGGCGGCCGACCATCCGCCACTGCAGGGGCGTGAGGTCCTGCGCCTCGTCCACGATGACGTGGGCGTACTCGGTGCGCTCCGCCGCCAGCCGCTCGGCCCGCTCGCGCTGGGTCTCCTCCCGTACCGGCATCAGCTCCTCCAGGCCGGTGAGCTGGTCCAGCGGGTCGTACTCCCGCTTCCGCTTCGGCCGGGCCGGGGCGCCGAGCAGGGTGTGCAGCTCGTCCAGGAGCGCGACGTCGTGGACCGAGAGGCCCGGGCGGCGCAGCGAGCGGGCGACCCGGCGGACCTCGCCGGGGTTGAGGACCCGGCGGGCCCAGCGGCCGAGCCGCTTCTCGTCGGCCATGGCGTCCAGGACCTGGCGGGGGGCCAGTTCCGGCCACCAGGCGTCGAGGAAGCCGGTGAAGGAGTCCTCGGTGGAGACGTCCTCGTCGAAGGAGGAGCGCAGCTCGGCGGCGAGCTCGGGGTCGCTGTGCCGGCCGGCGGCGCCCGACCTGGCGTAGAGGGCGTCGAGGAGGAGCCGGCGGGCGCGGGGCCGGAGCAGGTTGACGGGGGCGGTGCCGGAGAGCACGTTCTGCCGGATCCGCCGCAGCTCGGCCTCCTCCAGCTCCAGCCGGCGCCCGAAGGCGACGACCCGGAGCAGCTTCGGCGTGTCCGGGCCCTCCAGGGCGCCGCGGGCGGCCTTGCGGAGCACGGCGAGCATCCGGGAGGAGCCCTTGACCCGGGAGACGGCGGGCTCGTCGTACGCGTCGGCCTCGGCGCCGTCGACGAGGTTGCCGAGCGCCCGGATGGCGACCTGCCCCTCCTCGCCGAGCGAGGGCAGCACGCCTTCGGTGTACGAGACGAGCAGCGGGGTCGGCGAGACGATGAGGATGCCGCCGGCGTACCGCCTGCGGTCCTGGTAGAGCAGGTACGCGGCGCGGTGCAGCGCCACGGCGGTCTTCCCGGTGCCCGGCCCGCCCTCGACGTAGGTGACGGAGGCGGCGGGGGCGCGGATGACGAGGTCCTGCTCGGCCTGGATGGACGCGACGATGTCCCGCATCGAGTGGGAACGGGCCTGCCCGAGGGCGGCCATCAGGGCGCCGTCGCCGATGACGGGCAGTTCGGCGCCGCCGAGGGTGGCCTTCAGCTCGGGACGCATCAGGTCGTCCTCGACGCCGAGGACCCGGCGGCCCTTGGAGCGGATGACCCGGCGGCGGACGACCCGGCCCGGCTCGACGGGCGTGGAGCGGTAGAAGGGGGCGGCGGCGGGGGCGCGCCAGTCGATGACGAGCGGGGAGTAGTCGGCGTCGAGGACGCCGATGCGGCCGATGTGCAGGGTCTCGCCGATGTCGGCGGTGTTGTCGGGCCGGATGGCGTCGTCCGCGGGCTCGACGGAGGTGTACGCGCCGTCGGGGCCCTTGACGCCGTCCTTGCCGTACAGGAGGTCGATCCGGCCGAACAGGAAGTCCTCGAACTCGTTGTTGAGCCGGTTCAGGTGGATCCCGGCGCGGAAGACCTGGGCGTCGCGCTCGGCGAGCGCGCCGGGCGTGCCGACGTGGCCCTTCCGCGCGGCGTCGTTCATCAGGAACTCCGCCTCGTGGATCTTCTCCTCCAGGCGGCGGTAGACCTGGTCCAGATGTTCCTGCTCGATGCCGATCTCACGGTCTCTGACCGTGTCGACGGCTTCCTGCGCGGCCACTGAGGCCCCCTTCTGACGTGCACTGGGCAGCCGTCAAAGGTACGCGACCGGGGGCCGCCGTGTCAGGCGCGGGGCGGCGGCTCGTCGTGCAGGATCCGCTGGAAGAGGTGGTGGTCGCGCCAGGCGCCGGCGATGTGCAGGTAGCGGGGCGCGGTGCCGATCCGCTCGAACCCGGCCTTGGCGAGGACGCGCTGGGAGGCGTGGTTGTCGAGCAGCGTGGACGCCTCGATCCGGTGCAGTCCGAGCTTGTCGCGGGAGGCGCGCAGCACCTCGGCGACGAGGAGGGAGGCGATGCCGCGGCCGGTGCGCTCCCCGTCCACCCAGTAGCCGAGGGACGCGCTGCGGAACGGTCCGAGCACGATGCCGGAGAGGATCGCGGTCCCGACGATCCGCTCGCCGTCGCCGTCCTGCTCGACGGCGAACCACCGCCGGCCGCCGTCGGCCAGCCGCTCGGCCTGTCCCTGGGCGGTGTAGTACCGCTCAGCGCGGTACGGCTCGGTGGCCCGCATGTGGTCCCGGTTCCGCAGCAGCGCGCGGGCCAGCGCGCCGGCGTCGTCCGCGCGCGCCTCCCTGACCTCCACCTGGTGATCCATGCCGGTACGGTAGCCCGCCGCGCGGGGGCCGTCACGGGGCCGGGGGCTCCTCGGCGAGCGGGTCGAGGGAGAGGCGGTAGCCGCGCTTGACGACCGTCTGGATGAGCTTGGGCGTGCCGAGGGCGGCCCGGAGCCGCGCCATCGCCGTCTCGACGGCGTGCTCGTCCCGTCCGGCGCCGGGCAGGGCCCGCAGCAGGTCGGCGCGGGACACGACCCAGCCGGGCCGCCGGGCCAGCAGGCCGAGGAGTGCCATCCCGGCGGGCGGTACGGGCCGCAGCGCGCCGTCGACGAGGACGGCGTGCCCGCGGATCTCCAGCCGGTGCCCGGCGACGGGCAGCGTCCGTGACCGGGCGGGCAGTTCGGTGCAGAGCAGCTGAACGAGCGGTCCGAGGCGGAAGCGTTCGGGCTGGTGGGTGGGGACGGCCTCGGCCTGGAGCGGGAGCGCCGTGACGGGTCCCACGCAGACCGCGAGGACGTCGTGCCGCAGCGCGTCGACGACCCGTTCGCGCACGCCCCGTTCGCCGGCCCGGGCGAGGAGCGAGGCGGCGGCGGGGGCGCTGGTGAAGGCGACGGCGTCGACGGAGCGGGCGACGACGGCGTCGACGAGCCGGTCGAGCGGTCCGAGGTCCTCGGGCGGCATCCACCGGTAGACGGGGACGCCGAGGACGGTCGCGCCGGCGGCGGTGAGCGCCTCGACGAAGCCGGGGAGCGGTTCGCCGTGGAGCTGGACGGCGATCCGCCGCCCGGCGACGCCTTCGGCGAGGAGCCGGTCGAGGACCTCGGCCATCGACTCGGAGGACGGCGACCAGGACTCGGTGAGCCCGGCGGCCCGTACGGCCCCCTTCACCTTGGGCCCGCGGGCGAGGAGTTCGGCGCCGCGCAGGGCGTCGAGGAGGGCGGTGCCGTGTCCCCAGCCCTCGGCCGCCTCGACCCAGCCGCGGAAGCCGATCGCGGTGGTGGCGACGACGACGTCCGGCGTGGCGTCGATGATCTCCCGGGTGGCGGCGAGGAGTTCGGTGTCGTCGGCGAGCGGGACGATCCGCAGGGCGGGGCCGTGCACGACGGCCGCTCCGCGCCGGCGCAGCAGGGCGATGAGTTCGTCCGCGCGCCGGGCCGCGGTGACGCCGACGGTGAAGCCGGCCAGGGGTCCGTGTTCGTGCTGGTCCATGGTCATCGAGGGTGGCGCGGACGCGTGACGGTCGGGGTTCACGCGTATTTCCTGCCCGTTACGGTACGCGTCCGGCACCGCGGCTCACACCTTCGCGTATCCGGGGCGGTGCTCCGGCTCCTCGGCGGGGGCGGCGGTGTCGGGGACGACGGGCGGGCGCCGAAGGTATACCGCCCAGGTGACGGCCATGCAGGCGGCGTAGAAGGCGAGGAAGGCGACGAATGCGCCGGTGCCGGTGCCGGCGGTCTGGAAGGACTGGCGGAAGGCGAGGTTGATGCCGAGGCCGCCGAGGGCGCCGACGGCTCCGATGAGGCCCATGGAGGCGCCGGAGAGCCGCCGCCCGTACGCCTCGGCGGGCTCGCCGCTCAGGCCCTTGCGGTGGCCCTGGGCGAGGAAGATCGCCGGGATCATCTTGTACGTGGAGCCGTTGCCGAGGCCGCTGAGGACGAAGAGGGCGATGAAGCCGACGAGGAAGACCGGCAGGGACGCGGCGAGCGAGGCGTAGATGACCACGCCGGTGGCGGCGGACATGGCGGCGAAGGTGCCGAGGGTGATGCGGGCGCCGCCGTGCCGGTCGGCGAGGGAGCCGCCGAAGGGGCGGATGAGGGAGCCGAGCAGCGGGCCGATGAAGGTGAGCGAGGCGGCCTGGAGCGGGGTGCGGCCGAACTGGGTCTGGAGGACGAGGCCGAAGGCGAAGCTGTAGCCGATGAAGGAGCCGAAGGTGCCGACGTACAGGAAGGCCATGATCCAGGTGTGGCGGGCCCGCAGCGCCTCGCGGACGGCTCCGGTGTCGTTCTTCACGGGCGTGAGGTTGTCCATGAAGAGCGCGGAGCAGACGGCGGCGACGACGATCAGCGGCAGGTAGACGCCGAGGACGATCCTCGGGTGCATCGCGCCGGCGGTGCCGATGACGAGGAGGCCGACGAGCTGGACGACGGGGACGCCGATGTTGCCGCCGCCCGCGTTGAGGCCGAGCGCCCAGCCCTTCTTCCGCAGCGGGAAGAAGGCGTTGATGTTGGTCATGGAGGAGGCGAAGTTGCCGCCGCCGACGCCGGTGAGGGCGGCCACCAGCACGAAGGTCCCGTAGGAGGTGCCGGGTTCCATCACGGCGTACGCGAAGCCGGTCGGCAGCAGGAGCAGCAGGGCGCTGAAGACGGTCCAGTTGCGGCCGCCGAAGCGGGCGACGGCGAAGGTGTACGGGATGCGGATCAGCGCGCCGACGAAGGTGGCGGTCGCGATGAGGAAGAACTTGCCGGCGGCGTCGATGCCGTACTGCGGCCCCATGAAGAGGACCATCACGGACCACAGGCTCCACACGGAGAAGCCGATGTGTTCGGAGAGGACGGAGAAGGCGAGGTTGCGCCGGGCGATCCGCTCGCCCTTCTCCCGCCAGAACGTCTCGTCCTCGGGCTCCCACACGTCGATCCAGCGCCCGCCCATCTCGCACCTCCACGGTGTCCGGATCCGGTTCCGGATCCTGGTGCCCCCGACGCTAGGAAGACCGCGTTTCAGGACGGTGCCGTGAGGTGACGTCGGCGGAACCTTGCTCTCACCCGGGACCGGCGCCCGCTGTGAGTGGCAGGCCGGGTTCGCCGTCGGGGAGCCAGGAGCCGGGCGGGCGGCGCAGCCAGCCCTCGTGGGCGCCGAGTTCGGCGGCGGCGGCGCGGAGGGCGTCGAGGGCGGGGTGGCGCAGGCCGCGGCGCCAGACGAGGCTGACGGGCGAGAGGGGGACGGGGTCGACGAGCGGGCGCAGGACGCAGCCGGGCATCGGCGGGAAGCCGGTGACGGCGAGGACCGGGTGCCGGTGCTTGGCCATGATCCGCTGGAACTCCTCCTTGCCGACGGCGAGCGGGGCGGGCGGCGCGAGGTGGATGCCGCGGCCGGCGAAGAGCCGGGCGGCGAGGTCGGTCCACTCGGTGGTGCGGTCGTTCCCGGCGCCGGCGTAGAGGTGTTCGCCGGCGAGCCGGCCGAGCGGCACCTCGGGCAGTGCGGCGAGCGGGTGGCCGTCGGGCAGCAGCACGGCCATCGGCTCGTACCGGACGAGGCAGGAGTCGAGCCGGTCGCGCAGGGCGGGCGGGAGGCCGCCGTACCGGCCGAAGGAGGCGTCGAGCCGGCCGGCCAGGATCTCGCGGACGGCACCGGTGAGCCCGGACTCGAAGCGGGCCATCAGCTCGTGCTCGGGGGCCAGCTCGCGGGCGCGGCGCAGGATCCGGTCCTGGACGAGGCCGGGCGTGTTGAGGTCGACGAGCAGCGGGCGGGCCTCGGCGCGGAAGGCGTCGCGGAGCGCGTCGTGGGCGTCGAGGACCCGGCGGGCGTACGGAAGGAGCCGTTCGCCGTCCGGGGTGAGGGCGACCTGCCGGGTGGTGCGGACGAACAGCGGGGTGCCGAGCTCGCGCTCCAGGCGCCGGACGTCCCGGCTGAGCGCCTGCTGGGCGACGAAGAGCCGACCGGCGGCGCGGGTGAAGTGCAGCTCCTCGGCGACGGCGGTGAAGGCGCGGAGCAGCCGGGGGTCGATGTCGTGCGGTGTGGCCACCCGCCGCATTCAACAACACGGGTGCGTGAATCGGAACCGGACAGGTGTTGGACGGTCCGGGCCCCGCGGCCGGAGCCTTGCGGCATGTCCTCGCAGCACCTCGTCCCCACCCCCGCGGGCCCCGGCCTCGCCCCCCGCTACCGGGAGCGCCCCGCCGCGCTCCCCCGCAACCCGTACCTGCGTCTCTTCGCGCTGCCCGGCACGCGCGCGTTCACCGCCGGGAACCTGGTCGCCCGGCTGCCGTCGGGGATGTTCGGGATCAGCGCGGTGCTGATGGTCTCGGCGGCGTACGACTCGTACGCGCTGGCCGGCGCGGTCAGCGCGACCGGGCTGGTGGCGGGCGCGCTGACGGCGCCGTGGGTGGCCCGTCTCGTCGACCGGCACGGCCAGGCCCGGGTCGCCGTCCCGGCGGCGGCCGTCGCGGTCCTGGGCCATGTGGCGCTGCTGCTGTGCGTCCGGGGGCACGCGCCCGCGTGGGCGCTGTTCTGCGCGGTCCCGCTGACCGGGGCGGCGCCGAACACGGGCGGCATGTCCCGGGCCCGCTGGGCGCACCTGCTGCGCGGGGACGCGGCGGCGCTGCACACGGCGAACTCGTTCGAGCAGGCCGCCGACGAGCTGTGCTTCATGCTGGGCCCGGTGGTGGCGGCGGTGCTCTGCTCGGCGCTGTTCCCGGAGGCGGGCACGCTGGTGGCGGCGGTGCTGCTGCTGACCGGGGTGGTGCTGTTCGCGGCGCAGCGGTCGACCGAGCCGCCGGTGGCCCCGCGCACGTCCGCGGGCTCGCCGCTGCGGCTGCCGGGGACGGTGCCGCTGCTGGCGGTGTTCGCCGCCACGGGCGCGGTCTTCGGCGCGATGGAGGTGACGGCCCTCGCGTACGTGGACGGCCCGGTCGCCGGCCCGGTGCTGGCGCTCCAGGCGGCGGGCTCCTGCGCGGCCGGCCTCCTCTACGGCCGGGCCCGCCGCACCGCGTCCCTGCGGACCTGCCTGGCGGCGATGACGGTCCTGATGGCGGCCCCGCTGCTGGCGGCGCTGACCGGCTCGCTGCTCGCGCTGGCGGCCGGCCTGCTGGTGGCGGGCATGGCGACGGCCCCGACGATGGTCACGGGCATGGCCCTGGTCCAGCGGATCGTCCCGCCGTCCCGGCTGAACGAGGGCATGACCCTGGCGGTGACGGCCCTGCTGGCGGGCATCGCGGCGGGTTCGGCGACCGCCGGCTGGACCGCCGACCACGCCCCCACCCCCGTCCTGGGCTTCACCCTCCCGGTGCTGTCGGCGGCCCTGGCCCTGACCCTGTCCGTGCTGACGCTCCGCACGGGGCCGCGGGCATGACGAAGGCCCGGTGGTCCTGGGAAGGACCACCGGGCCTGCGCCCACATGGGATGAGTGGAGATGGCGGGAATCGAACCCGCGTCCAACGGTGCGGAACCAGGGCTTCTCCGTGTGCAGTCTGGTACGAGTTTCTCAGCCCTCCGGATCACCCAGACAAGTCCGGAACGGGCTCAGTCACTGTTTGATTTCCCTCTTCACCCCGTGACCGGGATCGAGGTTTAGTTCCCTAGCTGATGCCAGGATCCGGGTCGGGAACAGCCCCGGGCTGACACTTCGCAAGTCGCTACTTAGGCAGCGAGGGCGAAGGAATCGCGCTTGGTGTTGGCGATTATTGGTTTCGGCGCGTGGTTTACGAGATCATTGCCGCTTCCTCGACACGCTTCCCCTGCTTCGACATCCGCTGTCGAAACCGATCATCCCCATGTTGATTTTTCAAACCGCGCACCCTCGGTGGGGTGCGCTGCCCATGGTACGGGAACCGTGGGCACGGTTGCCAGCGGATTGACGCCGAGCCGCTCAGCGCTCCTGGGCGCGCTGGCGCCGCTTCGCCGCCGCGATCGCCCGCGCGGTCTCCCGGGTGTCCTGCTTCTCCCGGAGCGTCTGCCGCTTGTCGTACTCCTTCTTGCCCTTGGCGAGCGCGATCTCGCACTTCACCCGGCCGCCCAGGAAGTACAGCGCCAGGGGCACGATCGTGTGACCGGTCTCCGACGCCTTCTGCTCCAGCTTGTCGATCTCCGCCCGGTGCAGCAGCAGCTTCCGCTTCCGCTTCGCCGAGTGGTTGGTCCAGCTGCCCTGCATGTACTCGGGGACGTGGATGTTGTACAGCCACGCCTCGTGGCCCTCGATCTGGACGAAGCCGTCCACCAGCGAGGCCCGCCCCATCCGGAGCGACTTCACCTCCGTGCCCATGAGCGCCACGCCCGCCTCGTACGTGTCGAGGATCAGATAGTCGTGGCGCGCCTTCTTGTTCTGCGCGATGAGCTTGCGCTCCGGCCCCTTGTCCTGGGCCTTCTTGGCAGGCTTGCCCTGCACGTTGACGAGTCCCTTAGCCATAGTGCGGTCATTTTCGCACTACGAGCCCCCTCCGAGGCCACTCAATACCGTGCGGGCCCGCTCCTCCGCGCCCTCCTTCGCCGGCACGTCGGGGACGATGCCGCGCCCGTCCACGTCGTGCCCGGCCGGGGTGCGGTAGTGGCCCACGGTGAGCTCGGCGACCGAACCGTCGGGCAGGGTGCTCGGCATCTGCACCGACCCCTTGCCGAAGGTGTTGGAGCCGACCGTGACCGCCCGGCCCCGGTCCTGGAGCGCGCCGGTCAGCAGCTCCGCCGCGCTCATGGTGCCGCCGTCGACCAGCGCGACCAGCGGCCGGCCGGTGTCGCCGCCCCGCTCCGCGTACAGCGACCGCTGCTCGCCCTCGACGTCGTACGTGGCGACCAGGCCGCCGTCCAGGAAGGCGGAGGCGGCGACGGCGGCCTCGGCGACCAGGCCGCCGGAGTTGCCCCGCAGGTCGAGCAGGACGCCTGCGCCGGGCGGCGCCGCGCGGACCGCCTCCCGCACCCGCGTCCCGGCGCCCTTGCTGAAGGCGGAGACCCGGATGACGACGGTCCGCGGGTCGGGGCGGCTGACGGTGACGGGGTCGGTCGCCAGCCGCTCCCGGACCAGCGTCTGCGTCCAGGTCATCCCGGACCGCCGGATCCGCAGCGCCACCGTCGAGCCGGGCACGCCGTCGCCGCGCAGCAGGGACACCACCTCGGAGACGGAGAGGCCGGCGGTGGCGCGTCCGCCGACCGCGAGCAGCCGGTCGCCGGACCGGAGCCCGGCCCGCTCGGCCGGCCCGCCCTTCCGCACCCGGGCGACCTCCACACCGCCCTCCTGGGACGTACGGCGCGCGGTGAGGCCGACGCCGGTGTACGCGCCGTCGAGGGACCGCTCGAACTCGGCGTACTCCCGCCGGTCGTAGACCGCGCCCCAGCGGTCGCCGCTGCGGCTGACGAACTCCTCGGCGGCCTGCTTGCCGGACTTGCCGTCGGCGGCGGCCTCGGCGGCGGCGCGGTGGAGCGCCGCCCGGTCGAAGACGGCGCGGTCGCCGCCCGCCCGGGCCTCCGGCCCCGGCTCGTCGTCCCGCGGCAGCGCGCCGGTCGCGGCGGCGGTGGCGAGGACTCCGGCGAAGACCAGCGTGAGAACGGCCCCGCGGACGACACCGCGGGGCCGGGGACAGAGGGGCACGGGGCCGGCCGACATGGCGCCCACTCTAGGACAAGGCGATGGCGCCCCAGGGGCTTTGCCCCCAGGACGCCATCCGCCGTCAGTGGTCTCTTCTCACACCTTCAGGTACTTGCGCAACGCGACGAAGGCCGCCACGGAGGGCATCAGCAGGCCGATGACGACCACCAGCGGCAGCTGCGCGAGGACCACGTCCCAGCCGATGAAGTTCACCAGCGGCATCTGCTCGGCCAGGTTCAGGCCGTGGTCGACGAGGAAGTACCGGCCGGCCACCAGCAGCACACAGGCGAAGGCGCCGCCGATCAGGCCGGAGAAGGCGGCCTCCATGATGAACGGCATCTGGATGTAGAAGCTGGAGGCGCCGACCAGCCGCATGATGCCGGTCTCGCGGCGGCGGCTGAACGCCGAGACCCGGACCGTGTTGATGATCAGCATCAGCGCGATCACCAGCATCAGCAGCATCAGCGCCACCGCCGCATAGTTCACGCTGCGCATCATGTTGAACAGCGTCTCCAGGATGTTCCGCTGGTCCTGGACCGACTCGATGCCGTCCCGCCCCTCGAAGGCGGTCGCGATCACCTTGTACTTCTCCGGGTCCTTCAGCTTCACCCGGAACGACTCCGGCATCTGGTCCGGCGTGATGACGGAGGCGATGGCGGTGTCGCCGTACTGCTCCTTGTAGTGCTTGAAGGCTTCCTCGGCCGACTCGTAGTAGACGTTCTCGACGATCGTCATCTTCTTCAGGTCGGCTTCGATCTGCTTCTTCTGGTCCGCGGTGACGGCGCCCTTGGCGCACTTGTCGCCGTTGGCCGCGTCGGCCTTGGTGCAGAGGTAGATCGAGACGTTGACCTTGTCGTACCAGTAGTCCTTCATCGTGTTGACCTGCTCGCGCATGAGCAGGGCACCGCCGAAGAGGGCCAGCGACAGGGCCACGGAGACGATCACCGCGAAGGTCATCGTCAGGTTGCGCCGGAGACCGACGCCGATCTCGGAGAGCACGAACTGGGCGCGCATGGTGTTCTGGTTCCCCCGCCGTCAGTGCTGGTAGCCGTAGACGCCGCGCGCCTGGTCGCGGACGAGGCGGCCCTTCTCCAGCTCGATGACGCGCTTGCGCATCTGGTCGACGATGTTCTGGTCGTGGGTCGCCATGACGACGGTGGTCCCTGTCCTGTTGATGCGGTCGAGCAGCTTCATGATGCCGACGGAGGTCTGCGGGTCGAGGTTGCCGGTCGGCTCGTCGGCGATCAGCAGCATCGGGCGGTTGACGAACGCGCGGGCGATCGCGACGCGCTGCTGCTCACCACCGGACAGCTCGCCCGGCATGCGGTCCTCCTTGCCGCCGAGGCCGACCAGGTCGAGCACCTGCGGCACGGCCTTGCGGATCTCGCCGCGCGGCTTGCCGATGACCTCCTGGGCGAAGGCCACGTTCTGCGCCACCGTCTTGTTCGGCAGCAGGCGGAAGTCCTGGAAGACGGTGCCGAGCTGGCGCCGCATGTGCGGCACCTTCCAGTTGGACAGGCGGGCGAGGTCCTTGCCGAGCACGTGCACCTGCCCGTGGCTGGCGCGCTCCTCCCGCAGGATCAACCGGAGGAAGGTCGACTTTCCGGAGCCGGACGAACCGACGAGGAAGACGAACTCCCCCTTCTCGATCTCCAGGGAGACTTCCCGGAGCGCGGGGCGGTTCTGCTTCGGATAGGACTTGGAGACGTTGTCGAATCGGATCACGGATGCACCACGGTCGGCCGGGAGTAGGTGTGCGTGACCTTACGCGAACCGGGAAGCCCCGCGCAGTCGCGCTCCTGGCTTGCGCCCTTTATCCTTTTTCGCCCTCTCGGGGCGGGCGGGGGCGTTCGCGGCGGGGGCGCGCCGGAACCTCGCGGAGCTGGCACAGTGGTAGGGGGAACGTCCGGACGGTGCCGGGCGTTGTCCCTGTGAGCCCCCTGCGGGAGGAGGAGAGCGTATGACCTACGACCGACTGGTGTGCGCCAGCTGCGCGGCTCCGGTCGCCGAGGGTCGCTGCCCCGTCTGCCGGGCCAGCCGCGAGCGCCTGGCACCGCAGGGACTGTCCCCCGCGATGGTCCTGACGCTGGTGATCGCCCTGCTGGCGACGCTGGCGCTCCTGGCGGCCGTCCGCACGGTGTAGCCGGAACGTCGGAAGGGCCGGGGAGGCGACTGCCTCCCCGGCCCTTCTCGCATGCCCTACGGCATCACGTCACGTCGCGCTCAGGCGGCGGCGCCGCGCCCGCCCGCGACCAGGCGCGGCAGGAAGCGGAAGCCGATGCCACCGGCGATCATGGTGGCGGCGCCGATGATGAGGAACGAGGTCTCGGCCGCACCGGTCTCGGCGAGCTCCTCCTTGGCCTCGCCCTGCTGGACCGGCTGCGAGCCGGCCTGCTGGGTGTCGGTGTTGCTGTTCGAGCCGGTCGAACCGGTGGAGCCGTCCGCGACGCACTCGACGCCGTCGATCTCGACGGTGCAGGTGCCGGTGCCGCCGTCGGCGGAGGAGCCGCCGGTCGACGAACCGCCGGTGGCGCTGGTGGAGCCGGAGTCCGAGCCGGAACCGGAGCCGCCGCCGTTGCCGGAGCCACCGTTGCCGTTGCCGCCGTTGCCGGAGTTGCCCCCGTTGCCGTTGCCGTTGCCGGAGTCGCCGCCGTTGCCGTTGCCACCGTCGGCCGCGCCACCGTCGGCACCACCGTCAGCCGCACCGCCGTCAGCGCCGCCGTCGGCCGCGCCACCGTCGGCACCACCGTCAGCCGCACCGCCATCGGCACCACCATCGGCCGCACCACCATCGGCGCCACCGTCAGCCGCACCACCATCGGCACCGCCGTCAGCCGCACCACCGTCGGCACCGCCGTCAGCCGCACCGCCGTCGGCACCACCATCGGCCGCACCACCGTCGGCACCACCATCGGCCGCACCGCCATCGGCACCGCCGTCAGCCGCACCGCCGTCAGCGCCGCCATCGGCCGCGCCACCGTCAGCAGCACCACCGTCAGCAGCACCACCGTCAGCCGCACCGCCATCGGCCGCGCCACCGTCAGCAGCACCACCGTCGGCACCGCCGTCAGCCGCACCGCCGTCGGCGCCGCCGTCGCCGGCGCCACCGTTGTCGTTGCCCTCGGTGTCACCGATGCTGGTGTTGCCGTCGCTGTCGCCGAGCGCGCCGACCGTCACCTCCAGGGTGGTCCCGGAGTCGTCGCCGCCGACGGCCTGCGCGGCGCCCGCCGCGGTCAGGGACGCACCGGCGATGATCACGGCACCGGCCGCGACTCGCGCCAGGCGGACTCGCGTCTTGTTGGTCATCTGGTTGCTACCCCCAGTAGCTTCATCTCGTCATGGGGCAGCGCCAGGGGCCGGGCACGGGTGGCGTCATGGTTACTGGAACTGCCCCCGTTCACACACGCCCCAGAGATGCGCATGCCATTCGGCCAGCCTTCCGAGTTTCCGATGCAGCGTCAAGGCCGTTGCGCGTGCGATGCCCGAAAGATCACGAGTTGCCCGCCCTATGACGATGCAACTGTGACGTAGTCCCCGAACTACGGGGTTCGGGAGGGCAGTTCCCTTGTCGACAAAGCTCCCCGTCCGCCCGCGCACCGCTTGCAGCGGCGAACGGACCGGGCCCCGCACCGGAGGGTGCGGGGCCCGGACGGGAGCGCTGCGGGGTTACTGCGTCTGCTCCTGCTGCTTGCGCCAGCGGATGCCGGCCTCCAGGAAGCCGTCGATCTCGCCGTCCAGGACGGACTGCGGGTTGCCGACCTCGAACTCCGTCCGGAGGTCCTTGACCATCTGGTACGGGTGGAGGACGTACGACCGCATCTGGTTGCCCCAGGAGCTGCCGCCGTCGCCCTTGAGCGCGTCCATCTTGGCGCGCTCCTCCTGGCGCTGGCGCTCCAGGAGCTTGGCCTGGAGGACGTTCATGGCGCTCGCCTTGTTCTGGATCTGCGAGCGCTCGTTCTGGCAGGAGACCACGATGCCGGTCGGGAGGTGCGTGATGCGCACGGCCGAGTCGGTCGTGTTGACGCCCTGGCCGCCGGGGCCGGACGCGCGGTACACGTCGACGCGCAGCTCGGACTCGTCGATCTCGACGTGGTCGGACTGCTCGACGACCGGCAGCACCTCGACGCCCGCGAACGAGGTCTGGCGGCGGCCCTGGTTGTCGAAGGGCGAGATGCGCACCAGGCGGTGGGTGCCCTGCTCGACGGAGAGGGTGCCGTAGGCGTACGGCGCCTTGACGACGAAGGTGGTCGACTTGATGCCGGCCTCCTCCGCGTACGAGGTCTCGTAGATCTCGGTCGAGTAGCCGTGCCGCTCGGCCCAGCGCAGGTACATGCGCTGGAGCCGCTCGGCGAAGTCGGAGGCGTCGACGCCGCCGGCCTCGGCGCGGATGTTGACCAGCGCCTCGCGCTCGTCGTACTCGCCGGACAGGAGGGTGCGGACCTCCATCTCGTCGAGCGCCTTGCGCACCGCGGTGAGCTCGGCCTCGGCCTCGGCGCGGGTGTCCGCGTCGTCCATCTCCTCGGCGAGGTCGAAGAGCACACCGAGATCGTCGATGCGGCCCCGCAGCGCCTCGGCCTTGCGGACCTCGGCCTGGAGGTGGGAAAGCTTGCTCGTGATCTTCTGCGCCGCCTCCGGGTCGTCCCACAGGGACGGTGCCGCGGCCTGCTCTTCGAGCACGGCGATGTCGGCCCTCAGCTTGTCGAGGTCCAGGACGGCCTCGATCGACCCCATGGTCGAGGAGAGGGACTTCAGCTCTTCGGATACATCGACGACTGCCACGCGTCCAGCGTAACGGCTCCCGGCCGGGAGCCGAACCTACGGCCCTCCGGCCTGTGGACGGACCGGCGCTACGGCTGCGCGGGCTGGGAGGACGGCCGGGAGTCCTGGGGGGCTCCCCCGTCGTCCCCGGCGAGCGCGAGGTAGCCGCCGACGCCGAGCGCGCCCGCCGCCACGGCGGCGGCGATGCCGAGGGCGATCCGGCGCTTGCGGACGGCCCCGGACCGGTTGCGGGCCGAGCCGGGGCGGCGGGCGCCGGCCGGGCGCGGGGCGCGGGCGGTGCCGTGCGGGCCGCCGGACAGCTCCTCCGGGCCGGGCACGCGCATGGAGGTGTGGGTGTCCCGGTGCGAGTCGGCGGAGGCGCCGGGCACCAGCGGGACGGCCGCGCGGCGGCGGGCGGGGTCGGGGGCGGTACCGGCGGAGGTGGCGTGCGCCGGGTCCTCGTACGGCTCCGGGGTCGCCGTCTCGGCGCCGGGCTCGTCCACGTCCAGCGGCGGGATGCCCTTGAGCAGCGGCAGGACGTCGGCGAGGCGGGCGGCCAGCTCGGAGGCGCGCAGCCGGGAGGCGGGGGCCTTCGCGAGGCACTGGACGAGCAGCTGCCACAGCTCCTCGGGGATGCCGGGGAGCGGGACGACGGTCTCGGTGACGTGCCGGCGCAGGACGGCGCCGGGGTGGCCGCCGCCGAACGGGGTGAAGCCGGCGAGCAGCTCGTACAGGACGGTGGCGAGGGCGTAGATGTCGACGGCGGCGCGGGGCGGCAGGCCCTCGACGATCTCGGGGGCGAGGTAGTCGGGGGTGCCGATGATCCGGGTGGCCTTGGTGCGGCCGGGGGTGTCGATGAGCTTGGCGACGCCGAAGTCGGTGAGGAGGGCGGGGTGGGCGCCGCCGGGGCCGAGCGGGCCCTCCATGTCGAGGAGGATGTTCTCCGGCTTGACGTCCCGGTGGACGACGCCGGCCGCGTGGGCGGCGGCCAGGCCCTCGGCGACGTCGCGGATGATCGCGACGGCGGCCTCCGGGGCGAGCCGGCGCTCACGGTCGAGGCGGGTGCGCAGGTCGGTGCCGCGGACCAGGTCCATGACGAGGGCGAGGTCGTTGCCGTCGACGACGAGGTCGCGGACCTTGACCACGCGGGGGTGGTCGAGGCCGAGCAGGGCGGTGCGCTCCTGCACGAAGCGGCCGACGAGCTCCTGGTCGGAGGCCAGGTCCTCGCGCAGCAGTTTGACGGCGACGGGGCCTTCGGGCCCCTCGCCGAGCCACACCGTTCCGGCGCTGCCCCGCCCGAGGATCTGGTGGGCGGTGTAGCGGCTGCCGATGTTCCGTGCCAAGACTGCTCCCTCAGCGGCTGCGGTTCGCGTCAAAGTTACGCGTCCCGCGCCGCCGGACGTCACTTCCGGAGCGAAATCACCCCTCGGAAGTCGATAAATCGGCAGGACGACCGCGTATTCGGCGGTCGTCCTGCCGGGTGGGCGCTCGCGGGGAGCGGGCGGCGGCTACTGGCCGGGGGTGCCCGATCCGCCCGATCCGCCGGATCCGGTGGCGTCCCCGATGGTGGAGATCCAGTCGCTGACGGTCGCGATGCCGTCGCCGATGGCCTCCCAGTAGCCCTTGCCCTGGGCGATCCAGTCCTGGAGCGGGGTGAGCTCCCAGACCAGCCAGCCGGCCACGACGAAGAGCACGATCATGACCAGGCAGCCCTTGAGGCAGCCGAGGCCGGGGATCCGCACCGGGTTGGCGCTGCGGCGGCGCGGCTCGCGCGGGGCGGGCGGCTGGGGCTGCGGCTGCCGGGGCTGCTGCGGCGGGGCGTACTGCTGCTGCGGCGGCGGGGGCGCGTACTGCTGCTGCGGGGCGGGCGGCTGCGGCGGGCGGTACTGCTGCTGCCGCGGCGCGGGGCGCTGCTGCTGCTGGTACGGCGCGGGCTGCTGCTGGTGGCCCGGCGGCGGACCCTGCTGGTACGGCGGGGCCTGCGGCGGCTGCTGCGGGCGGCGCGGGGGACGGCGGCGCAGCGGGTCCTCGCTGGGGTCCAGGTACTGGACCTGGGTCTGCTCGTTGCGGTCCCGGGCGGCGGCGAGCTGGCTCTGCCAGGGGTGCGGGTCCTCCGCCGGCGGGTTCGCCGGCATGGCGGGCATGACGGCCGTCGGGTCGGCCGCGCCGCCCGGGCCGCCGGGGCTTCCGGCCGGCAGGACCGTGGTGGGGTCGGCGGAGCCGGCCGGTCCGCCGGTGGGCAGGACGCTGGTGGCGGCGGCCGGGTCGAACTGCGCGCCGGAGCCGGCCGGCAGCACCTGCGTGGGGTCGGCGGCGCCCGGGGTGGCCGGGACCTGCGCCGGGTCGGGGTCCGGGGCGAGCAGGGCGCCGACGCCCTCGGCGGCCTCGATCTGGGCGGGCGAGGAGTGGACGCCGATGCCGGCGGCGACCGTGCGCAGGCCGCGCGCCAGGTTGACGGCGCTGGGGCGCCGGGCCGGGTCCTTGCTGAGACAGCGCTCGATGACCGTCCACAGCGGTGCGGGCACGGTGGAGGGGCGCCGGGGCTCCTCGCTGAGGTGCATGTGGAGGACTTCGAGGGCGGTGCCGCCGGCGAACGGCGGGCGGCCGGTGACCAGCTCGTACAGCAGGATGCCGGCGCCGTAGATGTCGACGGCGGAGGTCTGCGGGCGGCCCTCGGCGGACTCCGGCGCCACGTACGCGGGCGTGCCGACGAACTCGTGGGTGCGGGTGAGGCCCGGGGAGTCGGCGAGGCGCGCGATGCCGAAGTCGGTGAGCATCGGGTGCATGGCGCCGTCCCGCTCGGCGACCAGCACGTTCGCCGGCTTGAGGTCGCGGTGGACGACCCCGTCGGCGTGGCTGGCGGCGAGCGCGTCGGCGATCTGCGCGGTGAGCAGGGCGGCGGCGACCGGGGTGAGCGGGCCGTTCTCCCGGAGGTAGCGGTGCAGGTCCGGGCCCTCGACCAGGTCCATGACCAGCGCCAGGACGTCGCCCTCGACGACGAGGTCGCGGGTGCGCACGATGTTCGGGTGGGTGAGCCGCAGCAGGACGGACCGCTCGCGCAGGAAGCGCATCACGATGTCCGGGTCGTTGGCCAGCTCCTCCTTGAGGACCTTGATCGCGACGGTCTCGCCCGGCTGTCCGGGCACGGCCGCCTCGGCGCCCGCCGTCTCCCGCTGGCGGGCTCGCCAGACGGTGCCCGTGGCGCCGCGGCCGAGCGGCTCCTCGAGCAGGTACTTGCTGCCGATTGGCCGCACGTCACGCGCTCCCTGCTGATCGTGGTCCTGGGTGGCCGGTCCCCGCTCGTCCGAGCCGAGCCGGGGGCCCCGGAGGTCCTCTTCTTCTCTGTTGTGACCCGTCCGGGTGTCCGACCCACTCTAGTGCCGCCGAACGGGTCACAGCCCGGTCGTCCACAGGACGATTTCCGCCGGCGCGTTCGACGCCGCCGGGTCGCCAGGGGGCGGTCTGGCCGCCCGGTGACCGCCGCCGGAATCCCACCCGGATTCCGTCCGAACTTGTCCGGAAGAAGACGCTCCTCCGGCCGGGATGGTTGCCGCACCGGCCCGGCGGGCCGGGACGACCTGGCGTTTTCGCGTCACACCCGGCGGCTCCCGACCACCGTTCAAGATCACTTCGGGCCGACCCGGCGGCGGGTTGTCCGCGGCAGGTGCGAGGATGCCTCCAGCACGTCGCATCGGTGGGGTCGGGAGCCCCCGCGCCGTGCCGACCTGTACCGGGCGACGCGTCCGTGCCGGGTGGGGGGAGACACGGGGCGGTCCCCTGCCGGGCATGTCGCGCAGAAGGGACCGCTGACGGCGATGCAGATCCGGCTGACCGTCCTCGCGCCGCACGCCGGCCACGGCGCCGGGCGCGCCTGCGACGTGCTCGTCACGGCCCCCGCGGGCACCGCCCTGTCCGCCGTGGCGTCGCCGCTCGCCGCCGCCGTCACCGGCCCCGACGCGGCCGGCACCGGCACGCCCGTGCTGTACGCGGGCGCGGAGCGGCTGGACGCCCGCCGCTGCGTGCTGGGCGAGCCGCCGCTCGTCGACGGCGCGGTCCTGGCGCTGCACGCCCCCGACCCGGACGACCGGGCCGGCCTCGACGCCACCGTCTCCTCGGCCGCCCGGCTGCACGTGGTCGCCGGCCCGGACGCGGGCGGGGTGCACCTGCTGCACGGCGGGGCGATCCGCGTGGGCCGGTCCGTGGAGGCGGACGTGCCGCTGGACGACCCGGACGTGTCCCGCGCGCACTGCACGGTGACGGTCGCCGCGGACGGCCGGGTCACCGTCGCCGACCTCGGCTCCACCAACGGCACCACCCTCGACGGCGTGTCCGTCGGCGACCGTCCGGTCCCGCTGCGCCCCGGGGCGCTGCTCCGGCTCGGCGAGTCCACCCTGCGGCTCACCGTCCCCGACGCCGCCGCGGACGCCGGGACGCTGCCGACCGCACCCGACGGCGAGGGCCACCTCCGGGTGCCCCCGCCGCAGGCCGCGCCCGCGACGGACGGGGACGCGGCCGGGGACGCGCGCGCGTGGCCCGCCCCCGCCGACGGACCGGCCCGGGACGCCGCCCCCGCCGGAGCCGGCACTCCCCCGGCCCCCGTACCCGGCCCGTCGCCCTCCTGGGCCGGTCAGGGCCCCGGCACGCACGGCTCCGCGCGCGGCGTGCCCCTGGCCGAGTCGTGGCCGGACGCCGGGCACGCGCGGGCGGGCGAGCCCGGGGACGGTGACGCGGGCGCCCCGCACAGCCGCGTCCGTACGCCCGCCGAGGGCACCGATCCGGCGACCCGCAGGACCGGCCGACGCGGGCTCGGCGCGTGGGCGCGGCGGCTCGCGGGCGGGCGCGACACGGAGACCGCGCCCGGCGCCCCCGCGGCCCCGGCCGGCCCCGAGGCGGCCCGGCCGGACGCGCCCGGCGGCACCGCGGCGCCCGACACCTGGCCCGACCCGGCCGCCGTCCTGCTGACCGCGCTCGGCCCCGGCCCCCGCCTCTGGGAGCGGACCGCCGGCCATCCCGAGGCCCTGGTCGTCCGGCTCGGCACCGCCGACCGCGCGGAGCTGTCCGGAGTGCCCGTCACCGTCGGACTGCGCGAGGCGGGCTCGCTCGGTCTCGCCGGCCCCTCGGACCGGCTGACCGGCCTGGCCCGGGCCGTGGTGGCCCAGCTGGCCGCCCTGCACTCCCCCGCCGACCTGGAGATCGTCCTCGTCAGCGCCGACCGGAACCGCCCCCTGGAGGAGCGGCGGCGCGCCTGGGGCTGGCTCGGCTGGCTCCCGCACGTGCGGCCCGCGCACGGCCAGGACTGCCGGCTGCTCCTCGCGTACGACCGCGAGCAGGCCCAGGCCCGTACGGCCGAGCTGACCCGGCGCCTCGACGACGGTCCGCTCGGGCCCGGCTGGGCCAGCGCGGACCGGGCCGCGGTCGCGGAGGCCGCCGCCCGGTACACGGGCCCGGTGACGGTCGTCGTCGTCGACGGCGACCCGGGCACGGCCGCGCTGCGCGAGACGGTGGCCCGGCTCGCGCAGGCCGGCGCGGCGGCCGGCATCCATCTGATCTGCCTCGCCGAGGCGCCCGCCGCGTCCCCGGCGTCGCCGGTCGCCGCCACCTACGAGGCGGCCTGCGCCGCCTCCCTCGCCTTCCGCGAGTGCGGGGCGGCGGCCCTGCTCAGCGGGGACGTGGCCACGGCGCTGCGGCTGCTGCGCACGTCCGGCGGGCGGGTCGCCGGCCACGGCACGGTCGGGGTCGTGGACGCGGTCTCGGTGGCCTGGGCGGAGCGTTTCGGGCGCGCGCTGGCCCCGCTGCGCACGGACTCCGCGTCGGCGGTCCCCGGGCGGGCCGCCGCGCTGCCGCCGTCCGCGCGGCTCCTGGACGAGCTGGGCCTCGCGCGGGCCACCCCGGCGTCCCTGATGGCCCGCTGGGCGTCCGCCGGGGAGGGCACGGCGGTGCTCGGCGCGGGGCCGCGCGGCCCGCTCTCCGTGGACCTCACGGCGGAGGGCCCGCACCTGCTGATCGAGGGCCCGGCGGGCAGCGGCCGCACGGAGCTGCTGCGGGCCGTCGCCGCGTCCCTGGCGGCCGGCGCCCGGCCGGACCGGCTCGGGCTGCTCCTGGTGGACGGCGCGGGCGGCGAGCGCGGCGAGGGCCTGGCGGCCTGTACGGAGCTGCCGCACGTCACCGAGCACCTGGTGGCCTCGGACCCGGTCCGGATGCGGGAGTTCGCGCAGGCGCTGGGCGCGGAGCTGAAGCGCCGCGCGGAGCTGCTGGGCGACGCGGACTTCGCCGACCGGCGGACCACGCGCGCGGTGGTCGGCCAGCGGGGCGCGAGCGCCGCCGAGGCGATGCCGCAGGGCGTCCGGGCGGCTGTCCGGCTCGCGGACGCGTCGGACCTGGAGGACCGCCCGAGCGGCCGGACCCTGCGCACGGGCGCGGGCGCGGTCGGCGACAGCCCGCCGGGGGCGCGGACGCCGTACCCGGGCGCGGACGGCGCCCGGGTGCCCCGCCCCTCCGGCGAACTGCCCTCGACCCCCAGCGACCGCCTGGCCGGCCGGGCCCACGTGGGCGACCTGCCGGCCACCTTCAACGGCCGCCCGGGCGGCCGGGCCGCCGACCTCCCCACCCGCCCCAGCGGCCGCACCCTCCGCACCGACGACGCCGACCCGGCCGACGTCGGCACCCCGCCGAGCGGCCGCACCCCGTACCCCGGCCGGTCGGACGTCCCGACCGCGGCGAGCGGCCGTACGGCGTACCCCCGCGCGGGCACGGCCTCCGGCGCCGCCGACGTCCCGGGCACGGCGAGCGGTCGCACCGCCCACCCGAACGCCTCGGACGTCCCGTCCCCCGCGAGCGGGCGCACGCCGTACCCCGGCCGCTCGTCCGACCTGCGGGACGCGGCGAGCGGGCGCACGCCCCACCCCGGCCGGTCCGACCTCGCGTCCCCCGCGAGCGGGCGCACGCCGTACCCCGGGTCCGGGTCCGGGGGCGTGGAGCGGGGCGGGGCGCGCGTGCCGCGGCCGGGGAGCGAGGAGGACCACCTCCCGAGGCCCGCCGCCGCCGGCCGGCTGCCGCTGCCGCGGCTCGTCGTGCTCGTGGACGACTTCGACGCCCTGGTCGCGCCCGCGCTGGGCGCGCCGGGGCGGCCCGCCGCGGGGTCCGTCGTCCGGGCCCTGGAGGCGGTCGCGCGGCACGGCGAACGGCTCGGAGTGCACCTGATCGCGACCTCGGCCCGGCCGGACCGGACCGTCGACACCGACCTGGCGCACGGCGCCCGGCTGCGCGTGGTGCTCGACGCGCCGGCGAGCGCGCCGGGGCCCGACGTGCCCGCGCCCGGCCGGGGCCGGCTGGGGCATCCGGACGGGCGGGTGACGCCGTTCCAGGCGGGCCGGATCACGGGCCGGATCCCGCGCACGGCGACGCTGCGGCCGACGGTCGTCCCGCTGGAGTGGGAACGGATGGGCGACCCGCCCGCTCGCCGACCGGTCCGCGAACTGGGCAACGGCCCGACGGACCTGGCCCTCCTGGCCAGCGCCCTCGACCGCGCGGCCCGCTCGGTGGAGGCCGCCCCGGTTCCGCCGCTCACCCACGCCTGACGCGTACGGGGACGGGGCCCGGCCGAGGGAGAAGGGCTCAGGCCCCCGGGAACAGCGTGCGCAGGCCCGCGAGCGCCGCGCGGGTGAGGTCGTCGACGTACCCCTCGGGGAGGTCCGTGCGGGCGACGACGAGGCGCCAGTAGAGGGGGCCCACGATGAGGTCGAGGGCGCGGGCGGGGTCGGTGCCCTCGGGGAGTTCGCCGCGGGCGACCGCCTCACGGACGATCTGGGCGACGACGCCCTCCTGCCCGTCGAGCAGCGCCGTGCGGACGGGCTCGGCGATCTCGGGCTGCCGGGCGGCCTCCACAAGGAGTTCGGGGATGACCTGCGAGGCGATCGGGTGCCGCAGGGCGTGCGAGGCGACGGTGAGCAGGGCCCGTACGTCCCCTTCCAGCGAGCCGGTGGCGGGCGCCGGCAAGCCCTGCGCGGCGACGGCCCCGACGAGGTCGAGGACGAGCGCGAGCTTGGACTTCCAGCGCCGGTAGACGGCGGTCTTCCCCACCCCCGCGCGGCGCGCGATGCCCTCGATGGACATCCGGGCGAAGCCGACGGCGGCGAGTTCCTCGAAGACGGCCGCGCGGATGGCCTCGGTGACGTCCTCGCGGAGCACGGCGGCTCCTGCGGGGACACGACGGGGCGTGGGGGTGCTCATACCGCATCCTAACCAGCGGCCACGTCACGACGATACGGTTGCGTTCCGACGTAACCGCGACGTACCCTCGACCGCACGACGATACGAAACCGTTTCGACGTGACGTATGCGTCGTCACGATGCACGGAAGCCACCCGCGCGCCCCACCGCCCCTCCACCCCGCCCCCGTCGAAAGCGCCCGCACGTGACCCTGACACTGCCCCCGCCGCCGACCGCCCTCCCCGACACCCCGCAGCCCCAGAAGCCCCCGCAGCCCCCGGCCGACGAGGACCTGGCGGCGCTCGCCCGCCGCCACGGCCTCTCCGTCAGCGGCGCCCGCCCGCCCCTCCCCGCGTACGTCCGGCAGCTCTGGGCCCGCCGCGACTTCATCGCCGCCTTCGCGACGGCCCGGCTGACCGCCCAGTACAGCCAGGCCCGGCTCGGACAGCTCTGGCAGCTCATGACCCCGCTGCTCAACGCGGCCGTGTACTACCTGATGTTCGGCGTCCTGATGAACGCGCAGCACGGCGTCCCGGACTACCTCCCCTTCCTCCTCACCGGCGTCTTCGTGTGGACGTTCACCGCCAACACGCTGACCGCCGGCACCCGCGCCGTCAGCGGCAACCTCGGCCTGGTCCGCGCCCTCCACTTCCCCCGCGCCGCCCTGCCTCTCTCCCTCGCGCTGCAACAGCTCCAGCAGCTGCTGGTGTCGCTCGCCGCGCTCGTCGCGATCCTGCTCTGCTGCGGCGAGTTCCCCGCCTGGAGCTGGCTGCTCGCGGTGCCGGCGATCGCGCTCCAGGCCCTGTTCGGCGCCGGCGTCTCGCTCGCCCTCGCCCGGCTCGCCGCCCGCACCCCCGACGTCAGCCAGCTCATGCCGTTCGTGCTGCGCACCTGGATGTACGTCTCCGGCGTGATGTGGTCGATCGGCTCCCTGGCGTCCAGCGGCCGCTTCCCCGGCTGGGTGGTCCTGGCCCTCCAGTGCAACCCGGCCGCCGTCTACATCGACCTGGTCCGCTTCGCCCTCGTCGGCAGCTTCACCGCGGACTCCCTGCCGCCCCACGTGTGGGCCCTCGCCGCCGGCTGGGCCGTCCTCGCGTTCACCGGCGGCTTCCTGTGGTTCTGGAAGGCGGAGGAGACGTACGGCCGTGGCTGACACCCCCAGCGCACCGGGCACCCCGCCAGGATCCGCACCCCGCCCCAAGACACCCCGCCCCGGCGACCCCACCGTCATCGCCGACCGCGTCCACCTCTCCTACACCGTGCCCACCGGCCCCGGCGCCCGCCGCCGGGTGCACGCCGTGAAGGGCGTCGGCTTCGTCGCCCGGCGCGGCGAGACGATCGGCCTGATCGGTTCGAACGGATCGGGGAAGTCCACCCTCCTGAAGGCCATCGCCGGCCTCCAGCCGGTCGAGAGCGGCACCCTCTACACCCGGGGCCGCCCCGCCCTCCTCGGCGTCGACGCGGCCCTCATGAACGACCTCTCCGGCGAGCGGAACGTCATCCTCGGCGGCCTCGCCCTCGGCATGAGCCGCCGGGAGATCACCGCCCGGTACGACGAGATCGTCGACTTCTCCGGGCTCCGGAAGCCCGGCCGCGAGGACGACGACCCGCTCGCCCGCCCCCTGCGCACCTACTCCTCCGGCATGAGCGCCCGCCTCCGCTTCGCCCTCTCCGCGGCCACCCGCGGCCACGACGTGCTCCTCATCGACGAAGCCCTGGCCACCGGCGACGCCGCCTTCCAGCGCCGCAGCCGCCGCCGCATCGAGGAACTGCGGGCCGCCGCCGGCACCGTCTTCCTCGTCGCCCACGCGGCCACGACCATCCGCGAGACCTGCGACCGCGCGCTGTGGCTGGAGGCCGGCGAACTGCTGAGGGACGGCCCGGCGGACGAGGTGGTGGCGGCGTACGAGGAGGCCACCCGTACGCGGGGCTGAAACCGGCTCCATCCAGCCGAACGGACAGGGCACACCCCCGGCCGCCGACCTACGGTCGGAGCGTGACGACGCCAGACCGCCCCCGCTCCCGCGCCGCCTCCCCCGCGCCGCCCTCCCTCACCCGCTCGCCCTTCGAGTCGGACACCTTCACGTCCGCCACCTTCGTCACCGTCGGCAGCGGCCCCGTCCTCGCCCTCGCCGTCGTCTGGCTGCTCACCCGCGCCGGCATGCTGGCGCTGCTCGTGAACGACAGCCTCGGCGTCGGCGGGGTCGCCCACGAGGTCCAGCTGCTCTACCGCCACTGGTACGGCCTCTTCGCCGACGGCACCTTCCCGCCCGCCGACCCCACCTGGCAGTACCCGCCCGGCGCCGGCCTGGTGGTCATGGCACCGGGCCTGCTGACGTCCTGGCTCGGCTACACCCAGGCGTTCGTCGTCCTCACGCTGCTCGCCGACGCCGCCGTCACCCTCGGGCTCGCCGTCGCCGACCGCGCCCGGCTCACCCACGGCGCCTGGTACTGGGTCTGCGCCCTGCCGCTCCTCCTCCACGTGCCGCTCGCCCGCTACGACGTGCAGGCCACCGCCCTCGCGGTGCTCGCCCTGCTGTTCCTGAAGCTCCGCTCCCCGGCCGGCCACCGGCTCGGCGGGGCGCTCGCCGGGCTCGGCGCGCTGGTGAAGGTGTGGCCGGCGCTCGCGCTGATCGGCACGCCCCGGGGCCGTACCACCCGCGAGGCGTGGACGGCCGCCGCCGTCACCGCCGGAGCCCTGCTCGCCGTCCTCGCGCTGTGCTTCTCCGACTCGCTCGGCTTCCTGCACCGGCAGGGCGCCCGCGGCATCCAGATCGAGTCCGTCGGCGGCACCGCGCTGGCCGTCGCCCGCGCGGCCGGCCTGTGGCCCGGTACGGCGGAGGTCCGCTACGGGGCCTACGAGTACGTGGGCCCGTACGTCTCCACCCTCGGGCACCTCTTCCTGCTGCTGACGGTCGCCGCCGTCCTCGCGCTGGTGTTCTGGCGGCTGCGCGCCACCCGCTGGACGGAGGCCACCCCGCTGGACGCGGCGCTCGCCGCGGTGCTGCTGCTCACCGTGACGAGCCGGGTGATCAGCCCCCAGTACCTGGTCTGGCTGCTCGGCCTCGCGGCCGTCTGCCTGACCTCCCGCCGCACGGTGATGCGGCCGGTGGCCGTGCTGCTGCTCCCGGCGGCGGCGCTCAGCTCGCTCGCGTACCCCGTCCTCTACGCCGACGTCGTCACCGGCACCCCGCTCGGCGTGGCGGTCATGGTGCTGCGCAACGGCCTGCTGCTGGCCGCCACCGCCGTCGCCGCCGTCCGCCTGTGGGGGGCCACGGTCGGCCCCGTACGGGAGCGTGCCGCGGGCGCATGACGGAGGGGCCCCGCCGGACGGAAAGCCGTCCGGCGGGGCCCCTCGGCGCTCGGCGCGCGTCAGCTGTGCGTGCGCAGCAGCGTCCGCATGGTCCGCATGGCGACGGACAGGTTCGCCAGGTCGAAGGTGTCCGAGCCCTGGATCTCGTCCAGGGTCGTCCGCGCCCGGCCCAGGATCGCCGCGTTCTTCTCCTCCCACGCCTTGAAGCGCTCCTCCGGCGTCGAGGTGCCGTTGCCGGCGACCAGGACGTCCTGGGTGAGCGCCGCGTGGGCGGCGAAGAGGTCCTCGCGGATGGAGGCGCGGGCCATGGACTGCCAGCGGTCGGCCCGCGGCAGCTCGATGATCCGGTCCATGAGGCTGGTGATCTTCAGGCGGTCGGCCAGGTCGTAGTAGACCTCGGCGACGGCCAGCGGGTCCTTCTCCGTGCGGTCGGCGATCGCGACGATGTCGAGCGTCGGGAAGGCGGACGAGAAGCCGGCGACGCGCACGGCCAGCTCCTCCGGGACGCCGAAGCCGGTCAGCTCGTCGAGGATCGACCGGTACCAGTCGGCGTCCGCGCCGCGCAGCAGCTCCGGCAGCCGCTCCCAGACCTGCTCGACGCGGTCGGCGAAGAAGTCGATGGTCTCGCCGATCTCCAGCGGCTGCGGCCGGTTGTTGAGCAGCCAGCGGGTGCCGCGCTCGACGAGCCGGCGGGAGTGCAGCCGCATCCGGGTCTGGATCTCGGCCGGGACCTTGTTGTCCAGGGCCTCGACGGCGTCCCAGACCTCGGCGAGCCGGAAGATGGTCCGGGCCGCGGTCTGGGCGCGGACGATCTCCTCCAGGGACGCGCCGGTCTCCTCGCGGAGGCGGTGCAGGAAGGTCGAGCCGCCGGTGTTGACGGTGTCGTTGACGAGGATCGTGGTGATGATCTCGCGGCGCAGCGCGTGCCCGTCGACGGCCTCGGGGAACCTCTCGCGCAGCAGCGTCGGGAAGTAGGCGTGCAGCAGGCCCGCGAGGTACGGGTCGTCGGGCAGGCCGGTGCCGATGAGCTCGTCGGCCACCGTGATCTTGGTGTACGCGAGGAGGACGGCGAGCTCGGGCTGGGTGAGGCCCTTCTCGTTGTTGAGGAGCTCGCGGATCTGCCGGTCGTTGGGCAGGAACTCCAGCTGGCGGTCGAGGGCCCCGTCGCGGCCGAGGCGGCGCATGAAGCGCTGGTGGGCGTGGAGCAGGGACGGCGACTGGGCGACGGCGTTGGCGAGGGCGGTGTTCTGCGCGTAGTTGTTGCGCAGCACGAGCCGGCCGACCTCGTCGGTCATCTCCGCGAGGATCTTGTTGCGCTGCTTGACGGTCATGTCGCCGTCGGCGACGAGCCCGTTGAGCAGGATCTTGATGTTGACCTCGTGGTCGGAGGTGTCGACGCCGGCGCTGTTGTCGATGGCGTCGGTGTTGATCTTGCCGCCGGTCCGGTCGGGGCCGCCGGAGCGGGCGAACTCGATGCGGCCGAGCTGGGTGGCGCCGAGGTTGCCGCCCTCGCCGACGACCTTGGCGCGGACGTCCTGGCCGTCGACGCGGATGGCGTCGTTGGCCTTGTCGCCGACGTCCGCGTTGGACTCGGCGGAGGACTTCACGTACGTGCCGATGCCGCCGTTCCACAGCAGGTCCACGGGGGCCTGGAGGATCGCCTTCATCAGCTCGGCGGGGGTCAGCTTGGTGACGCCGTCGTCGATGCCGAGCGCGGCCCGTACCTGGGCGTTGACCGGGATGGACTTGGCGGTACGCGGGTGGATGCCGCCGCCCGCGGACAGCAGGTCCGGGTTGTAGTCGGCCCAGGAGGAGCGGGGCAGCTCGAAGAGCCGGCGGCGCTCGGCGTACGAGGTGGCCGCGTCCGGGTTCGGGTCGAGGAAGATGTGGCGGTGGTCGAAGGCGGCCACCAGGCGGATGTGCTCGGAGAGCAGCATGCCGTTGCCGAAGACGTCGCCGGACATGTCGCCGACGCCGACGACGGTGAAGTCCTCGGCCTGGGTGTCGTGGCCGAGCTCGCGGAAGTGCCGCTTGACGGACTCCCAGGCGCCGCGGGCGGTGATGCCCATGCCCTTGTGGTCGTAGCCGGCGGAGCCGCCGGAGGCGAAGGCGTCGCCGAGCCAGAAGCCGTAGTCCTCCGCGACGCCGTTGGCGATGTCGGAGAAGGTGGCGGTGCCCTTGTCGGCGGCGACGACGAGGTAGGTGTCGTCCTCGTCGTGGCGGACGACGTCGACCGGGGGCACGACCTCGCCGGCGACCATGTTGTCGGTGATGTCGAGCAGCGCCGAGATGAACGTCTTGTACGAGGCGATGCCCTCGGCCATCCACGCGTCGCGGTCCACGGCCGGGTCCGGGAGCTGCTTGGCGACGAAGCCGCCCTTGGCGCCGACGGGCACGATGACGGTGTTCTTCACCATCTGCGCCTTGACCAGGCCGAGGATCTCGGTGCGGAAGTCCTCGCGCCGGTCGGACCAGCGCAGACCGCCGCGGGCGACCTTGCCGAAGCGCAGGTGGACGCCCTCGACGCGCGGCGAGTACACCCAGATCTCGAAGGCGGGGCGCGGCGCCGGCAGGTCGGGGATGGCCTGCGGGTCGAACTTCATGGAGACGTACGCGTGCGGGGTGCCGTCCGCGGACTTCTGGAAGAAGTTGGTCCGCAGGGTCGCCTTGATGACGGTGAGGAAGGACCGCAGGATCCGGTCCTCGTCGAGGCTGGCGACCTGGTCGAGGGCGCCGTCCAGCTCCTCCAGGATGCCGTCGGTGAGCTCGGTGCCGGCGCGCTGCCGCTCCGGGGCCATCCGGGCCTCGAAGAGGGAGACCAGCAGCCGGGTGGTGTGGACGTTGTTGCGGAGGGTGTCCTCCATGTAGTCCTGGCTGAACGGCGAGCCGGCCTGGCGCAGGTACTTGGCGTAGGCGCGGAGCACCATCGCCTCGCGCCAGGTGAGCCCGGCGGACAGGACGAGGGAGTTGAAGTTGTCGTTCTCGGCCTGGCCGGTCCAGGTGGCGGCGAACGCCTCCTGGAAGCGCTCGCGGGCGTCGTCGCCGACGTAGTCGCCGCCGTTGCCGGTGGGCGCGGGCATCCGCAGGCCGAAGTCGTAGATCCACGCGTGGGTGCGGTCGGCGCAGCGGAGCTCGTACGGGCGCTCGTCGGTGACCTCGACGCCGAGGCGGTTGAGGACGGGCAGGACGGCGGAGAGGGAGACCTGCTCGCCGGTCTTGTAGATCTTGAAGCGGCGCTCGCCGGGGCCGGCGGCGACGGGCTCGTAGAGGGAGAGCGCGAAGTCCTTGCCGCCGGCGGCGAGGGCCTCCATGCGGACGAGGTCGGCGACGGCGGCGCGCGGCGAGTGGTCGGCCTTGTAGCCCTCGGAGAAGGCGTTGCCGTAGCGGCGCAGCAGCTCGGCGGCGCGCTCCTCGCCGAACTCGGCGTTCAGGGCCTCGCCGAAGCCGTCGGCCCAGGAGCGGGCGGCGTCGACGAGCCGGGCCTCGATGCGGTCCACGTCGGCGTCGGTGAGGGCGGCGAGGACGGTGCCGGGCTCGACGCGGATGACGAAGTGGAGGCGGGAGAGGATCGACTCGGTGTTCCAGGCGGTGAAGTCGACGGAGGTGCCGTTCAGCTCCTCCTTGAGGATGTCGATGATCCGCAGCCGGACGCGGGTGGTGTAGCGGTCGCGCGGCAGGTAGACGAGGGCCGAGTAGTAGCGGCCGTACTCGTCCTGGCGCAGGTAGAGCCGGAGCCGGCGCCGCTCCTGCAGGTACAGGACGCTGGTGACGACGGACTGGAGCTGGTCGACCGGGGTCTGGAACAGCTCGTCGCGCGGGTAGGTCTCCAGGATCTGGAGCAGGTCGCGGCCGTCGTGGCTGTTCGGGGAGAACCCGGCGCCCTCCAGCACCTCCTGGACCTTGCGCTTGACGACGGGGACGCGGCGCACGGACTCGGTGTAGGCGGCGGAGGAGAAGAGGCCGAGGAAGCGGCGCTCGCCGATGACGTTGCCGTCGGCGTCGAACTTCTTCACGCCGACGTAGTCGAGGTACGAGGGGCGGTGCACGGTCGCGCGGCTGTTGGCCTTCGTCAGGATGAGCAGCTTGTGCTCGCGGGCCTTGGCGCGGGCGTCGGCGGGCAGCCGGCTGAAGGACGGGGAGACCGGGTGGGCGTGGTGGCCGGACTCGCCGTCGGCGTGGTGCGGGTCGGCGCGCAGGATGCCGAGGCCGGTGCCGGGGACGGCGGCGAGCGCGTCGCCGTCGACGAGCTCGTACTCGCGGTAGCCGAGGAAGGTGAAGTGGTCGTCGGCGAGCCAGCGCAGCAGCTCCTGGGCCTCCTCGACCTCGGTGGGCCGCAGGTCGGAGGCGGTGGGCTCGGCGGGCAGGCCGTCGGCGATGCGGAGCGCGGCGTCGCGCATCTTCTCCCAGTCCTCGACGGTCTCGCGGACGTCGGAGAGGACGCGGAGGAGGTCCGCGGTGATCTGCTTGAGGTCGGCCTTGTCGGTCTCGCGGTCGATCTCGACGTGGATCCAGGACTCGGGGAGCGCGTCGTGCGGCAGCTCGCCGTGGATCTGGGTGGACAGGACCTCGATGAGCTTGCCGGTGATGTCGCGGCGGACGAGGACCTGCGGGTGGATCACGACGTGGATGCCGCGGCCCTGGCGGGACAGCTCGTTGGTGACGGAGTCGACGAGGAACGGCATGTCGTCGGTGACGACCTCGACCACGGAGTGGCTGCTGGTCCAGCCGTTCTCCTCGACGGTCGGGGTGTGCACGCGGACGTTCGCGGTGCCCTGCGGGCGGTTCTCCGCGAGCCGGTAGTGGGACAGCGCGGCGCCGAAGACGTCGTCCGGGTCGCGGTCCGTGAGGTCCTCGGGGGCGGTGTGCAGGTAGTAGCGCTGGAGGTAGTCGAGCACGGTGTCCCGGTCCGGGCGCTCGCCCTCCGGGCCCGTCGGAAGTCGCCCCCCGACCGGGCTGTGCTCAGCTACGCGGGCGGCCCTCTCGAGCAGCTCGGCCTTTGCTTCGTCCAGCTTGGTCTGCATGTCCTCTGACTCCTGTCGCGCGCCATTGCGTGACGTCGGTGGAAGAAGGGGCGCAACGCCACGACGCGGTGATTCCGGTCGAAGGAGACGTTAGGCCCGGATGAGAGATGCCCGGATCGAAACCGGCCACGAGGAGCGGCGTTTCCGGACGGAGGGGATCGGCGTACGCACGGGCGGCCCGGCCGCGTGAGCGGACCGGGCGGCAGCCGGGGGCCGCACTGCCCCCGCGGCGTATCGCGCTGATCACGGGAAAAGCCTATCGCTCAAGCCCCCTGCCCCGTCATGAGCCGTATGTGTACAAAAGCGGGGGTGGAAGTTTGACGTTCTGGACAGCGACACATGCACTCTTGGCGGATCGCGCGGAACGGTGCAGCGTGGACGCGAGCACGACGACGGACATCCCATCGCCGAGACCGGGAGAGCCATGGCGAAGATCTTGATCGTGACGGGGGACGCGGCCGAGTCCCTGGAGGTGTTGTACCCGTACCAGCGTCTGCTCGAAGAAGGGTACGAGGTCGACATCGCCGCTCCGGCGCGCAAGCAGCTGCGGTTCGTGGTCCACGACTTCGAGCCCGGCTACGACACGTACACGGAGAAGCCCGGCTACACCTGGCCCGCCGACCTCGCGTTCTCCGAGGTCGACCCGGGCGACTACGCGGCCGTCGTCATCCCGGGCGGGCGCGCCCCGGAGTACCTGCGCAACGACCCGGAGCTGCGCAAGATCCTCAAGGCGTTCTTCGACGCGGACAAGCCGGTGGCCCAGATCTGCCACGGCCCGCTGCTGACGGCGGCGGTCGGCGGCCTGGAGGGCCGCCGGGTCACCGCGTACCCGGCGCTCGAACTCGACATGCAGGCGGC
Organism: Streptomyces sp. NPDC057854; assembly: GCF_042797055.1. Lineage (NCBI taxonomy): Bacteria > Bacillati > Actinomycetota > Actinomycetes > Kitasatosporales > Streptomycetaceae > Streptomyces > Streptomyces sp. NPDC057854. The sequence goes on from NZ_JBHVMF010000029.1 coordinate 75,941, forward strand.
CGGCGCGGACTTCCAGGACACGGCGGCGGTCGTCGACGGGCTGCTGGTCTCCTCGCGCGCCTGGCCGGACCACCCCACGTGGATGCGCGAGTTCCTGAAGGTGCTGCCCGCGAAGGGCTGACGCCCGGGCGAGGGGGCGTCCCGGCGGGCCGCCCCCGTCCGCGGGTCAGACCAGCTCCTCCGCGACCGCGACGGCCTCCTCCAGGGTGTCGACGACCGGCACGCCGACCCGCTCCAGCGAGGCCCTGCTGTGCGAGCCGCCGGTGAAGAGCACGGCCTTCGCGCCGACGTGCGCGGCGGCCACGGCGTCGTCCGCGGCGTCACCGATGACGACGATCCGCTCGGCCGGGACGGCCAGCGCCTCCAGGTGGCGCACCATGTGCCCGGACTTGCCGTCCGTGGAGCTGTCGGGGCGCCCGTCGACCCGGACGAACCGCTCCGCGATCCCGTGCCGCCGCACCAGCGGCAGCAGGTCGGCGTGCGGGGCGAGCGAGAGCAGCGACTGGGTGGCGCCGGCCGCCTGCCGCGCGGCCAGCAGCTCGGCGGCGCCCGCCGTCAGCCCGCAGCCGTCCGCCCGCTCCCAGTAGTGGCGGTGGAAGACGCCGTCCATCAGCGTCCACTCGGCGTCGGTGGGCAGCCGGCCCATCAGCCGCTCGTAGAAGCGCGGCACCGGCACGGTGTACAGCTCGCGGTACCGCTCCAGGGTGATCGGCGCGAGGCCGAGCTCCGCGAAGGCCGCGTTGGTGGCGCCGATGACGGCGGCGATGTCGTCGAGCAGGGTGCCGTTCCAGTCCCAGACCAGATGCTTCCCCGAGTGCTGCTTCCCCATGGAGCGACGGTACAGGCCGCGGGCCCGGCTCAGCCCAGGAGGGCGGGGATCTCCTGCACGCCGAACCACAGCAGCTCGTGGTCCTCGGCGCCGTCCACGACGAACTGCGCGTCGTCGTCGCCCTGGTCGGCGGCGCCGAGCGCGGCGGCGGCCGCGGTGACGTCCGCCTCGGCGTCGTCGGCGTCGGCGTGCACGGCGGCGGCCTTGGCGAGCGGCACGGCGGCGGCGATCCGCACCTCGCCGATCGCGCCGGCGTCGAGCCCCCGGTCCGGGTCGACGGCGGCGTCCCGGTCGGCGATGTCGACGGCGACGACCACCCGGCGGCGCGGCGCCTCCGGGTCCCCGGCGACCAGGCGCAGCGAGGCGGCGGCGGCGCGGTTGAGCGCCGCGTACTCCAGCTCCTCGATGTCGTCCGAGACGTACCACTCGCGCAGCGCGGGCGTGACGGCGTAGGCGGTCAGCGGGCCGGGGCCCAGCTCGCCCGCCTTGTGCGCCTGTGCGAGACCGGGGAGGGTCAGAGGGACGTACACGCGCATGGCTGGCCGCTTTCGTAGTCGGAGACGCCCTCAGGATACGTCCGGCCCCGGGGCCCCGGAATGTCCACCCGTCCCCCGCCGTCCCCCTGATAGGTGAATCACTCAGCGTGTCCGGCCGCGCCCCCGGGCCTCTTGCGGGGCCCGGAGCACGGCTTGTACAAGATCCCCACGCGAAGTTACCGACCGGTATCAGCCGGTCACGCTCCGAAGGGATCCCCCGTGCCGCACGCCCCGGTCACCACCGCCACCGACCCCCGCCGCCCCCACCGGCCCACCGTCCCCGGACAGCACCGCCAAACCGCCCGCCGCGGCTGCGCCACCGGAGCCGTACGCCGCACCCAGCCCGTCCACACCGCCTTCGCCGAACGGCTCGTCGCCGTCCTCAGCGGCGAACGGCCCGTCCACTCCATGCTCGGACTCACCGCCAAGGACGCCTACGACCAGCTGGTACGCCTCGCCCCGAGGACCGCCGCACGCGGCCTCGGCCCCCGCCCGGTGCTGCGCCGCTGCGCCGCCCAGCCGCACTCCGGCGACACCGTCCTGGAGGTCTTCGCCTCCCTCGCCGCCGGCCCCCGCGTCCGCGCCCTCGCCTTCCGCCTGGAACGCGGCCCCGACCACCGCTGGCGGTGCGCCGCCGTCGAACTCGACGGCCTCGGCCGGCTCGTCGGCGACGGACCATGACGAAGGGCCCCGCCGGACACACCCGGCAGGGCCCCTCACGTCACCGGCTCACGCCGTCACTTCTTGCGGCGGCGCCCGCCCGCGTTCTTCTGCGCCTTGCGGCGCTCCGCCCGCGTCATCCCGCCGGCGGCGTCCTCGCCGTCCGACGCGAAGTCGCCCTCGACGACACCCCCGTCACCGTCCACCGACGGCGCCGAGAAGTGCAGCCGGTCCGGCCGCTGCGGCGCCTCCAGGCCCTTCGCCCGGATCTCCGGACGACCGCCCGCCGGCACCGCGTCGCCCTTGTCCAGGGACGGCGCGCCCGCCTGCACCGGGACCTCCTCGACCTGCTGCTCGACCTGGACCTCCAGGTTGAACAGGTAGCCGACGGACTCCTCCTTGATGCCCTCCATCATGGCGGTGAACATGTCGAAGCCCTCGCGCTGGTACTCGACCAGCGGGTCCTTCTGCGCCATCGCCCGCAGGCCGATGCCCTCCTGGAGGTAGTCCATCTCGTAGAGGTGCTCGCGCCACTTCCGGTCCAGGACCGACAGCACGACCCGGCGCTCCAGCTCGCGCATGATCTCCGAGCCCAGCTGCGCCTCGCGCGCCTGGTACTGCTCGTGGATGTCGTTCTTGATCGACTCGGCGATGAACTCGGCGGTGATGCCCGCCCGGTCGCCCGCCGCGTCCTCCAGCTCCTCGATGGTCACCTTCACCGGGTACAGCTGCCGGAAGGCGCTCCACAGCCGGTCGAGGTCCCACTCCTCCGCGAAGCCCTCGGCGGTCTCCTGGCGGATGTAGTCGTCGATGGTGTCGTCCATGAAGTGGCGGATCTGCTCGTGCAGGTCCTCGCCCTCCAGGACGCGGCGCCGCTCGCCGTAGATGACCTCGCGCTGGCGGTTCAGCACCTCGTCGTACTTCAGGACGTTCTTGCGCGTCTCGAAGTTCTGCGTCTCGACCTGCGACTGCGCCGACGCGATCGCCCGGGTGACCATCTTGTTCTCGATCGGCACGTCGTCCGGCACGTTGGCCATCGCCATGACGCGCTCGACCATCTGCGCCTTGAACAGGCGCATCAGGTCGTCGCCGAGCGACAGGTAGAAACGGGACTCGCCCGGGTCGCCCTGACGGCCGGAACGACCGCGCAGCTGGTTGTCGATGCGGCGCGACTCGTGCCGCTCGGTGCCCAGCACGTACAGCCCGCCGAGCTCCTTGACCTCCTCGAACTCCGCCTTCACGGCCTTCTCGGCGCGCTCCAGCGCGGCGGGGAGGGCCGCGGCCCACTCCTCGACGTGCTCGACCGGGTCCAGGCCCGCCTGCCGCAGCTCCGCCTCGGCGAGGTCGTCCGGGTTGCCGCCCAGCTTGATGTCGGTACCGCGGCCGGCCATGTTCGTGGCGACGGTCACCGCGCCGCGGCGGCCCGCCTGGGCGACGATGCTGGCCTCGCGCTCGTGGTGCTTCGCGTTCAGCACCTCGTGCGGGATGCCGCGCTTCGACAGCTGCTGCGACAGGTACTCGGACTTCTCGACCGACGTGGTGCCGACCAGGACCGGCTGGCCCTTCTCGTGCTTCTCCACGATGTCGTCGACGACCGCCGCGAACTTGGCGACCTCGGTCCGGTAGATCAGGTCGGACTGGTCCTTGCGCTGCATCGGCCGGTTCGTCGGGATCGGGACGACGCCGAGCTTGTAGATCTGGTGGAACTCGGCCGCCTCGGTCATCGCCGTACCGGTCATGCCGGACAGCTTGTCGTACAGGCGGAAGAAGTTCTGGAGGGTGATCGTGGCGAGCGTCTGGTTCTCGTCCTTGATCGGCACGCCCTCCTTGGCCTCGATGGCCTGGTGCATGCCCTCGTTGTAACGGCGGCCGGCCAGGATACGGCCGGTGTGCTCGTCGACGATCATGACCTCGCCGTCGATGACGACGTAGTCCTTGTCCTTCTTGAACAGTTCCTTCGCCTTGATGGCGTTGTTCAGATAACCGACGAGCGGGGTGTTCACCGACTCGTACAGGTTGTCGATGCCGAGCCAGTCCTCGACCTTCGCGACACCGGACTCGTGGATGCCGACCGTGCGCTTCTTCTCGTCGACCTCGTAGTCGCCGGTCTCCTCGATGCCCTTCAGCGGATTGCCGGGCTCACCCCGCGTGAGACGGGTGACCAGCTTCGCGAAGTCCCCGTACCACTTGGTCGCCTGGTCCGCCGGACCCGAGATGATCAGCGGCGTACGGGCCTCGTCGACGAGGATCGAGTCGACCTCGTCCACACACGCGTAGTTGTGGCCGCGCTGCACCAGCTCGTCCTTCGACCACGCCATGTTGTCGCGCAGGTAGTCGAAGCCGAACTCGTTGTTCGTGCCGTACGTGATGTCGCAGTTGTACTGCTCACGGCGCTGCGCCGGCGTCATGTTCGCCAGGATGCAGCCGACGGTCAGGCCCAGGAACTTGTGGACCCGGCCCATCATCTCGGAGTCGCGCTCCGCCAGGTAGTCGTTGACCGTGATCAGGTGCACGCCCTTGCCGGACAGCGCGTTCAGATACGCGGGCAGCGTGCCGACGAGGGTCTTGCCCTCACCGGTCTTCATCTCCGCCACGTACCCGAGGTGCAGCGCGGCACCACCCATGATCTGGACGTCGTAGTGGCGCTGGCCGAGCACGCGCTTCGCCGCCTCGCGGACGGTCGCGAACGCCTCCGGCAGCAGGTCGTCCAGGCTCTCGCCGTCCGCGTACCGCTGCTTGTACTCGTCCGTGAGCGCCCGCAACTCGGCGTCGGAGAGGTTGACGAAGTCCTCTTCGATGGAGTTGACCTGGTCCGCGATGCGGTGCAGTTTGCGCAGGATCTTGCCTTCGCCTGCACGCATGAGCTTGTTGAAGACGGACACTGAGGCTGGTCTCCTTGCCGGTCGGGCCTGGCACTGGGTCTTGTACGGACACGAGCGCGGGCACGGCAGGTGGTCCCCACCGCAACGGCCATCGTAAGCGAGACCACCCTCACGGAGGGAGGCCCGCAGGGCCGCCGCCGCACGTCCGCCCGCAAAGAGAACGCCCGAGGCGGGCGGAAGGTGCCGCCCCACCCGAAAAGTGTTCGCTTCCGCCCGCCCCCCGTCCCCACAATCCGGGCATGGATCCCATCACGCTCACCAGCGAACGCCTCCGGCTGCGCGCCTTCGTCCCCGAGGACGAGGACATCGTGCACGCGCACTGCCAGGACCCCGCCATCCGCCGCTGGACGACCGTCCCGGACCCGTACACGCGCGAAGCCGCCTCCTTCTTCCTCAACCGGCTCGTCCCCGACGGCTGGCGCGACGACTCCGACTACACCTTCGCCGTCGAGCCCCTCGACGGCGGCCCCCTCTTCGCCTCCGTCGGCCTCCACGCCCGCGGCACCGGCGTCTGGGAGGCCGGCTTCTGGCTCGCCCCCGAACGCCGCGGCCACGGCTACATGGCGGAGGCCGTCCGCACCGTCGCCCACTGGGCCTTCACCGGCCTCGGCTGCGTCCGGCTCATCTGGCGCGCCGAGGTCGGCAACACCGGCTCCCGGGCCGTCGCCGAACGCGTCGGCTTCACCCTCGAAGGCGTCCAGCGGGCCGGCCTGCTGCACAACGGCACCCTCCGCGACGCCTGGACCGGATCCCTCCTCCCCTCCGACTTCGGCCTCCCCAGCCCCGTCCCGTACCTCCCGCCCCGCGACGCCCCGCCCGCCGTCGACCCCCGCGCCCGGACCCTCCCCGACGACCCCGGCGGTGTCGGTCACGGGGCCTAGGGTTTCCCCATGACGACCGTGCCGAAGAACGCTCCGCAGCCCGCTCCCCAGCCCGTCGCCGCGCTCTCCGCCGCCGAGGCCCGCCGGATCGCCCTGCGCGCCCAGGGCTTCCTGGGCGCCCCCGACCGCCGGGCCGGCGTCCGGGGCGTACTCCGTCACCTCGGCCAGGTCCAGCTGGACACCATCTCGGTCCTCGCCCGCTCCCACGAGCTGATCCCGTACGCCCGCCTCGGCACCGTCGGCCGCCCCGCGGTGGAGAAGGCGTACTGGTCCGACGGACACGCCTTCGAGTACTGGTCGCACGCCGCCTGCATCCTCCCCGTCGAGGAATGGCCGCTCTTCGCCTTCCGCCGCCGCGCCTACCGCGACCGCCCCCAGTGGCACCACCAGCTCGCCGACGGCTCCTACGCCAAGGTCGTCGACCAGCTGCGCGCCGAGGGCCCGCAGACCGCGACCGAACTCGGCGGCGCCAAGAACAAGGGCGACTGGTGGGACTGGTCCGACACCAAGATCGCCGTCGAGCGGGCGCTGATGTTCGGCGAGGTCGTCGTCACCGAGCGGCGCGGCTGGAAGCGCGTGTACGACCTCGCGGAGCGCGCCATCCCGGAGGCGCTGCTCCACGACGACCTGGACGACACCGAGTGCGCGCGGCGGCTCGTCCGCCAGGCCGGCGAGGCGCTGGGCGTCGGCACCCGCGCCGACATCGCCGACTACCACCGGCTCAAGGGGGAGCAGTTCGACGCCGTGGTCGAGGAGTCGGGACTGGTGCCGGTCGAGGTCGAGGGCTGGGGCAGGCCCGCGTGGGCGGACCCCGCCGCGCTGGCCACCGAGCCGCGCGGCCGGCACCGCACGACGCTGCTCTCCCCCTTCGACTCGCTGATCTGGGAGCGGGCGCGCACCGAGCGGATCTTCGGCTTCACGCACCGCCTGGAGGCGTACGTGCCCAAGCCGAAGCGGGTGCACGGCTACTTCGCGATGCCGGTCCTCGCCGGCGGCCGTCTCGTCGGCCGCGTCGACCCGTCCCGCGAGGGCCGCACCCTGGTCGCCAAGCAGGTCTCACTGAACGGCCCGAAGGCCGTCCCCGCCGTCGCCCAGGCCCTCCGCGAGGCCGCCGCCTGGGTCGGCTGCGACACCGTACGCGTCGAGCGCCTGGACCCGCCGGAGCTCACCCCGCTCCTGGTCAAGGCCCTCGACGCCTGAGCCCCGCCGCACGCCGACCCGCCCCCGCACGCCGGCCCGCCCCCGCGGGCCGGCCTCAGCGGATCTCCAGGATCTTCTCCCGCATCGCGTACACCACGGCCTCCATCCGGGAGTGCAGCTGAAGCTTCTCCAGGATGTTCCGCACGTGGTTCTTCACCGTGTTCTCGGAGATGAACAGCTCCTTCGCGATGTCCCGGTTGTTCATGCCGGTCGCGACGAGCTTCAGCACCTCCAGCTCCCGGTCGGTGAGGCGCGGAGCGGGCACCAGCCGGCGCTCGTCCGTGCGCTGGATCATCGACTTGAACTCGGTGAGGAGCTTCGACGCCATCGACGGGCTGATCTGCGACTGCCCGTCCGCGACCGCCCGGATCGCCGTCGCGACCTCGTCCGTGGAGATCTCCTTGAGCAGGTACCCGGTCGCGCCCGCCTTGATCGCGTCGTAGAGGTCCGCCTCCTCGTCGCTGATCGTCAACATGATGATCTTCGCGCTCGGCGCGACCTCCTTGATCGACGTGCACGCCTCGATGCCGCCGCGCCGCGGCATCCGCACGTCCATCAGGACGATGTCGGGCAACAGGTCCGCCGCCTTGTCGACCGCCTCGGCGCCGTCGCCGGCCTCGCCGACGACCTGGATGTCCTCCTCCTGCGCGAGGACGATCTCCAGACCGCGCCGGAAAAGCGCGTGATCGTCCACGACAAGGACACGGATCGGCTCCTTCCGCGCCCTCTCACCGGCCGATTCCGATCCCTCCGGAGCATCCTCATGGGCGAGCGGACCCCGCTCGCGCCCGCTGAGCACCGGGCCGAAGCTGTCTGCCATCGTTCCTCCCCCTGAAGGCCGTGGCCTGAATTCGTTTCCGGTCCTCCAACCACTGCCCGAGAAGCACCGGTTGGCGTGCACGCCATGATTTCATGCCCCGGCCCCGGCAGGGTCTCCCCCCGGGCGCACAGGGGTGCCCCTGGGGGGCGCGCGAAGCGCTCCAGGGGCACCGGAAGGGCCGTTCGGCCGGCCGTTCGACGGGTCAGCCGCCGAGCGCGCCGCCCGCTCCACCGCTGTTCTCGGCGAGCGGGTCGTTCTCCAGATGGATGACGCCGTAGTCGTACGCGTGGCGCCGGTAGACGACGCTCGGCTGCTTGGTCTCGGCGTCGACGAAGAGATAGAAGTCGTGCCCGACCAGTTCCATCTCGTAGAGGGCCTGGTCGAGGCCCATCGGGGCGGCCTTGTGGGTCTTCTCGCGGACCACCAGCGGGCCTTCGCCCCGGACCTCGATCGACCCCATCATCGTGGTGGGAACCTCGGCGCCGGTCTCGTCGGCGACAAGTTCGCCCTGCCCGTTCAGCTGGGCGACACCGGGGACGACGTCGGCGACCTCCGCCGCGGAGAGCCGCCCGCTGCCCCGGCGGGTGAAACGCTTGTCGTGCTGCTTGCGAAGCCTGGCCTCCAGCTTGTCGCTGGCCAGGTCGAGGGCCGCGTACGGGTCGGCGGCCGACGCTTCCGCCCGGATGACCGGGCCTCGGGAGTGGAGGGTGATCTCCACGCGGTCGGACCGGTCGGCCTGCCGCGGGTTGGGCTCCTTGGACACCTCGACGTCGAGGCTGATCACCTTGCCGTCGAGCTTCTGGATCTTCTCCAGCTTCAGCTTCTCGGCCACGTGCTTGCGGAACCGCTCGGGCACCTCGGTCTTGCGGCCCTTGACGACGATGTCCACGCAGAACTCCGTTCCCGGATCGCCCACCCGGCTCCTTGGCCGGCGGGCGTCTCCCTTTGCACCAGCCCCGGTGACTTCACCGGAGCTCGGACTTGGCGACTTCGACCTCCTCCTCCCCAGCCGACATGATCGCCACCCCATCGGCGGGAGGTTAATTCGCCCTGAACTCCTGTCCTCCAGGCGCAACCGTGTATGCGATGAGAGGCCGGGCATTCACCCTTCCTCACAACCGAACATAGCCCCTTCGGACGGGTGTCGGCACCCGCTACCGGGACTTACCTCCATTCGGGCGCTTTTACCTCTCACCACCTGCAACGATCCAAGTTTCCGACGAGTTCCGGTTTATTTCGAACGAGGCGGGAGAGGATGCGATCACAGCCGCCACCCGCTGTTCGAATTCATGCTGCGCGAAATCAGCCGGTGATCTCCCGGCCGCCCCCGGAACGAGCGGCCCGGGAGTGAACGGAGAGTGTACGGCCCCGAGAGCGCGCGCCGCCTCCGCGAGCGTCGCACCGGTCGTCATCAGGTCGTCCACGAGCACCACCCGCCCCGCCCGCAGCGCCCGCGCACCCCCCGGCACCAACTCCAGCGCGCCCGCCAGGTTCGCCCGCCGCTCGCGCGCCCCGAGCCCCGCCTGGTCCGCCACCGCCCGCCGCTGCCGCAGCACCGGCAGCACCCGCGCGGCCCGCCCCTCCCGCCGCAGCCGCGCCGCGGCGGCCAGCGCCACCCGCCGCGTCGGATCGTGCCCCCGTGCCCGCACCGCACGCCGCGACGACGGCACCGGCACCAACAGCAGCGACCGCTCCCCAGAACCGTCCACGGACGCCTCCACGGCCCGCGCGAGCGCCCCGCCCAGCACCCCGGCCAGCCCCAGCGCCCCACGCTCCTTGTGCGCGAGCAGCAGCTCCCGCACCACCCCGTCGTACGCCACGGCGGCGTGCACCACGGGAAGCCCGGCCGGCTCCGGCGAAGGCCGCACGCGCCACGCCGGGGGCCCTCCCCCCTCCCCTCCCCCGCCCTCTCCCCCCGCCAGCGCCCCCGCGCACCCCTCGCACAGCCCGGTGCGCGGTGCCCCGCACCCCTCGCAGGCGCCGGGCAGTACCAGTCCGCGGATCTCCCGCCACCAGCCCCGCATGAGTCCACTGTGCCGACGCCGGGCAGGGGCCGCCACCCCTGTGGACAACGCCCTGTGGACAACGCGCAACGAGCGGGCCCGCGGCGGAAAGGCACGCCACGGGCCCGCACAGACCGGCAAGCCGAGCCGCTACCGAGGCCCCGGCAGGCCACTACCGGGACCCCGGCAGCCCACTACCCGGGATAGACAGGCCCGGTCCCCGACTTGACCACCGGCTGCCAGTTCGCCCCCGGCATCAGCCGCACGATGCCGTCGTTGCCGGAGGCGGCGATCAGCGGCGCGTTCTCCTGGTACGGCGCGGTCACCGCCAGGACCCCGTTGAGGCCCGGCAGCACCGAGCTCGCGGAGGTGGAGCCGTCGGTCTGGAGGTAGCGGATCTGCTGGACGCCGCCGGCCTCGCGGCCGACGACGACGAGCCGGCTCGGGCCGGCCCAGGAGACCGAGGACACGGACTCCATGCGCGGCGCGGCGTCCTGGAGCTCCACGACGGACACGATCTCCGCGTCGGCGCCGTCCTCCCGTTCGATCCGGCCGATCTGGAGCGTGGTCCGCCCGTCGCGGGTGATGAGCAGCGCCATCCGCACGCCGTCCGCCGAGACGCGCAGCGATTCGACGCGGGTGTCCTCCGTCAGCCACGGCGTGCGGACCTCGATCCACTTGCCGGTGCCGTCGGGTACGACGACCAGCCGCTGGTGGCCGCGGGCCCGGTCGGCGATCCACAGGTCGCCGCGCCCGTCCCAGCTGGGCTGCGAGAGCCGGTCCTCCTGCCGTGCCGTGGGGGCGGCGGCGCTCTTGAACACGGGCGGGTGCGGTTCCTGCTCGGCGGTGATCGACGACACGTGGAGCGAGGAGCCGTCCCGGGACACTCCGGCCGCGCGGGTCCCGTCGCGGGTGACGGCGACGGAGCCGAGCGGCACGTCGCCCTTGCCGAGCGGGCCCGGCACCGGCGCCGGGTCCGGCGGGGCGGCGTCCTTCGCGGCCGGGCCGAGCGCCAGCATGCGTCCGGCCTCGTCGAGGAAGTACGGGATCTCGGCGTGTCCGGTGTCCCTGACGGCCTGGAAGTCGGCCGCCTGCCCCTTCCCGAGCCGGCACACGGCGTCGCCGTTCACGTCCTGGAGCTCCACCTGGTCGACCCGTACGGACGGCAGGTCGCCGAGCGTGACCAGGAGCTGCGCCGCGAGCCTGCGGCACACCTCGCCGCCGAACCGGTCGGACTTCACGTCGAGCGGCACCCGGAGCGTCGACTGGTCGTCGGTGGTCAGGGTGGTGACGCCCTTGCGCAGCCCGGTGCCGGACGGGAAGGGCGAGTCGACGACCTGCCGCAGCCAGTGCGTCGGCCCCTCCAGGAGCGCCTTCACGGTCTGCGTCACCGGGTCCATCCGGGTGACGGGGTCCTGCCGCTGCCGGATGTAGACGGGGTCGGCGACGAGCAGGTCCTCCCCGGACGCGAAGTAGTACTTGTTGACGGAGCGGTAGTTCCGCAGGAAGTCGGCCTCGCCGAGGACCAGCCCGGAGGGCAGGCTGTCGATCCGCCACTCCTTGTCCTTGCCGTTGGCGGCGGGTTCCTGGACGACGTGGATGGCCTGCGCGTACTCGGTGGGGCTGGTCGCCCGGTAGGTGCGCCGGCCGTCGACCGTCGCGATCATCCGGCCGGAGATCGGGTACGCGCGCCCGTGGGTCTCGGGGTCCGCGTTGCGGTCGGCGGGGCGGCGGTCGGGCGCGGTGGCGAGCACGGTGATGCTCTGCTCGGGCTTCCAGGTCGCGGCGGCCCGCTCGGTCAGGTACTTGCGGGCGGTCGAGAAGCCGGGGTCGTCACTGGTCATGGCCTCCAGGAAGCCGTCGACGATGTCGTCCGGGTTGGCGTTGTCGCGGGGGGCGACGGCGTAGACCCGCACCTGCGAGTCGCCGGGGTTGGCGCCCCGGACCGCCTGGACTTCGCCGCTGTCGGGCATGGTGGCGCAGCCCGCCGCCAGGAGCCCGCCGCAGACGGTGAGCACCAGCGTCCGCCCGTGCCGTCCCCGCCCCGTCCGCCGTCGCGCGTCAGCGCTCACGTGTGCCGTCCTCCCGCTCCGCGTTCCCCTCCGTGCCCGGGCCCGTGCCGTGGCCGGTTTCCGTGTCCGCCGCCGTGCGGGCGACCACCCGGGCGCCGCTGCCGGGCAGCGCCGCCGGGTCGACGGCCGCCGGCGGGGCCGGGATCCGGGGCGGCACGGGCAGCGCGGGCCGTTCGCCGGCCGGCTGGGCCGGTACGGTCGCGGTCCGGCCGCCGGCGGCCTGTTCCCGGTTGCGCCGCGAGTCGTCAGGCTCCAGTGGTATCGGGGAGCCCCGCAGCGGCTCGTCGGCGGTCCGGGGCAGCGTCAGCCGGAACTGGGAGCCGCCGCCGGGTTCGCCCCACGCCTGGAGCCAGCCGCCGTGCAGCCGTGCGTCCTCGACGGCGATGGACAGGCCGAGGCCGGTGCCGCCGGTGGTACGCGCGCGTGCCGGGTCGGCCCGCCAGAAGCGGTTGAAGACCCGGGTGGCCTCGCCCGGCTTCAGTCCGACGCCGTAGTCGCGTACGGCGACGGCGACGGCCCCGCCGGCCGCGGCGAGCTTCACGACGACGTCGCGGCCCTCGCCGTGCTCGACGGCGTTGACGACGAGGTTCCGCAGCACGCGCTCGACGCGGCGGGCGTCCGCCTCGGCGACCACGGGCTGCTCGTCGCCGACGACGACGATCCGGGTGCCCTTCCGTTCGGCCAGCGGCTCGGCGCCGCCGATGACCCGGCGTACGACCTGCCGCAGGTCGATCGGTTCGGCCTCCAGGGCGGCGGCGCCGGCGTCGAAGCGGCTGATCTCCAGCAGGTCGGAGAGCAGCGACTCGAAGCGGTCGAGCTGGTCGCCGAGGAGTTCCGCGGACCGCGCGGTGACGGGGTCGAAGTCGGCGCGGGCCTCGTGGATGACGTCGGCCGCCATCCGGACGGTGGTGAGCGGGGTCCGCAGTTCGTGGGAGACGTCGGAGACGAACCGCCGCTGCATCCGCGACAGCTCCTCCAGCTGCTGGATCTTCAGCTGGAGGTTGGACGCCATCTTGTTGAACGCCTCGCCGAGGCGCGCGATGTCGTCCTCGCCGGTGACCTTCATCCGTTCCTGGAGGCGGCCGGCGGAGAGCCGTTCGGCGATCCCGGCGGCCATGCGTACGGGGGTGACGACCTGCCGCACCACGAACCAGGAGATGGCTCCGAGCAGCACGACGACGAAGAGCCCGGCGGTCGCCAGGGTCGTCTTGACGAGGTCGAGGGAGTCCTCCTCCTGGGTGAGCGGGAAGAGGTAGTACAGCTCGTACTGCTTGCCCTCGGCGTCGTTGAGCCGTTTGCCGATCACGAGCCCCGGCTCGGACGGCTTGTCGCTGGTGTAGTGGATGCGCCCGAACTTCTGGAACGGGGTGTTGCCCTGCGCCACCGAGTGCCGCAGGGCGAGCGGGACGGACCGCGTGGGGTCGACCTCGCCGGAGGCGCGGGCGCCGCGGCTCGCGGTGTCGCTGGAGTCCAGCGAGAGCGCCACCACGTTGAACGCGTTCTGGCCACCGCTGGCGAGCTGCTCCACGAGCGTGGAGCGCCAGTTCACCGACGCTCCGGCGCGTACGCCGTCCTGGCCGGGGGTCGGCGGGGTGGTGGCGGCCCGGTCCTGCGCGGCGGAGAATCCGCCGGCGGCCTGGATCTGGGCGGCCTTCTCCTTGGTCTCGAGGAGACCGTTGCGGACCTGCCCGATGACGACCAGGCCCAGCAGCAGCACCACGCCGAGGGACATCAGGAGGGTGCCGGCGACGACCCGCAGCTGGATGTTGCGCCGCCACAGGCGTACGGCGGGCAGCAGCGGCCGGCGCACGAGCCGGGCGACGATCCGGAAGAACCTGCCTCCCGGCGTCCCGTCCTGGAGGAGCCGTTCGGCGCCCGTGAGGCGGCCGGTACGCGGGCCCCCCCGCCCCGGTCCGGCAGCCCGCCCCGTACGGCCCCCGGGGTCAGGGGACTCCGGAGCAGCACTGCCCTTGTTCATGTCAGCTCGGTCCCGCCTTGTAGCCGACGCCCCGGACGGTCACCACGATCTCGGGGCGCTCGGGGTCCTTCTCGACCTTCGACCGGAGCCGCTGGACGTGCACGTTGACGAGCCGGGTGTCGGCGGCGTGCCGGTAGCCCCAGACCTGCTCCAGGAGCACCTCGCGGGTGAACACCTGCCACGGCTTGCGGGCCAGCGCCACGAGGAGGTCGAACTCCAGGGGCGTCAGCGCGATCGACTGCCCGTCCCGCTTCACGGAGTGCCCGGCGACGTCGATGACGAGGTCGCCGATGGTGAGCTGTTCCGGCGCGGGCTCCTCGGAGCGGCGCAGCCGCGCCCGGATGCGGGCGACGAGCTCCTTCGGCTTGAACGGCTTGACGATGTAGTCGTCGGCGCCGGACTCCAGCCCGACGACGACGTCGACGGTGTCGCTCTTCGCCGTCAGCATCACGATGGGCACACCGGACTCGGCCCTGATGAGCCGGCACACCTCGATGCCGTCCCGTCCGGGCAGCATGAGGTCCAGCAGCACCAGGTCCGGCTTGGCCTCCCGGAATGCGGCGAGAGCCTTGTCGCCGTCCGCGACGAACGACGGCTCGAACCCTTCACCCTTGAGCACGATCCCGAGCATCTCGGCCAGTGCGGTGTCGTCGTCGACGACGAGAACGCGTCCCTTCATATCGACATCATCCCATTTCCGTATCAGTCTCAAGGCGGCTGGTGAGATACCTCACTGACCTGCGACGACGCTTCGGAGGAGCCCCCTGACTCCGTGTGTCCGCGCGTCCCGCCGCCAGTAACGACTGCACCCCCCGTGCCCCCGCGGTCGCCGAGAACCGTACCCCGCGCGGGCCGGAACGCCCACGTTCCGGCACCACCTTCGTGCTCCTGTACGAAGGGGGGTTCCGGCCAGGTCCGCGCCGGGGTCCCGCATGACACGATGGCAGCCGGCCCGCCGCCCGACCGTGGGACGGCCGCCGTGACCGAGCCGGTTCGCCGACCGGCACCGCGACCCAATCCGCCGAGGTGGACGACCGTGAACGACTCTCCGGGCCGGAACTCGCCCGGATCCGCCCCTTCCGACGGCCAGGACGGCCCCGTGATCCCCGGGCAGCCCGAGCCGCCGGAGCCGAAGGACTCCGCTCCCCAGTGGTCCGAGGAGCAGCCGCCCGCCGGCCGCTGGACCCCACCGACTCCGGGCGGCTCCCGCCCGCCGGCCCCCGGCCGCGCCTGGGGTACGCCTCCGCAGCGCGGCCGCGGCGGCCCGCCGGCCCCGAAGCCGGGGGTGATCCCGCTGCGCCCGCTGGGCGTGGGCGAGATCCTGGACGCCGCGGTGACGATTCTCCGCCGCCACTGGCGGACGGTGCTGTCGGTGACGGTGCCGGTGGCCGTGGCCACCCAGACCGCCCTGGTGTTCGTGCAGCGCTATCTGGCGACGGAGCCGCCGGCCCTGCACGCGGACGCCAGTCCGGCGGAGCAGCTGGAGGCGCTGTCCGGGTACCTCCGGGCGTCCTTCACCGAGCTGGTGCCGACGATGCTGCTCTCCGTGGGCGCGTCGGTCCTCGTCAGCGCCCTGCTGACGATCGTGGTGAGCCGTGCGATCCTGGGCCGTCCGGTGACGCTCGGGGAGGCGTGGCGGGAGGCCGGCCCCCGGCTGCCGCAGCTGCTGCTCCTGTCCCTGGCGCTGCCGCTGGGCGCGGGCGCCCTCGCGTTCGTGGCGATGCTCCCGGGCCTGCTCCTGGGCGGCGCGGGCGGCGCGACGCTGGCGTTCTTCGGCGGTACGGCGGCCTTCGTGGCCGTGGTCTGGCTGCTGATCCGCTTCAGCCTGGCGTCCCCGGCCCTGATGCTGGAGCGCCAGGGCATCGTCCCGGCGCTGAAGCGTTCCGCGAAGCTGGTCGACGGCGTCTGGTGGCGCGTCTTCGGCATCACGCTGCTGACCCAGCTCCTCATCATGGTCTTCACGATGGTGCTGACGATCCCGTTCACGGCGGTCGCCTTCGCTCTGGACGGCCTCCCCGCGGGTTCTGACCTCAGCTGGACGTACCTCATCGTGATGGCCGTCGGCGGCGTCGTCGGCAGCGCCCTCACGTACCCGGTCGCGGCCGGCGTCTCGGTCCTCCTGTACGTGGACCAGCGCATCCGCCGCGAGGCCCTGGACGTGGAACTCATCAAGGCCGCCTCAGAGACCTCCTGACCCCGGCCCCACGACGGCGCCCGCCCTCCGAAGAGGAGGACGGGCGCCGTTCCTTTGGACGCCCCCTACCGTCCCGGGAACGCAGAAAAGCCCCGCACCAGAAGGTGCGGGGCTTTCCCACAATGATTGTTCGGCGGCGTCCTACTCTCCCACAGGGTCCCCCCTGCAGTAC